>NZ_QZEZ01000001.1:0-372561 GCF_003594885.1 Vallicoccus soli
GTGGGTCGACCCCGAGCAGCGGCCCCGCCGCCACGAACGCCACCTCGCCCAGCGCCTCACCCGACCCGCGTGAGGCTGTGGCACGTCACGTCGACGACCCGCCACGGCCGGTTCCCGTGCCAGGTCCGGCCCCGGCGCGTCGACCGATCCGCAGTGCGACGAGCAGCAGGGGCGCGGCGAGGAGCCCGTACGCGACCCCACCGGCGACCGTCCCCTCCCACGGCAGGTGCAGGGCGCAGGCGGCGGTGCCGCGCCACTGCACCGTGCAGTCGCCGGTGCGGGCCAGGCCGTAGCCCAGGCCGCTCGCCCCGACCAGTGCGGCGACGACCGGGTGCCGGAGCGCGAGCTCCCGGCCGCGCCAGCGCGCGCACGGAGGTCGCAGCGCGCTGGTGCCTCTGCGACCGGCCACGCGGGCCCATCGGCCGTACGGGCAGCCGGCTGAGCCCAGGGAGCAGCGGCGCCGCCGTCAGTCCCCGTCGCCGAGCCCAGCGAGCCGGTGCTGCGGCGCACCGGGGCTCGGCAGGGTGCCCTCGGCGAGCAGCTGCGCGTGGACCTGCTCGAGCGCCGTGCGCAGCGGCGCGAGGAGCGCGGGGTCGAGCCCGTCGAAGAACAGGGTCCTGACCAGGCGCGCGTGGTCGGGGGTCGCGGCGAGCAGCGCCGACCTCCCGGCGTCGGTGAGGGTGGCGTCCGTGGCCCGGCGGTCCGAGCCGGACGCGGTGCGCGCCACGAGGCCCCGCCCGCTCATCCGCTGCAGGTGGTGGGAGAGCCGGCTGCGCTCCCAGCCGATGCGCGCGGCCAGCGCACCGACCTGCAGCCGCTCGCCCGGGGAGTCCGCGAGGGCGTTGAGCACGTGGTAGTCCGGGAGCGACAGCGGGCTGTCCGCCTGGAGCTGCCGGTTCATCTCGTACGTCATCCGCAGCGCGACCCGCATCCACGCGAACCAGACCTCCTGCTGCTCCGCCGTGAGCGCGTCCCGAGGGGGCTGGTCCATGGGTGACATGTCATGTAGTTTGCGCTCGTCCTCCCGCGGACGTGGGGACGACCCGCCGACGACCACCCGGAGGTGCCCCCATGAGCGAGCCCGTCGAGCCCGTGCTCGAGGCCCCGGCGCAGGCGTTCGCCGACGCGAACAGCACGCCGCCGTTCCTCTTCCAGCTGCCGCCCGAGGAGGGGCGGCGGATCGCCGTCGCCGTGCAGACCGACCCGCCGCCGCCCCTGCTCGACGCCGACGTCACGGACCTGACGGTGCAGGGCGGGCCGACCGGCTCCGTGCGGGTGCGGATCGTCCGGCCGTCGGGCGCGACGGGCGTGCTGCCGGTCGTGCTCTACGTGCACGGCCTGGGATGGGTCTTCGGCGGCCCCGACACCCACGACCGGCTGGTCCGCGAGATCGCCGTCGGGACGGGCGCCGCCGTCGTCTTCCCCGACTACGACCTCGCGCCCGAGGCGAAGTACCCGACGCAGGTCGAGCAGGTCTACGCCGTCCTGGACTGGATCCGGGACCAGGGCGCGGACGAGGGGCTCGACGCCGCGCGGATCGCCGTGGCCGGCGACTCCGTGGGCGGCAACATGGCCACCGTCGCGACGATCCTGGCCAAGCAGCGCGGCGGCCCGGCCCTCGCGGGGCAGCTCCTCTACTACCCCGTCACGGACGCGCGCTTCGACACCGGCTCGTACGAGCAGTTCGCCGAGGGCTACTTCCTCGCCCGCGAGGGCATGCGCTGGTTCTGGGACCAGTACACGACGGACCCGGCGGCACGCGCGGGGATCACCGCGTCCCCGCTGCGGGCGACGACGGAGGACCTCGCCGGGCTGCCCGAGGCGCTCGTCGTCGTCGCCGAGGCGGACGTGCTGCGGGACGAGGGCGAGGCGTACGCGGCCAAGCTGCGCGCCGCCGGCGTCCCCGTGACGGCGGTCCGCTACGGCGGGATCATCCACGACTTCGTCGGCCTGAACCCGCTGCGGCGCACGTACGCCGCCGAGGCGGCCATCGCCCAGGGCGTCGCCTTCCTGTCCCGCGTCCTCGGCACGGACGAGGCAGCCGGGGCCGGGCGTGGCTGACACCGCCGAGCTCCTGCGGGCCAACCTGCTCGACGTCTTCGGCGAGCGGGACCCCGAGCGGCGCCGGGCGGCCATCGAGCGGACGTACGCCCCCGACGTCACCTTCTCCGACCCCGACGAGACCGTCACCGGGCACGACGCGCTGGGCGCCAAGGCGCAGCGGATCCTCGACGAGGCCCCTGGCTTCGTCTTCGCCCCCGCGGGGCCGGTCCTCGTCAACCACGACCTGGGCTACCTCGCCTGGGGCTTCGGGCCCGCCGGGCAACCGCCGGTCGTGCGCGGCGCGGACGTCGCGCTGGTCGCCGACGGCGCCATCAGCAGGATCTGGACCTTCCTCCTGGACTGAGCCGGCGGCCCCGGCCGGGACCGTCCCTGACGGCGGCGCGGGCGTCACGCCCGCGCCGCCTCCAGCAGGACGTGCAGCCGCTCTCGGGAGTGCAGGTCGTCCAGCACCTCGGCAGCCCGCTGCGCGCTCGGAGCCCCACCCGCCGCGAGCCACTGCTCGACCGCGTCCTCGAGCAGGTGGCCCAGCTGGGCGACGAGCATGCCGAACTGCCCGAGCCGGCGCAGCCGCGCGGGCCCGCCGGCGGCCTCGTACGCGGCGACGAGCCCGCGCGCCCGCGACGGGTCGTCCCGCGCGAACTCGAACAGGACGTAGCCCAGCTCCTGCGCCGGGTCCGCGGGGCCGCTCTCGTCCCAGTCGAGGACGCAGAGGCCCCCGCCCCGGGTGCCGCGGAGGTTGTCCGCCCACAGGTCGCGGTGGCAGGTCAGCAGGTCCTCGGGCGGCGACACGAGGGCGTCGAGCGCGACCAGCTCGGCCCGGGCGGCCGCGAGGGACGCGCCGAAGGGGGCGCCGGCGGCGAGCGAGCGGGCCGCGAGGCGGTCCCAGGCGGCGGCGCCGACGGGCGCGCCGTACCAGGGCCCGACCGGGCCCCGCGCGGGCCCGCCCGCCCGGTGCGCCGCGGCCAGGACCCGCCCCACGGCCGCGGGGTCCAGCCGGTCGTCCGGGGGGTCGACGTCCACCCACCCCTGCACCCGGACCGCCCGGCCGTGCAGCACCGCGACCGCGGCCCCCTCCCGCGTACGGCGCACCGCGGGCGCCGGCACCCCGCCCCGTCGCGCCGCCTCCTGCAGCCGCGCCGCAGCCTCCGCCGCGCGGGTCGTCCCGGCCACGGCGGACGCGTCGCCGACGGGCGCGTCCGCGACCTTCACCGCCCAGGTGCCCGTCGTGGTCACCAGGCGCCGCACGGCACCCCGCAGCCCCCGCGCCGCGGGTGCCGCGGGCACGACCACCACGTCCCCGAGCCCGAAGCGGTGCGCGACCTCCGCGGCGTCCACCGAGCCCCGGCCCCCCGGTCCCGGCCCTCAGCCCTCGAGGACCTCGCGCAGCCGCTTCCCGAAGGCCTCGGGCTCGCCGGTCTGGCCGTACTCGCCGCCGAGGAAGCCGCCGTGGTCGCCGGGGAACACCGTCAGCTCGACCCCCAGCCGGCGGGCCATCCCCTCGGCGCCGCGGCGGGCCATCTGGGCGCCGGACGCCTCGCCGGCGGCCACGACGACCCGCGTCGGCGCCACGCGCAGCGCGGCCAGGTCGTGCTCGTGCCCCGTGCTCGCGAGCATGTTCCGGCCGAGCAGGGGGTCGTCGCGGGTGCCGTCGTCGTCCGCGGGCATCCCGAAGGCGGCGGGGTCCGGCGGGTCGGCGAGGAAGCCGTCCGGGAACGGGCCCTCGTGCGCCACGACCGCGATGAAGGCGGCCATGCCCGCGCCGTGGCCCCGCTCCTGGTAGACCTCCGCCACCCGGCGGCACGCGGCCAGCGCCTGCTCCCGGTCCGGCAGCACCGGCGCGGACGCGGGCTCGTGCGCGACGAGGGTCCGCACGTCCCGGGGGTGCCTGACCACGAGCTCGAGGGCGTTGACCGCGCCGCCGCTGCTGCCGAACACGTCCACCGGACCGCCGCCCACCGCCCCGACGACGGCGTGCAGGTCCTCGGCGTGCTCCGCCACCTCGGTCCGCACCCGCCCCGACGTGACCCGGCTGCGCTCCACGCCCCGCGGGTCGTACGTCACCACGGTGCGGTGCGGGAAGTGCCCCGCCAGCGTGGCGAAGCCGGCGGCGCCCATGGGCGACCCGACGAGCAGCAGCGGCGGCTCGTCGCCGGTGCCCTCGCGGACGTCGTACGCCAGGACGGCGCCCGGCACCTCCAGCGTGCGCGTGGTGGGCTCGGTCATCGCGGTCTCCTCGGGCTCGTCCGCCGCCATCATCCGGTACGACCGTCGCCCGGGGCCGGGCTCATCGGCGCGGGGAGCGTCCGCCCCGCGCGGGCCCCCGGTGCGCCCGCGAGGGGGCGCTCAGCAGCAGGACAGGGTGAGCGTGCGGCCCACCGCGCTCACCGAGTCCGGGACGAGCCGGTAGAACACGTTGGCGCCGCGGCGCTCCTTCTCGACCAGGCCGGCCTGGAGCAGCTGCTTGAGGTGGTGGCTCACCGTCGGCTCGCTCAGCCCCACGGCCGGCGCGAGGTCGCACGTGCAGGCCTCGAGCGCGGGCCGGGCCAGCAGGTAGCTGACGAGCTGCACCCGCACCGGGTCCGCGAGCGCCTTCAGCCGCACGGCGAGGGCGACCGCGGTCTCGTACGGCAGCGCCCCGGGGGCGGCGTCGAGCGGTCCGCACCGCAGCGGGGCGGTGTCCTCCAGCACGGGCAGCGTCTTGGGCACGAGGGCGATGGTGCCACGCTCCTTGACGTACGTCGAAGGGCTCCGGCACAGTGACCGCGTTCGACGAACGTCGAAGGACCGCCACGGGAGGGCCACCGGCCATGAGCAGCAGCACCGCGGACCTGCCCGTCGTGGTCGTCGGCGCCGGGCCCGCCGGGCTCGCGGCGGCGGCGCACCTCACGGGGTACGGCGTCCCGCACGTCGTGCTCGAGGCCGGCGACCGCGCCGGGGCGGCGGTGCTCGGCTGGGGCCACGTGCGCACCTTCACCCCCTGGCGCTGGCTCCTGGACCGCCAGGCGGCGGGGGTCCTCGCCCCGACCGGCTGGGTCCGACCGGAGGGCGAGGTGCCGCCGACCGGCCGGGAGCTCGTCGAGCGCTACCTCGAGCCCCTCGCGGCGGCGCTGGGCACCGTGCGCACGGGCGCCCGGGTGGTGGCCGTGGCCCGCGAGGGCATGGACAAGGCCCGCACGACCGGTCCGGACGCCCGCCCCCTCGTCGTGCGCGTGCGCCGCCGCGACGGCTCGCTCGAGGAGCTGCGCGCCCGCGCGGTGCTCGACGCCTCGGGCACCGGGGAGCGGTGCCCGCTCGGGGCGAACGGCCTGCCGGCGCTCGGCGAGGCCGAGGCGCGCGCGGCGGGCCTGGTCGTCGGGGGCCTGCCGGACGTGCTCGGCGCCGACCGGTCCCGCTTCGCGGGCCGCCGCACGCTCGTCGTCGGGATGGGCCACTCCGCGGCCGGCACGCTCCTCGCCCTGGCCCGTCTCGCCGAGGAGGAGCCGGGCACGGAGCTGCTGTGGGCGATCCGCTCGCGCACCCCGCGCCGGCTGTACGGCGGGGGAGCGGCCGACCAGCTCCCGGCGCGGGGCGCGATCGGCAGCCTGCTGCGCGCGCTCGTCGCGTCCGGGCGCGTGGAGCTGGTGCCCGGCTTCCGCACCGCGCGGCTCGACCTCGTGCCCACCGCGGACGGTCCGGCCGTCGACGTCACGGGCAGCGACGGGTGGAGCGAGCGGACGCTGACCGGGGTGGCGACCGTGGTCGCGGCCACCGGCTCCCGCCCCGACCTCGACGTCCTCTCCGAGGTGCGCCTCGACCTCGACCCCGGCCTGGAGGCGCCCCGGGCGCTCGCCCCGCTCATCGACCCCGAGCACCACTCCTGCGGCACCGTCCCGCCGCACGGCCACCACGAGCTCGCCCAGCCCGAGCCCGGGCTGTGGGTCGTGGGGTCCAAGTCGTACGGCCGGGCGCCCACCTTCCTCGTCGCGACCGGCAACGAGCAGGTGCGCTCCGTCGTCGCCGCCCTGGCCGGCGACACCGCCGCGGCCGACGAGGTGCGCCTCGACCTGCCCGCCACCGGCGTCTGCTCGACCGACCTGCGCCCGGACCCCGAGCCCGCCGCCTGCTGCGGCTGACCGGCCCACCACCCCCACCGAGAGGCAGCACGTGAGCGACGTCGTCGCCGAGACCCCGCGCCGCGGCGAGGACGCCCCCGTCCTGGCCCGGCTCTCCACGCTCGACCGGTTCCTGCCGCTCTGGATCGTCGCTGCGATGGCCGCCGGGCTCCTGCTCGGGCGCGCCGTCGACGGCCTGGACGACGCGCTCGACGCGGTCCGGGTCGGCGACGTGAGCCTGCCCATCGCCCTCGGCCTGCTGCTCATGATGTACCCGGTCCTGGCCAAGGTCCGGTACGGCGAGCTGGGCGCGGTCACCGGCGACCGGCGGCTGCTCGGCGCCTCGCTGGTGCTCAACTGGGTCGTCGGGCCCGCGGTGATGTTCGCCCTCGCCTGGGCCTTCCTCGCCGACCACCCCGAGTACCGCACCGGCCTCGTCATCGTCGGGCTGGCCCGCTGCATCGCCATGGTCCTCATCTGGAACGACCTGTCCTGCGGCGACCGCGAGGCCGGCGCCGTCCTCGTCGCGATCAACGCGGTGTTCCAGGTCGTGGCCTTCGGCGCGCTGGGCTGGTTCTACCTGGACCTGCTCCCCGGCTGGCTGGGGCTGGACCAGACCTCGCTGGACGTGTCGGTCTGGGACATCACGCGCTCGGTGCTGGTGTTCCTCGGCATCCCGCTCGTCGCCGGCTACCTCACCCGCACCCTCGGCGAGCGGCGCCTCGGGCGGGAGGCGTACGAGTCCCGGGTCCTGCCGCGGATCGGCCCGTTCGCGCTGTACGGGCTCCTCTTCACCATCGTGGTCCTCTTCGCGCTGCAGGGGGGCACGATCACCAGCCGCCCCGGCGACGTCGCCCTCATCGCGGTGCCGCTGCTGGCGTACTTCGCCCTGCTGTGGGCCGGGTCGATGGTGCTCGGCCGCGCCCTCGGCCTCGGGTACGCCCGCTCCGCCACCCTGGCGTTCACCGCCGCCGGCAACAACTTCGAGCTGGCCATCGCCGTGGCGATCGGGGTCTTCGGCGTCACCTCCGGACAGGCCCTCGCCGGGGTCGTCGGCCCGCTCATCGAGGTGCCCGTCCTCGTCGGCCTGGTGTACGTGAGCCTCTGGGCCCGCCGCTTCTTCCCCGGCACAGGCACCGGGGCGCCCCCTGCCGCCACCCCCCTCGGAGGGCACCGGTGACAGGGCACGACGCGCCGCCCGCCCCCTGACGGACCACGACCCCACCACGGAGGCCCCGATGCCCGACAAGCCCAGCGTCCTCTTCGTCTGCGTCCACAACGCCGGCCGGTCCCAGATGGCCGCCGGCTGGCTCAGCCACCTCGCCGGCGACGCGGTCGAGGTGCGCTCCGCCGGCTCCGAGCCCGAGGACCGGGTCAACCCCTCCGCGGTGCGGGCCATGGCCGAGGTCGGGATCGACATCGCCGGGCAGCAGCCGAAGGTCCTCACCCCCGAGGCCGTGCAGGCCTCGGACGTCGTCATCACCATGGGCTGCGGCGACGCCTGCCCGGTCTTCCCGGGCAAGCGCTACCTCGACTGGAAGCTCGACGACCCCGCCGGCAAGGACGTCGACGCCGTACGGCCCATCCGTGACGAGATCCGCCGCCGCGTCGAGGTCCTCCTGCGCGAGCTCGTCCCGGCCGGCGGCGCCTAGGCTGCCGCCCGTGGTCGACGGCGCGGGGGTGGGGGTGCGGCTCGTCGAGCCGGCGGACGCGGGGACGCTGTCCCGGCTGCTCGTCGCCAGCCGCGAGCACCTCGCCCCCTGGGAGCCCGAGCGCGGGCCCGAGCACCTCACGCCCGCCGGGCAGGAGGCGGAGGTGGACAGCGCCCTGCGGCGGCACGCCGACGGGACCTCCGTACCGCTCGTCATCACGCTCGACGGCGACGTCGTCGGGCGCATCACCGTCGCCGACGTCGTCCGGGGGGCGTTCCAGTCCGCGCACCTCGGCTACTGGGTGGCGCAGCACGTGACGGGTCGGGGGGTGGCGACGGCGGCGGTCGGGCTCGCCGTGCGCCTGGCGTTCGAGGAGCTCGGCCTGCACCGGCTGCAGGCGGACACGCTCGTGCACAACGTCGCGAGCCGCCGCGTCCTGGCCCGCAACGGCTTCGAGCGGATCGGGCTGGCCCCGCGCTACCTGCGCATCGCGGGCACCTGGCAGGACCACGTCCTGCACCAGCGGCTCCACGAGCCCGACCCCGCGTAGCCGCGCTGCAGGGGCTGGACAGGCCGACCGGGACGCTGTTGCCTGCTCCCGAGCCCCCGGGAGGAGACGCCATGGCCCGCGACGTCCAGGTGACCTTCGACTGCGCCGACCCCGCGGCCCTGGCCGCGTTCTGGGCCGAGGCGCTCGGCGCCGCCGTGCAGGCCCCGCCGCCGGGGTACGCCTCGTGGGACGAGGCCCTGGAGGCGTTCGGGGTGCCGCCGGAGCGGCGCAACGACGCCTCGGCCGTCGTGGACCCCGACGGCAGGGCGCCGCGGCTGTTCTTCCAGCGGGTGCCCGAGGGCAAGCAGGTCAAGAACCGGGTCCACCTCGACGTGCGGGCCGCGCCGGGGCTGTCCGGCGAGGAGCGGATGGCCGCGCTCGAGGCCGAGGCCGAGCGGCTCGTGGCGCTGGGCGCGCGCCGGCTGGAGCGGCACGAGCCGTCGCCCCCGCTCGACGCGGGGCACGTCGTCATGGCCGACCCCGAGGGCAACGAGTTCTGCCTCGACTGACCCGCGCCGAGCGGGCCCGCTCAGACCGCGCCGCGGGCCGCCGGCGCGGCCGCGCCGGCGGGCCCCTCCCCGTCGCCCGGTGCCGGCCAGGGGTGCCGCGCGGTGAAGGCGTACGCGGTGGGGCCGTGCTCGCGCAGGTGGCGCAGCCGCTCCGCGGCGTCGGGCATCCGGGGCCGGCGCCCCACGGGGACCCACCAGAGCGCGCTCGTTGGCTCCGGGTGCCGGGCGAACCACTCCCGGCGCCGGCGCAGCGCCTCGCGGTGCAGGCCGTCGTGCACGAAGCGGTCCAGCGCCTCGAGGGACTCCCAGACCGACAGGTTGACCACGAGGCCGGCGCTGTCGCCGAGGTCCCAGGAGAACGGGTGCGTACGGCGTCCCGCCGGCACCGTCACGTGGGTGCGCCAGACGAACCCGGGCGCGGCGGCCCCCTCGGCCTCGACGGGCCCGGAGGCGGTGACGAAGCCCGCCGAGCCCGGCGACGGCAGCGGCGCGAGCAGCCGCGACACGTTGACCTGCGCGAGGTGCACGGGCGTCCTCCCGACCCGGTGGCGCCGACCCGGTGGCGCCGGGCGGCGGCCCGGCGCGGCGGCGTACGGCCCATCGAACCGCACGCCGCCGCGCCGCGGGTCAGCTCCGGCGGACCGCCCGGACGACGGCGTCGTGCAGGCGCCGCTGCCGGCCGTCGGGGGCGGTGACGTCGCGCTCGTGCTCCTCGGCGGTCACGACGTCCCACGCCGCGGGGTCGAGCCGTGCCACCACGTCGGCGACGCCCACCGTCGCCCCCTCCGGGTGCCCGTGCCCTGCGCCGTGCCCCGCGCCGTGCCCTGCGCCGTGCCCCGCGCCGTGCCCCGCGCCGCGCAGGTGCCCGACGACGAGCAGCGTCCCGCCCGGCGCGACCCACCCGGCCAGCCGGCCGTAGAACGCGAGCTGCGGCATCGCCGGGTGGGCGTAGTGCGTCGTCACCAGGTCGAAGCGCCGCCCGGGGTCCCAGGTCGTGAGGTCCGCCCGCACCCACGCGACGGAGCCGGCGCCCGGACGGCCCGCGGCGCGGGCGAGCGCCTCGGCGGAGACGTCCGCGCCGACGACCCGCCAGCCGCGGCCCGCGAGCCACAGCGCGTCCCCGCCCTCGCCGCAGCCGGCGTCGAGGGCGTCGCCGGGCGCGAGGCCCTCGACCTCGCGGACCAGGTGCGGGTTCGGAACCGCCCGGTGTTCGCCCGGGCGGCCCTGAGCCCGCTGCCAGTGCTGCTGCCAGTACGGCGCGTCGAACCCGTGCTCCTGCGGGGCCCGCGCCCCCTCCTGCTCGGCCATCGCCGTCCTCCCCGTGCCTCGTGCGGCCGGCCGGACGCGTCCCGGCCCGTCCCGGCACCGGCCCGTCCCGACCAGCGGCAGGGTGCCCGAGGCCGTGCCGGGAGCGCGAGCCCGCGTGCCGGGACGGCAACGGACTCAGCGCCGGCGCGCGGCCGCGGTGAGCGCGGGCGAGGTGGACATCGCGTCGGCCGGGTCCAGCGTCGTACCGGGCGGCACGACCGCGTCGATGCGGTCGAGGAGGTCCTCCGGCAGCTCGACGTCGGCGGCGGTGAGCTGGGACTCGAGGTGCTCGAGCGTGCGCGGCCCGATGATCGCGGTGCTCACCGCCGGGTGGCGCAGCACGAAGGCGATGGCCATCTCGACGAGCGTCAGGCCCGCCTCCGCGGCGAGGTCCGCGAGCGCGTCGGCGGCCTCGAGCTTGCGTCGGCCGGTCGGGGACGAGAGGTCGTACCGCGCCGGGAACCGCCCGGCCCGCCGCGACGCGGGCGCATCCTGCCCCGTGCGGTAGCGGCCGGTGAGCCAGCCCCCCGCCAGCGGGCTGTAGGTCAGCACGCCCATCCCGTGGCGCAGGCAGGTGGGCAGCACGTCGGTCTCGACGCCGCGGACGAGCAGCGAGTACGGCGGCTGCTCGGTGCGGAACCGCTCGCGCCCGCGCCGCTCGGCGGTCCACTGCGCTTCGACGATCTCCGACGCCGGCACCGTGGAGGCGCCGACCGCCCGCACCTTGCCCTGGGCGACGAGGTCCGACAGCGCGCCCAGCGTCTCGTCGACGTCGGTCGCGGGGTCGAGGCGGTGCACCTGGTAGAGGTCGATCCAGTCGGTGCGCAGCCGCCGCAGCGAGGCCTCGACCGACTGCACGACCCAGCGCCGGGACCCGCCGCGGTGGTTGGGGTCGGCGTCGAACGGCAGCCCCACCTTGGTGGCGAGGACGACGCCGTCGCGCCGCCCGCCGGCCAGGGCCCGGCCGACGATCTCCTCGGACTCCCCGCCGGAGTAGACGTCGGCGGTGTCGATGGTGGTGATCCCCGCGTCCAGGGCGCGGTGCACGAGGCGCACCGCCTCGTCGTGGTCGGGGTTGCCGGCGCCGCCGAGCATCATCGCGCCGAGGGTGAGCTCGCTGACGGCGATGCCGGTGCGCCCGAGCGGTCGGTGGTCCACGGGTCCTCCGGGTGGGTGGGGGGTACGCTCCCGGCATGACCGGAGAGCCTGTCCAGATCGACGGTAGTGGACAGGCTGTCCGCTTGCAACCACCGGCCCGCCGCGCGGACGCCCGGCGCAACCGCGACAAGGTGCTCGCGGCCGCCCGTGCGGCCTTCGCCGAGGGCGGTGAGACCTCGATGGCGGCCGTCGCCCGCCGGGCGGGGGTCGGCATGGCCACGCTCTACCGCAACTTCCCGGGGCGCCGGGAGCTGCTCGAGGCGGTGTACGCCGACGAGGTCGCCACCGCGCTGGAGGCGGCGCGGGCCGCCGCGGCGGCCGACGACCCGGGAGCGGCCCTCGCGGGCTGGGCGCGCTCGTTCTTCGCCTTCGCCCGGGCCAAGCGCGACGTCGTCGCCGAGCTGCTGGCGCAGCCCGGGCACGACGCGGCCGGGATCGGGGAGGGGCGGGAGGCGCTGGTCGCGGCCGTGCGGCCGCTGCTCGCCCGCGCGCAGGCGGCCGGGCGGGCGCGCGCCGACCTCACCATCGAGCAGGTCGTGGACCTCGTGCTCGCCGTCGCCGCCGTGCGCGGGCCCGCCGAGCACGTCGAGCCGCTCCTCGAGACGGTCCTGGACGGGCTGGTGCGCCCCGGGTGAGGACGGGCGGGCTCAGCCCCGCCCCTGCCACGTGCACAGGCAGACCCGGTTGCCCTCGGCGTCGGCGAGCACCCAGGAGCGGGGGGCGTGCGCGTCGCTGACCAGCGTCCCGCCCGCCGCGACCGCGGCGTCGATCCGCGGCTGCACCTGCGCCGGGTCCAGCCAGAGGTCGGGGTGCCACCGCTGGCGCGGCTCCTCGGTGCCGGAGCGCTGGAACCGGACCGGGGGCAGGGCGCCGTACGGGTCGCGGAGCTCGTCGTCGACCCCCGGCGCGGTCCGCCCGTCCATGCCGAGCACCGCCCGCCAGAAGGGCTGCACGGCGGCGCGGTCGGGGGTGTCGAGGGCGAGCTCCAGCCGCGACACCGTGCTGCGGTCGAGCCCGACGCCGAGCCCCTCGGCGATGCTGGTGACCGTCCTGGCTAGGCGGACGTCGCGCCCGGTCACGCCCCAGGCGTCGTGGCTCGTGAGGCGCAGGTCGACGTGCGCGTAGCGCAGGTCCACGTCGGGGTGGTGGTCCGCCTCCTCGGCGGCCGCGCCGACCGCGGCCACGAGGGCCAGCCCGGTCGCGAAGTCCCCCGTGCGGGCACGGGTCTGCAGCCCGCCGAGGAGCAGCGCCCACCCCTCGAGGCCCGCCGCCGCCACCTGCTCCCCGGTCAGCCGGGTGCGCCCGCCCACGGGCACCACTCTGGCCCTGCGCGCGGCGGTGCGGAAGGGGGTGGCGGTCAGGCCGGGGGCGGCGCCCCGCCGAGGTCGCCCCGCGCCATCGCCGCCAGCTGGTCCATCCCGACCCGGTGCACCAGGGCGTCGGCGTGGCGGTGCACGAGCTCCCAGCCGGCGCCGGCCCGGCGCAGGACGAGCGTGACGCGCAGCGACCAGTCCTGCTCGGGGAACGGGCCCACCAGGCCGCGCTGGCGCTCGACGGCCACCAGGACGACCACGTCGCGCGACGTGTGCGCCGCGTGGACCTCCAGGTCCGCCTCGCCGCCCCGGAAGTACTCCGCCGTCGCCCGCACGTGCTCGTCGGAGAGGTCGAACCCCCGGACCGCGCCGCCCCCGTCCGGCGGGAACAGCGAGGAGCCCTCCGCGTGGGGCAGGAGCCGCGCGTACTCCCGCAGGTCGCCCCCCAGGTACGCGACCGCGGCGCGCCGGGCGCGGTCCACCAGCCCCGCCACCTCGTCGTGCGCCGGTCCCTGCTCCATGCCGCCCCCCTCGCCGTCGGGCCCCGTCCCCTGAGGGAGGGGCCGGGAGGTCCCCCTGATGCACCGCGCGGGCGGCCCGCCGCCCCCTAGCCTCCCGGCATGACCAACGGATGGGACGCCTCCCGCCGCGCGTACGCCGACGCCGCGGCCTGGCTCGTGCGCGCCGCCGCCCTCGTCGGCGACCGCTGGGAGCGGCCGGGGCTCGGCGCGTGGGACGTGCGCGCCCTCGTCGGCCACGCGAGCCGCTCGTTCCTCACCGTCGAGGAGTACCTCGCGCGGCCGGCCGCGGCCGTGGAGGTCGCCAGCGCCCCCGACTACTACCGCGCGGTCCGCGCCCTGGCGTCCGGGCCCGGGGTGGTGCAGCGGGGCCGCGACGCCGGTGCCGCGCTGGGCGAGGACCCCGCCGCGGCGGTGGCCGCGCTCGCGGCCCGGGTCGTCCGGCTCGTCGAGGGCTGCGACGGGACCGAGCTCCTCACCACGCTGGCCGGCGGGATGCGGCTCGACGCCTACCTGCCGACGCGCACCGTCGAGCTCGCCGTGCACGGCGCGGACCTCGCCGCCGCCCTCGGCCTGCCCCCGGACGTCCCGGCGACGGCGGCCCGCGAGGCGCTCGCCGTCGTCGTCGACCTCGCGGTCGCGGACGGCACGAGCGGGCCGTTGCTGCTCACCGCCACCGGGCGGCGCACGGGGCTGCCGCCGGGGGCGTCGGTGCTCTGAGGGTGCCCCTCAGTCGGCGCCCAGCCCCGCCTCGCGCGCCCGGACGATCGCCGCGGACCGGTCGGGCAGGGCGAGCTTGGCGAGGACGTTCGCCACGTGGTTGCGCACCGTCTTGGTCGACAGCACGAGCCGGCGGGAGATGGTCGTGTTGTCGTAGCCGCGGGCGACGAGGTCGAGGACCTCGCGCTCGCGGTCGGTCAGCTCCGGGAACGGCACGGCGGACACGGACCGCGCGCCGGAGAGCGCCGCCAGCGCCCGCGCGGCCACCTGCGGGCCGAGGATCACCTCGCCGTTGGTCACCGCGCGCACCGCCCGCTCGACCTCCGCGGGGGAGGCCCCCTTGAGCAGGTAGCCCTGGGCGCCCGCCCGCAGCGAGGCCACGACGGACTCCTCGTCCTCGAGCATCGTCACCACGAGCACGCGCAGGTGCGGGTGCGCGCGGAGCAGGTCGCGGGTCGCCTCGATGCCCGACTCGTCCCCCAGGTGCAGGTCCATGAGCACCACGTCGACGCCGTCGCCGACGACCTCCAGCGCCTCCGCGCGCGAGGCCGCCTGCGCCGCCACCTCGATGCCGTCGAGCGTGCCGAGCAGCGCCGCCATGCCCAGCCGGAAGACGGGGTGGTCGTCGACCACCGCGACGCGCACGCTCACCGCAGCCCCACCGGCAGCTCGGCCCGCACGCGGGTGCCGCGCTGCAGGGGCAGCACGGCGAGGCTGCCGCCCTGCTCCTGCGCCCGCTCGCGCATCGAGCTCGTGCCGACGCCGGGGACCGCGTCGGCGGGCACCCCCGTCCCGTCGTCGTCGACGACCACGAGCACGGCGTCCTCCACGACGACCTCGACGGTGCACCGGGTCGCGCCGCTGTGGCGGGCGACGTTGGTCACCGCCTCGACCACGATCCCGTACGTCGCCGCGGCCAGCCGCGGCTCCAGCCCGTCGGCGCCGTCGCAGCGCACCTCGACCTCCAGCCCGGCCTCGCGGTGCCGGGCCGCCAGCTCGGACAGCGCCGGCCCCAGCCCGAGGGTCTCCAGCGCCGGCGGCAGCAGGCTGCGCGAGAGGGCCCGTACGTCGTCGACCCGCGCGTCGAGCTCGGCCTGCAGCGCCGCCAGCAGCTCCCCGGCCGCGGCCGGGTCGGTGGCGACGAGGTTGCGCGCGCCCTGCAGCGCCAGGCGGATGCCGGCCAGCGACGGGCCGAGCCCGTCGTGCAGCTCGCGCCGGACGACCCGCCGCTCCTCGAGCCGTACGGAGGTGAGCCGGTCGCGCGCCGCCTCCAGGTCGCGCGAGGTGCGGGCCAGGGCCACGCCCGCGGACACCACCGAGGCGAGCTCGTCGAGCGCCCGCCGCTCGCGCGCGCCCAGCGCCTCGCCCGGCGGTGCGGTCACCCGCAGCACCGCCACCTCCTCGGTGCCGTGCACGAGGCGCACGTCGACCGGGGTGCTCGTCGGGGCGCCCCAGGCCGCGGCCGTCGCGCCCTCGACGACGAGCTCGGCCGACTCCAGCCGCAGCGCCGCGCCCACCGTCTCGACGAGGCCGGCGAGCAGCTCGTCCGCGGTCTGGGCGCGGCCCAGGTGACGGCCCAGCCGGCGCACCGTGCGCGTCGGCTCCACCGCGTCGCCGTGCACCAGGCGCGTGACCCGCCGCTGCAGCCAGGTGCGCGCCGGCTGCACCGCCACGGCGACGGCGGCCGCGGCCAGCACCTGGTCCCCACCGGGCAGCAGCCGGGCCGCGACGGTGGCGACGGCGACGTAGAGCACGACGAGCCCGGTCGTCAGCAGCCCGCCGAGCACGGCCCGGCTCACCGGCAGGTCCAGGCCCCACATGCGCTGGCGCAGCACCGCGACGAGCACCGCGCCCGGGAACACCGCCTGCGCCGCGAGGTGCAGCGAGGGCAGGAACCACAGCGGCAGGACCGTCCAGAGCGACGGGACCGCGAGCGGCAGGAAGGACAGGGCCATGACGAGCGTGCCGACGGCCAGCCAGCCCAGCCCGACCCGCTCCGCCACCGGCCCGCGGGCGCGCCGCAGCGCGGCGTCGGCCGCGGCGAGCAGCCCGACGGCGATCGCGGCGAGGTAGAGCGGCGGCTCGTCCCCGTCGCGGTGCAGGACGTTCACCGCCGTGACCGCCACGGTCAGCGCGGAGCCGGCGGCCAGGCCCCAGCGGGCCCGGCCCAGCGGGTGGTCCCGCACGAGCCACGGCACGACGAGGAAGAGCGCGAGCGTGCCGGGGACCCAGGCGATGCCCTGCAGGTCGACGAGCCACGGCAGCGGCGGCACCGCCGGCCGGGCCCGGGACAGCTCGCCCCAGGCGTACCCGAGCGCGGCGAGGCCCCCGCCGACCGCGGCGAGGGCCAGGAGCCACGGCACCACGTGCCGGCGGCGGGACAGCACGACCGCGGCGACGGTGCCGTACACGGCGGCGACCGTCACGTCGACCGCGTAGAACCACAGCCCCTCGGTCGCCGGCGGGCGCGCCGCGGCGAGGAGCACCGCCGAGGCGAGGCCGAGCCCCCACGCCAGCAGGCCGACGGCCGCCGCGGTGCGCGGCAGGCCGCCGGCCGTGGTCGGTCCCCCCGGGGCCGGGCCCCGCCGCACCCCCGTCGCGGCGGGACGGGCGGTCCCTGCGGGAGCGCTCCTCAGATCGGTCACGGCGGGACTGTAGGTCGTCACCGTCGGACTCCTCAGCGCTTCCGGGGGACCGGTGCCCGGGGGACCCGGGGCCTCAGGCCCGGCGGTCGCCGGCCAGGAAGGCCAGCGAGGCCACGAGGACCCACACCGGGCCGAGCATCCCGGCCAGGTACTGCAGCGGCGAGACGCCGAGCAGCACCGTCAGGCCGCCGAGCACGGCGCTGGTCCAGCCGAGCCAGCGCGGCGCGGCCCCGTGGCGCAGCGCCGCGACCGCGACGCACAGGGCGGCGACCCCCGCGCCGACCCAGAGCCACGGCACCGTGCCGGTCCAGTGCCCGAACCACACGGCCACCTCGGGCACGATCACGTCGTCGTCCGAGGCGAGGGCGAACGCCATCTCCGTCGTCAGCGCGGTGCCCATGAGGCCCGCGACGGAGACGAGCAGGAGGCCGTACGAGGCCACCTGCGGCAGCAGCCCGTCGGCCGGCGCCTGCGCCGCCAGCCGGCGCCGCAGGCCCGCCGCGAAGACGAGCAGCAGCAGGGCCGAGACCATCGTCGCCACGTGGAAGACGAGGATCGCGGGGACCTGCTCCCCCAGCCGCTCGGCGATCGCGGCGGCGTCGCCCTGGATCTCCGGGTCGTAGACCGCGTCGACCCCCATGCTGGCGGCGATGCCGGCGCCCCCCAGCGCCCCCGCCGCCAGCCCCGCGACCGCCCAGCCGCGGCCCGTACGGGCCCCCCGGCCCGTCCGGTCCCCCCGTGCCGCCGCGCCCCGCGCCGCCGGCACCGTCGTCGTCGTGCTCACTGCGTCCCCCTGGTCCGGCCCGGTGCTCCCGGGCCCTCGCGTCGGGGCCGCCCCCCGCGGCCCCGTCCCCCTCAGCGGGGGCACCGCAGACTCTGCGGCGCCCGGCGTCCCGGGTCCCAGGGGCGCGCGTCCCGACCTGGCGGGCGGTCGCGCGGGGGACGGGGCTAGTCCCCGACCCACCAGGTGTCGTGGCGGGCGTAGAACTCGGCCATCTCCTCGTCCGACGGGCGCTCCCCGCCGAGCGAGAGGTGCGCCAGGCCCTCGAAGTAGCGCTCCCGCGGGGCGCCCGGGGAGAAGAGGATGAGCATCGAGGCCGGCTCCCCGGACTCGTTGCGGAAGCCGTGGACGCCGCCCTCGGGGACGTGGACGAAGTCGCCGGGGCGCGCGTCCGCCCACCCGGTGCCGTCGTGCAGGCGCACGACGCCGGAGAGCACGAAGAAGGCCTCGGAGATGGTCCGGTGCACGTGCGGGGAGGGCCCGCTCGGCTCCGGGCCCATGTCCCAGCGGTAGAGGCCGTAGTCGCCGCGCGTCGTCGCCCCCGTGGCGAGGTGGTCGCAGGAGCCGGTGCGCGACACCACGTCCGGCGGGCCGCCCGCCCGGCGCCAGCGGGCCGACGCGGCCGGCGGGCCCTCGTGGCGGGCCGGCGGGTAGGGGTGCGGCGGCAGGAAGAACGACACGGGGCCTCCCGGGGGCTGGCGGTCGGCCCAGCCTGGCGCACTCAGCCCCGGACGAGCAGGACCTTGCCGACGTGGGTGCCCGACTCCAGGTGCGCGTGCGCGGCCGCGGCGTCCGCGAGGGGGAAGCGGCGGTCCACGACCGGGCGCAGCGCGCCGGCGGCCACGAGCGGCCAGACGTGCTCGCGCACCGAGGCCACGACGGCGGCCTTCTCGGCCACGGGGCGCGAGCGCAGGCTCGTCGCCAGCAGCGCCGCCCGCTTGGCCATGAGCGCGGACAGGTCGAGCTCGGCGCGCCGCCCGCCCTGCAGCCCGATGACGACGAGGCGCCCGTTGACGGCGAGCGCCTCGACGTTGCGCTGCAGGTACGCCGCGCCGACGACGTCGAGCACGACGTCCGCGCCGCGGCCCCCGGTCGCGCCGCGCACCGCCTCGACGAAGTCCTCGTGCCGGTAGGACACCGCCACGTCCGCGCCGAGCCCGCGGCACCGCGCGAGCTTCTCCGGCGTGCCCGCCGTGACGACCACCTGCGCGCCGAGCGCCTTCGCGAGCTGGATGGCGGTCGTGCCGATCCCCGAGGCGCCGCCGTGCACGAGCAGCGTCTCGCCGGGCTGCAGCGCCGCGAGCACGAAGACGTTGGACCAGACCGTGCAGACGGTCTCGGGCAGCGCCGCGGACTCCTCGAGGGACAGCCCCCCGGGCCGGGGCAGCAGCTGGCCCGCCGGCACGGCGACCCGCTCGGCGTACCCGCCGCCGGCGAGCAGCGCGCACGCCTCGTCGCCCAGGGCCCAGCCGTCCACGCCCTCGCCGAGCGCCGCGACGCGGCCCGACGCCTCCAGCCCGGGGTACGCCGGCGCGCCCGGCGGCGGGGGGTAGTGCCCCTGCCGCTGCAGCAGGTCGGCCCGGTTGACCGCGCTCGCGGCGACGTCGAGCACGACCTCGCCCGGGCCGGCCACCGGGTCGGGGACCTCCGCCCAGGTGAGGACCTCGGGACCGCCGGGCTGGGGGATCGTCACGGCTCGCACGGCCCGGACGCTACCCGCCGGGGCGGGCGCCGCTCACCGCGCCAGGTCGTCCTGCGACGTGGCGTGCGGGCCCCGGGTGTCGAGCACGACGAGGCGGTCGTCCTGGCGCAGCTGCTCGCAGGCCGGGTCGTCGTAGAGCCGGACCTTCCCGTTGCGCACCACGGCCAGCACGATGTCCGGCAGGTCCTTCACCGAGCGCCCCACCTCGCCGGTGCGCAGGACGCGCTCGGTGAGCTGCAGGCCCGAGCCCGGCACCAGCAGGTCCTCGAGCACCTCGCCGAGGCTCGGGTTGGTGCTGGCCACGCCGAGCAGGCGGCCGGCGGCGTCGGAGGAGGTGATGACGGTGCTGGCGCCGCTCTGCTGCAGCAGCGGGGCGTTCTCCGACTCGCGCACCGAGGACACGATGACCGCGTGCGGGTTGAGCGCCCGGGCGGTGAGGGTGACGAGGACGGCGGTGTCGTCGCGCTGGGCGGCGACGATGATCCGGCGGGCGCGCCCCACCTCCGCGCGCGCGAGCACCTCGCTGCGCGTCGCGTCGCCGACCACGCCGGCGATGCCCTCGCGGTTGGCGTCCGCGACGGCCTCGGGCGAGGGGTCGACGACGACGATCGACGTGGGGGGCGCGTCCTGGCCCAGCAGGGTGCGCACCGCGCTGCGGCCCTTGGTGCCGAACCCGACGACCACGGTGTGGTCCTTCAACGCGCTCCTCCAGCGGTCGACGCGCCACTGCTCGCGGCTGCGCTCGGTGAGGGCCTCGAGGGTGGTGCCGACGAGGATGATGAGGAACAGGACCCGCAGCGGGGTCACGACGAGGACGTTGACGAGCCGCGCCTGGTCGGTGACCGGGGTGATGTCGCCGTACCCGGTCGTGGACAGGGTGACGGTCGCGTAGTACGCCGCGTCGAGCAGCGTCAGGCTGCCCACCTCGTCGCCGTCGCGGTAGCCGTCGCGGTCGGCGTACACGATCCCGACCGTCGCGGCCAGGACGGCGGCGGCGACGACCATCCGCTTGAGCACCTGGGCGAGCGGCCCGGTCTCCGGCCGCGGCAGGGACACCGGCCCGGGGCCGGCGGCGGGCCGCCGGCGCCGCGGGAGCAGGGACCGCGGGATGCGCTGCGGCAGGTGGGGGTCCGCGCTCACGCGGGAGACCGTACGGCAGGCCCGGGGGCTCAGGTCGACACGGCCCCGGCCGATGGCGTGGCGTGCCTCGTCGTGATCATGCGCGCTGCGCCGCGTCGCAGGGCGAGCCCGCGCTGTGGGCCGGGCACCTGCGCGCCGGCGCCGCGCTCGCCGCCGGCACCGCCCTGCTGGTGGCGGCGTACGTCGTGCTCGGCGACCGGCCCGCCGCGGCGCTGCTCGTGCCGACGGCCCTCGCCGTCGCGGCCCTCAGCCCGCTCCTCGTGCGGCTCCCGCGCTCGCGGGCCGGCCAGGTCGCGCTGTACGGGTGGTGCAGCGCGCTGTGCGTCGTCCTCGGCGTCGCGGCCGCGCTCGACGGCGGCTCCGCGAGCCCGCTGCTGGCGGTGCTGCCGCTCGTGCTCGCCTTCTCCTCGCTGACCTGCCCGCCGCTCGGGCTCGTCGTGCTCAGCGCCGTCGTCCCGCTCACCGGGCTCGCCGTCCTCGTCGTCGCCGGGCCCGTCACGCCCGCGGCGACGCTGCTCGTCGTGCTGCTCCTCGCGCAGTCGGCCGTCGGGCTGGCCTGCCGCGAGTCCCAGTGGTCCAGCCTGCACCGCCAGCTCGAGCTCACCCGCCGGCTCGAGGGCATGGCCCGCGAGGACCAGCTCACCGGGCTCCTCAACCGCCGCGAGGTCGACGAGCGCCTCGCCGCCGCCCTCGCCGCGGACGCGCCCGCCGGGCGCTGCACCGGGGTCGTCGTCCTCGACCTCGACGGCTTCAAGGACGTCAACGACTCGCTGGGGCACGCCGCGGGCGACGCCGTGCTGCAGGAGGTCGCCGCGCGGCTGCGCGCGGTCGTGCGCGAGGGCGACGTCGTGGCGCGCCTCGGCGGCGACGAGTTCCTCGTCGGCCTGCCCGGGCTGGCCTCGCCCGCCGACGCCGAGCGCGTCGCCGCGGCGCTGCGCGGGGCGCTCGGGGCCCCGTACGCCACGAGCGCGGGCGCCGTCGTCCTCGGCGGCAGCGTCGGCGTGGCCGTCGCCCCGCAGGACGGGTGCGACGAGGTCGACCTGCTCAAGCGGGCGGACCTCGCGATGTACCGCGCCAAGCGCGGGCACGCCGGCTGGGCGCGCTACGACGTCGCGGCCGACGCGGACCCCCGGGGCCGCCTCGAGCTGCTCGCCGACCTGCGCGCGGCGATCGACGGGGGCGGGCTCCGGCTCGCGTACCAGCCCGTGGTGCTGCTCGGCACCGGCGAGGTGTCGAGCGTGGAGGCGCTGCTGCGCTGGGACCACCCCCGCCTCGGGCCGCAGAGCCCGGCCGACTTCGTCGCGCTCGCCGAGTCCGCCGGCCTCGTCGGCGCGCTCACCGACGCCGTCGTGACGATGGCCGCCGCGCAGGCGGCGGCCTGGGACCGCGCCGGACGCGCGCTGCCCGTCGCGGTCAACGTGAGCAGCAGCGACCTCGCCCGCCCCGGCTTCGCCGCCCACCTGCTCGGGCTCGCTACGGCGCAGGGCTGCGACCCGCGGCTCCTGCGCGTAGAGGTCACCGAGACCTCGCTCGTCGAGGAGCGCGCGGTCGCGGTGCTGCGCGAGCTCGCGGCGGCGGGGCTGCGCGTCGGGGTGGACGACTTCGGCACCGGCTACTCCTCGCTGGGGCGGCTCAAGCAGCTGCCGGTGCAGGCGCTGAAGATCGACCGGTCGTTCGTCACCGGGCTGCACGAGGACCGCCGCGACGTGGCGATCGTCCGCGCCGTCGTCGCGCTCGCGGACGAGCTCGGGCTCAACGTCATCGCCGAGGGCGTCGAGACCGCCGACGTCGCCCGGACCCTGCACCGGCTCGGCGTGCCGAAGGCGCAGGGCTACCTCTTCAGCCGCCCGCTGCCCGCGCACGAGCTCGAGGCCGCGCTGGACGCCGGACGGGTCGGCGCCCCCGCGGAGCCGAGCGGGGCCGCGGAGCCGGACGGGGCCGCGGCCCGCGCCGGGGCCGCGGCGGGCTGACGCGCGTCAGCGGGGGAGGTCGAGGACCTCGTACGGCCCCTCGGACGCCCCCTCGCCCGGCGGGACGACCGCGACGCCGTCGGCCGCGGCGAGGCCGCGGAGCATCCCGGGGCCGGTGTGCGCGCAGGGCGCGCCGTCGCGGACCGGGACGAGCCGGGTGGCGCGCCCCGCGGGGAGCGGCGCGGCGAGCGCGCAGCGGCGGCCGGCCCCGGCGCCGAGCAGCGGGGCGACGAGGGTCAGCACCCCGGCCGCGGCCGCGAGCGGGTTGCCCGGCAGGCCGACGACGGGGGTGCCGTCCGGCAGGCGCGCGAGCAGCATCGGGTGCCCCGGGCGCACGTCGACGGACGGTACGAGGAGCCGGGCGCCGAGCCGGCGCAGGACGGGGCGCAGGTGGTCCGCCGGGCCCGCGGCGGTCGCGCCCGTGGTCACGACGACGTCCGCGGGCCGGGCGAGGGCCGCGGCGAGCGCGTCGGGGTCGTCCGGCACGCGCTCGGTGCGCGGCGCGGCGCCGAGGGCGCGGAACCAGGCCGGCAGCGCGGGGCCGAGCGCGTCGCGCACCTTGCCGTCGCGGGGCGGGCCGGCGGCGAGCAGCTCGTCGCCGACCACGAGCAGGGCGAGGCGGGGGACGGCGCGCACGGCGAGGTCGTCGTGCCCGGCGGCCGCGGCCAGCGCGACCACGGCCGGCGTCGCGCGGGCGCCGGCCGGCACCAGCGGGGTGCCGCGCAGCACCTCCTCGCCCCGCGGGCGCACGTCGCGCCCGGCGGCCGGGGCCCCGGGGGCGGCGGCGCGCAGGGTGCCGCCCTCGACGCCGCCGTGCTCGCGGCGCAGCACCGCCTCGGCGCCCGGGGGCAGCCAGGTGCCGGTGGCGACCACCACGGCCGTACCGGGGGGCAGCGGCGCCGGGCGCTGGCCGGCGAGCACCGCCCCGGTGACCTGCCAGGGGCCGGGCCCGGCCACCGCCCAGCCGTCCATGGCGCTCGTCGGGGCCGGGGGCAGGTCCGCGTCGGCCACGAGGTCGGCGGCGAGCGCGCGCCCCGCCGCCGCCGCGAGCGGCACCCGCTCCACGGGCAGCCCCGCGCGCAGCCGCGCGCCCTCCGCCCCGGCGGCGTCGCGCGCCGCGGACCAGGGGAGGGCGTCGGGCACGCCGCGACGCTAGCCGCCGGGGCCCCACCACGCGGGACCCGCCCCTGTCACGCAGGCGCGCCGGCGCGTCCGGGGGACACGGGGTCAAGCCGCGGGGCCGGCGTGCCGAGGGAGGACCGGGGCCGCCGCCGCGGCCGCGGGCGACCAGCGCCCGCCCACCCACCACCGACCCCTCCAGGAGATGCGTCAGATGCCGCGACCGGTGCTCGGGATCAGGGCCACCCTCCTCGCGCTCGTCGCCGTGCCCGTCGCCCTGCTGCTCGTCGTCGCCGGGCTGCTCGTGGCCGACGGCGCGACCCGCGGCGGGGCCGCGGACCGGGTGCAGGAGCTGACCGCGGCCGCCGGGTCCGCCGGCGCGGCGGGCGACGCCGTCGTCCGCGAGCGCGGCGCGACCGTGCGGGCGCTGCACGGGGGCCCCGCCGCGCTCGGCGCCCTCGCCGACGCGCGCGGGCTCACCGACGCCGCCCTCGCCCGCGCCGCCGTCGACGCGGCCCGCCAGGACGACGGGGCCGCCGCCGAGGTCGCCCGCACCGGGCGCGACGTGGCCGCGGCGCGCGCCGCCCTCGACGCCGACCCGCTCGCCCGTCCCGCCACCGTCGACGCGCTCACCGCCGCGGGCGACGCCCTCGACGCGACCGAGTCCTCGCTCCTCGCCGCCCTGGACGCCCAGGCCCGCGAGGACGCGGCCTCCGCGGCGGGGCAGGCCCGTACCGCGGCAGCGCTCGGCGCGCTCGGCCTGGTGGCCGGCGCCGCCCTCGTGCTCGGCGCCGCGCGCCGCCTCGCCGGCCGGCTCGTGCGGCTCGCCGCCGCCGCGGACGCGCTCGGCGCGGCCCTGCCCGCGGTCGTCGCCGGTGGGCCGGACGCCGCCCTGCCCGAGCCGCTCGTCCCCGTCGAGGGCGACGACGAGGTCGCCCGCGTCGCCGCCGCGCTCGGCGCGGTCGGCGCCACGACCGTCGAGCTCGCCCGCGAGCAGGCGGCGCTGCGCGAGGGGCTCGCCGCGACGTACGTGCACGTCGCCCGCCGCAACCAGGGCCTGCTCGGCCGCCAGCTCGCCGTCGTGGACCGGCTCGAGCGCAGCGAGGAGGACCCCGACCGGCTCGAGGAGCTCTACCGCCTCGACCACCTCGCGGCGCGCATGCGCCGCGGCGCCGAGAGCCTGCTCGTGCTCGCCGGCGTCGACGCCAACCGCCGCCTGCGCCGTCCCATGCCGCTCGTCGACGTCGTGCGCACCGCCGCCTCCGAGATCGAGCAGTACGACCGCGTCGACGCCCCCGACGAGCACGGCGACCTGCTCGTCGACGGCCGCGCCGCGCTGCCCGCCGCGCACCTGCTCGCCGAGCTGCTGGAGAACGCCGCCCGCTCGTCCGACCCGGGCACCCGCGTCACCGTCACGGCCGAGCCCGCCGGCGACGGCGTGCGCCTCGTCGTCGCCGACCGCGGCATCGGCATGGCGGACGGGGAGTACGAGGCCGCCACCGCCCGCGTGGCCTCCCCGCCGCCCGTCGGCACCGCCGTCAGGCAGCGCCTCGGCCTGCTCGTCGTCGGCCGCCTCGCCGCGCGCCTCGGCGCCACCGTCGTGCTGCGCGCCCGGGACGGCGGCGGCACCGTCGCCGAGGTGCTCCTGCCCGCCCCCGTCCTCGCGCGGGGCCGGGCGGGGACCGCGGCGCGCGGCGCCGCGCCCGCCGCCGCTCCCGCGCCGTCCACCGCTGCGGCGACCGGGGACGCTGCGGCGGTCCCCGTCGCCGCGCCCGCCGCCGCCGCCGAGGACGAGCCGGCGCTGCTGCCCGGCCTGGACGCGGTGCGCGACGCCGCCGAGTACGTCGAGCCGCGCCGCTCCCTCCTCGGCCGGCTGCGCCGCGGCCCCGCCGCGGGTCCCGCTGCTGCCGCCGCCCCTGCCCCTGCCCCTGCCTCTGTCTCTGCCGCCGGCCCCGATGCGGCGGGCGGGGAGCCCGCGGGCGCCGCGCCGGTGGCGCCCGCCGGGCCGGCGCCGGTGTACGCCGCCGCCGTCGACGTCCTCCCCGTCCGCGGCCGCGGCCGCCGGGGCCGCGGCGCCGCGCCCGCCGTGCCCGCCGTGCCCGCCGTCCCCGCTCTGCCTGCCGTCCCCGCCGCCGGTGCGGGCGGCGCCGTCGCGCCGTCGCCCTCGGCGCCGTCGCGCCCCGCTGCCGGCCCCGCTGCCGGCCCCGCTGCCGGCCCCGCTGCCGGCCCCGCTGCCGGCACCGCCGGCGGCCCCGCTGCCGGCCCCGCCGGCGCCGGGTCGGCGGCCTCGGCCGGGGCGCCGGCCGGTCCCGGGCCGTCGTCGGTGCCCGCCCCGGCGGGCCTGCCGCCGCGGTCGTCCGCCGCCGGCCGCGCCGCTGGCGCCGCACCGGCGCCGCAGGTCGCGCCGCACGCCGCACCGCACGCCGCACCGCAGGCCGCGCCGCAGGTCGCGCCGCTCGTCCGGCGCGCGGCCCCCGCCGGCCCCCCCGCCGGTGCCCCCGCGAGCGCCCCCGTGGTCCCGGGCCTCGCGCCCGGCCTCGCCCCCGGCGTCGCGCCCGCCCCGGCACGGACCGCCGCTGCCCCCGCCCCCGCGGCCGGCGCCACCCCCGTGGCCGGCGCCGCGCCCGCTCCTGCGCGCACTCCTGCGCCCGTGCCCGTGCCCGCCCCGACGGGCGCCTCGGCCGACCCGTGGGCCGCGCCGGGCAGCGCCCCGCTGCCCCCGGGCACCGTCCCGGGTGCACCCGCCGGCGCATCGCCCGGCGCGTCCCCCGGTGCACCCGTCGGTGCACCTGCCGGTGCGCCCCCGGCCCCCGCCGCCACCGGCAGCCCCGCCGTGCGCGGGGGCGCGGGCACCCCGACCGTCCCCTTCGCCCCCGACGCCCCCGCTCCGGCGGGCACCCCGTCCGCGGCGACCGGTGCCCCCGGTGCCCCGGGTGCCCCCGGTGCTCCCGGTACCGCCCTGCCGCAGCGCGGTGCAGCGCCGCAGCGCCCCGCACCCGCTGCGCAGGCCCCCGTGGCCGGGCTCGACGGGCGCGTCGAGGACTTCGCCGCGGCGGCCCGGGCGGCCGTGGCCGCGTCCCTGCCGGACTACCGGCCGGTCGCCGAGCCGGGGCGCCCCGCGCCCGCACCGGTCGTCCCGGCCGGGGGCTGGGACGCGCCGGAGGCCGCGGAGACGGTCTCCGGCGGGGCGCAGCTGGCCTCGGCCGCCCTGGCCGAGCTGACCCGGCTCTCCCAGGGCTACGCGCCGGAGCAGACCCGGGTGGAGGGTCCCGCTGGGCTCGCCCGCCGCGCTCCGCGCACCGGGACCGCCGCCGGCGCGACCGCCGCCTCCGCGGGCGCGCCGGGCGGGGCCGCCGCCGCGGGCTCCCCGGCCGCATCGCCCGCACCGGCCGCACCGCCCGCGCAGCCCGCACCGCGGTCCCGCGACGCCGAGCAGGTCCGCTCGCGCCTGAGCGGCTTCCGCCAGGGCGTCGAGCGCGGCCGCTCGGCCGCCGCCCGCGGGGCCGGGGGGGAGGCGCCGGTCCGCCCCGCCGCCCCCGCCGCCACGCCCGGCAGCACCGGCACCGCCTGACCCGGCCCGTCCCCCGTACCCCTCCGGAAGGACCCCTCGCATGAGCACCACCGCGCCCGACGCGGCCGGGTTCACCTGGCTGCTGCGCTCCTTCGTGCAGTCCGTCCCCGACGTGCGCCACGTCCTCGTCGTGTCGGCCGACGGCCTGCTCATGGCGATGTCGGACGGCCTGGACCGCACGTCCGGCGACCAGGTCGCCGCCATCGTGTCCGGCCTGTCGAGCCTGACCCGCGGCGCCGCGCGCCACCTCGGCGGCGGACGCGTCCTGCAGTGCGTCGTCGAGACCGACGGGCTGTTCCTCTTCACCACGAGCGTGGGCGACGGCTCCGTCGTCGCGGTGGTGGCCGACGCGCAGTGCGACGTGGGGCTCGTCGGCTACGAGATGACGCTGCTCGTCGAGCGGGCCGAGGCCGTGCTCACCCCGCAGCTCGTCGCCGCCGCGCGGGCGCGCCTGCCCCTCGACGCGCCGGTCGGGGCGTGAGCGTGGCGACCGTCCCGCCGGCCGAGGACGACGCGCCCACCGTCCGGCCGTACACCCTCACCGGGGGGCGCACCCGCACCCGCGCGGGGGAGCCGCCGCTCGCGCTCGAGGCCCTCGTCCGCGCGGTCCCGCCCGCGCCGGTCCCGCCCGCGGGTCCGGCGGCCGCGACCGGCACCACGACCCCGGAGGGCCGGGCGATCCTGCGCCGCTGCGCCGAGCGGTACCTCTCCGTCGCGGAGCTGTCCGCGCACCTCGCGCTGCCGCTCGGCGTCGTCCGGGTGCTCGTCGGCGACCTGCGCGACGCCGGCCGCGTCAGCGTGCAGGAGCCGGGTGCCGGGGCTGCCGGCGCCGGCGACCCGACCGACCCGCAGTTCCTCAGGAGCGTGCTCGATGGCCTCTCCACCCTCTGAGCACCGCCCGCCGGTCACCGCCAAGATCGTCGTCGCGGGGGGCTTCGCGGTCGGCAAGACGACGTTCATCGGCTCCATCTCCGACATCGAGCCGCTGCGCACCGAGGCGGCGATGACCGAGCACTCGCTCGGCGTGGACGACGCGGGCGGCGTCACCGACCGCAAGACGAGCACCACCGTCGCGATGGACTTCGGCCGCATCGCCCTGCCCGGGCACCTCTGGCTGTACCTCTTCGGCACCCCGGGCCAGGACCGCTTCGTCTTCATGTGGGACGACCTCGTCCGCGGCGCCATCGGCGCGGTCGTCCTCGTGGACACGACCCGGCTCGAGCAGTGCTTCGCGGCGGTGGACTACTTCGAGGAGCGCGGGCTGCCGTTCGTGGTCGCCGTGAACTGCTTCGACGGGATCGCCCGGCACGCTCTCGACGACGTGCGCGCGGCGCTGGGCGTCGGGGACGGCACGCCGGTGTTCTACGTCGACGCCCGCGACCGGCAGGCGACGAAGCAGGCGCTGCTCAGCGTCGTCTCCCACGCCATGGCGCGCCTGCGCGCCGCCTGAGGCCGGTGCGGCACCACGGGGAGGAGCGCCCCGCGAGGGCCTGCGTGACGATGGCCCGGTGAACGCGCCGGCGCCCCTCGTCCTCACCCTCGCCCTCGACGACGAGGACCAGGAGCGCTTCGACGCGCTGCGGCGCGCCCACTTCCCGCCCGAGCGCAACCACCTCGCCGCGCACGTCACGCTCTTCCACGCCCTGCCCGGGGAGCGGCTGGAGCAGGTGCGGGAGGAGGTCGCGGAGGCGGCCCGGCGCGCGCCGTTCGCCGTGCGCGTGGTCCGGGTGCGCTCGCTCGGGCGCGGGGTCGCGTACGACCTCGACGCGCCCGAGCTCACCGCGCTGCGCCGCGGCCTCGCGGACGCGTGGGCACCGTGGCTCACCCGCCAGGACGCGTCGTGGTCGCGCGCCCACGTCACCGTGCAGAACAAGGTGGAGCCCGAGCGGGCGCGGGCGCTGCTCGAGGAGCTGTCCGCGGGGTTCGGCCCGTGGACGGTACGGGCCGCCGGGCTCGCCCTGTGGCACTACCGCGGCGGGCCGTGGGAGGCGGCGGGGCGCTACCCGTTCGGGTGAGCCCGGCCCTGCTGCCCGGCCCTGCTGCCCCCGCCGGGCGTCAGCAGCCCTCGGGGCCGCAGGCCTCGCCGGCGCCCGGGGCGCCGACGGCGTCGAGCACGGTGATGCGGTGACCCTCGGCCCACGCCTGGCGCAGCGCCTGCAGGAGCAGGTCGGCCGGCTGGGCCCCGGAGACGCCGTACCGCCGATCGACGACGAAGAAGGGCACGCCGGTGATGCCGAGCGCGGCGGCCTCGGCCTCGTCCGCCCGTACGGCCTCGGCGTGGTCCTGGCGCTCGAGCGCGCCGCGCACCTCGTCGGCGTCGAGACCGGCCTCGGCGGCGAGCCGCACCAGCACCTCGCGGTCGCCGACCGCCTCGCCCTCGGTGAAGTACCCGCGCAGCAGCCGCTCCTTCACCGCGTCCTGCAGGCCGCGGTCCGCGGCGAGGTGCAGCACCTGGTGGGCGTCGAACGTGCCGGCGCGCACGGCGCGGTCGAAGCGCAGGTCGAGGCCCTCGGCGGCGGCCTGGTCGACCATCGTCGCGATCATCTGCCCGGCGCGCTCCCGGGTGCCGCCGTACTTGCGGGCCAGCCGGTCGGCGTAGTCGTGGGGCCCGGGCTCGTGGCCGGCCGGGTCGGACACCGCGCCGGGGTCGAGCTCGAACGAGCGCCACACGACCTCGACCTCGTCGCGGTGCTCGAAGCGCGCCAGCGCCGCCTCGAACCGGCGCTTGCCGACGTAGCACCAGGGGCAGACGACGTCGGACCAGACCTCGACCTTCACGGCACGGCTCCTCGCTCGGGGGTACGCGCCGTGCAACGCCCCCGGCGCCCCGGATCGTCCGGGACGCCCGTCACAGCCGCTGGCGCACCTGCTCGACCTGGTCCCAGGTGTCGCAGTCGAGGCTCGCGCCGTTGTCGTCGGTCACCTTGACGAGGTCGAGACCGGTGACGGCCCGGCGCAGCGACGCGCTCGCCGGCAGCGGCGCCACGTTCGCGGCGAGGCGGTCGTGGTCGTACACCGCGAGGAGGAACTGCTCGTGCCGGCCGTCGCAGAGCACCGCGCCGTCGTGGCCCTCGGCGGCGGCGACGAGCCGCTCCACCGTCCCGCGGTCCACGAGCGGCACGTCCGCGGCGAGCACGACGACGCGGTCCGCGGTCGCGTACGCCAGGCCGTGGCGCAGCGCCGCGACGGGGCCGGCCCCCGGCGGGTTCTCCCGGACCCAGGTGACGCAGCGGTCCGTCGTGCGCGCGGGCCCGACGACGACGGTGTGCTCGGCCCCCTCGACCGCGTCGAGCACGCGGTCCAGCGCCGTGCGTCCGCCGAAGTCCAGGCCGGGCTTGTCCGCGCCGCCGAGGCGCTTGGCCGCGCCCCCGGCGAGGACGACGGCGTCGTACTCGACCATCTCGAGCTCCTCCTCGTCGTGCACCATCGAGCGTAGCTCCGCGGAGGGCTCAGCGGACGAGCGTCGCGAGGATCCGCTGCAGCTCGGCGGCAGGGTCGTGCGTCACACCCGTGTGCACCGGCGAGGGCTGCACCACGGCGCTGCGCGGCGCGGTCAGCCAGCGGAAGCGCTCGCCCATCGGCCGCCGGCCGTTGTCGCCGGCCGCGTCCGCGCCGGCGCACAGCGCCACGGCGGCATCGAGGTGCCGCCGGGCCAGCGCCAGGTCGAGCTGTGGGCCGAGCGCCGCGGCCCGCCCCTCGTCGAGGTGGGTCGCCGCGGCGAGGTAGTCGAGCGAGCGGCAGTAGACGACGGCCCCGGCGTTGACGAACTCCCCGCGCTCCACGCGCGGGACGAGCCGCAGCAGCGCCCACTCGTACATGTGGCGGGCGCTCCCCTCACCGGCGGGCGGCACGGGCGGCCTCCATCGCGGGGAGCCACGCCGCCGGCGCCGCGGCCCGGGCGCCGAGGACCTCGAGGTACGCCGCGCGCACGTCGTCCGGGCCGTCGAACCCCGGCTCGTCGGCCAGCCAGCCGTCCGGGACCTCGGAGAGCACGGCTGGCAGCACCTCGGGGACGCGCGGCGCGAGCGCGTCGTGCGCCTCCTGCAGCGGTCCGGCGCGGCCGAGGAGGACGTGCTCGGCGGCGGCGGGGTACGGGCGCCCCGCCGCCCGCTCGCGGGAGCGCCAGTCGTGGTGGAAGTAGAGGGACGCGCCGTGGTCGATGAGCCACAGGTCGCCGTGCCAGCGCAGGAGGTTGGGGTTGCGCCACGAGCGGTCGACGTTCTGCACGAGCCCGTCGAACCAGGCGACGCGGGCCGCCTCGTCGGCCGGCACCCGGTCGGCGACGGGGTCGAAGCCGAACGAGCCCGGCAGGTAGTCCATGCCGAGGTTGTGGCCGGGGCTCGCCCGCAGGAGGTCCTGCACCTCCTCGTCGGGCTCGCCGGGCGCGAAGGCCGGGTCGAGGTCGACGACGACGAGCTCGGGCACCCGCAGGCCGAGGGCGCGGGCGAGCTCGCCCGCGACGACCTCGGCCACGAGCGCCTTGCGGCCCTGCCCGGCGCCGCGGAACTTCACGACGTACGTCCCCAGGTCGTCGGCCTCGACGAGGCCGGGCAGCGAGCCGCCCTCGCGCAGCGGGGCGAGGTATCGGGTGGCGACGACGGTCCTCACGGGCGGCCGCCGGGCCGGTCGGGCGCGGCGAGGGGCGGGAAGTCCGGCGCGCGGCGCTCGCGGAGGGCGGCGAGGCCCTCCTGCAGGTCAGGCCAGGTGAGGGAGGTGCGCATGAGGGCGGCGGCGTCGCGCTGGGCGTCCTCGCGGCTGCGGGCGAGGTCGCCCCACACCTGGCGCTTCACGGCCTCCATGGAGCGCGGGGAGCTGCTGCGGGCGAGCCCCTGCGCGTACCCGACCGCCGTCGCGCGCGCGTCGTCGGCGAGCCGCTCGACGAGGCCGATGCGCTCGGCCTCCTCCGCGCCGACGGTGCGGGCGGACAGCAGCAGGTCGAGCGCCCGGGACGGGCCGACGAGGCGCGGCAGGAGCCAGCTCGTGCCGTACTCGGCGACGAGGCCCAGCCGGGCGAACGAGCTGGTGAAGGTCGCCGCCGGGCCGGCCACGCGCACGTCCGCGCCGAGGGCGATGACGAGGCCGAGGCCCGCGCAGGGGCCGTTCACCGCGGCGACGACGGGCTTGCGCAGCCGCGGCGGGAACACCGCGCCGTCCGGCGGGAAGTCGGCGTCGGACGTGCCGTCGGCGATGGCGGCGAGCAGCTGCAGGTCCGCACCGGCGCAGAACCCGCGGCCCGCTCCGGTGACCACGACGGCGCGGACCGCGGGGTCGGCGTCCGCGTCGCGCATGACCGCGAGGTAGGCCTCGCCCATCTCCTGCGTGACCGCGTTGAGCCGGTCCGGCCGGTTCAGCGTCACGACGGCGACGCCGGCGTCGACCTCGCTGAGGACCTGCGCGGTGCCGGGCACGCGCCGGAGGCTACCGGGCGGCTCCGCCGACGGCCCTCCCGCGGCGGCCCGCGCCCCTACGATGTGGCCCTGCTCGTCGCTGCCGTCCCGCACCCGAAGGGGCTCCCCGTGAGGCTCACCGTCGACTCGAACGACCCGCTCGCCGACGTCCTCGCCGTCGTCGGGGCGATGTACGGCGTCCGCCTCCAGGTCGCCGTCGACGACGCGGCCGACGGGACCGGCGCCGCTCCCGGCGGCGACGCCGGTGCGGGCGCCGGTGGCGTCGCGGGTGCCGAGGGCGGCGACGCCACGGCCGCGGTCGCCGAGCCCGCCGACGGTGACGGGGTCGTGGACGCGGGCCTCGACAGCGGCGCCGTCGCCGGTGACGGTGCTGCTGCCGGTGCTGCTGCCGGTGCTGCTGCCGGTGCGGAGGTGGAGGCCGCCGCTGCGACGGCCGGCGTCGAGCCGCTCGAGGAGGCGCCGTCGCGCCGCCGTCGGAGTGCCGGTGGCGGGCGTCGCCGCGCCGCCGCCGCGGACGCCCCGCGACGGGGTGGGCGCTCCACCACGCGGACCCGCCGCGCCCCCGCCCCCGTCGACACCCGCGTCGTCCGGGCCTGGGCGCGCGAGAACGGCCACGAGGTCAGCGCCAGGGGCCGCCTGTCGGCCGGCGTCATCGAGGCGTACCGGGCCGCGCAGGCCTGACGGCCGCGATGCCCGCGGGCTGAGTCGGCAACCGGTTTCCTGCCAGCCCTCGCCCGGCGAGCCTGCCTCGCCGCTCGGAACGGCGGCTCGTCGTCGAGGCCGGGCCACGAGCCGTGGGAGCGCTGGGGGCGGGTGGTGCCCAGCTCATCCTGCTCGCCGTCAGTCCTGCCGTGATCATGCTCCGATGGCGCGGGTGTGCCGCTGCCCTCGTCCTCGCCATCCCTGCATGATCGCGGCGGGGACGGGGGGCGGGCTGCTGCTGCTCGTGCTCCCGTGCCACCGTCCGGCCGGGTCCTGCTCGTTCGTCGCCTCGTCCACGGGCGGCCGGCGCCCCTCCCTCGACGCGATCGGCCAGCCGGCCCTGCGCCGGTCTACCGGCCGCTGCCTCGCTCGGCGTCCCGTTCCTCGTCGGTCAGCCCGCCGGCCCGTCAGCCCGCCGGCCCGCCGGCCCGCCGGCCTGTCAGCGCGCCAGCCCCGCCCGGCCCGGCCGGCCCGGCCAGCCCGGCCGGCCAGCCCGCCCCGCCCGGCCCGTCAGCCGGCGAGCACCGGCGGGCGCAGGGTGCGCCGGAGGCGGCCGAAGGTCCGGGGGAGGCCGACGGCGAGGGCGGCGACGGGGGCGCCGTCGGCGCGCCAGACGGCGGCGAAGGGGCGCTCGGCCAGGGAGCCCTCGACGACCTCGGGGGCGGCGCCGGGCGGGACGCGGCCGGCGAGCTGGAGGCGGGTGCCGTACTGGTCGCTCCACACGTACGGCGGGGCGGTGACGGCGGCGGGGGCGTCGCGTCCCAGGAGCGTGGCGGCGGCGACCTGCGCCTGCTCGACGGCGCTGGTCCAGTGCTCGAGGCGCAGGTGCGTGCCGGTCCAGCCGTGCACGGCGCGGGCGACGTCGCCGACCGCGAGCACCCCGGGGACGGCGGTGCGGCAGCGGGCGTCGCAGACGACGCCGTCGCGCAGCTCGACCCCGGAGCCGTGCAGCCAGTCCGTCGCCGGCACCACGCCGACGCCGACGACCACCACGTCCGCCGGCAGCTCCCTCCCGTCGGCGAGGACGACCGCGCAGACCCGCCCGCCGTCCGCCCGCAGGCCGGCCACGCCGTCGCCCGTGAGCAGCCGCGTGCCGTGGTCCTCGTGCAGGCGCGCGACGGCCGCGCCGACCTGCGGCCCCAGGCTGCCGGCGAGCGGCACCGCGAGCGCCTCGACGACCGTGACGTCCAGCCCGAGGCCCCGCGCGGTCGACGCGACCTCCGAGCCGATGAAGCCGGCGCCGACGACGACCACCCGGGGCGAGCCGGCGACGAGGTCGGCGCGCAGCGCCCGGGCGTCGTCGAGGGTGCGCAGCAGGTGCACGCCCGCCAGGCCCTCGCCGGCGGCGAGCCTGCGCGCGTGCGCACCGGTGGCGACGACGACCGCGTCGGACACGACCCGCTCGCCCGTCCCGAGGACCACCGCGCGGTCCGCGGGGTCCAGCCGCACCGCGCGCACGCCCCGCCGGACGTCGAGCGCGAGGTCCTCGCCGTCCTCGAGGAGGGCGAGGTCGTCCTCCTGCGCCTCCCCGGCGAGCAGCGCCTTGGACAGCGGCGGGCGGTCGTACGGGGCGTGGTCCTCCTCGCCGACGAGGAGGAGGCGCCCGTCGTACCCGCCCGCGCGCAGGGCCCGCGCGGTGGACAGGCCGGCGAGGCTGGACCCGACGACGGTGACGCTGCTCAGCACCCGGTCAGGGTGCCACCGGGTCCGCGCCGCGGCGCCGGGCCCCGTCCTCGGCCGCGGTGAGGTCGAGGGTGCGGGCGGCGGGGCGGCCGGGCCCGTCCGGGGGCTCGGGCCGGTGCCGGCGGCGCAGCTCCAGCACGAGCGAGACGCAGGTGCCGACCATGACGAGCATGAAGGGGAAGGCGGCGACGATGCACATGGTCTGCACGGCGCCGAGCCCTCCGGCGAGCAGCAGCACCCCCGCCACGAGCCCGGTGAGCACGCCCCAGAGGGCGACCACGGGGCGGGCCGGCTCGACGGAGCCGCGGCTGGACATCATGGCCAGCACGACCGCCGCCGCGTCGGCGCCGCTGACGAAGAACAGCGCGACGAGCACGACGACGAGCACCGAGGTGGCGGTGAACCAGGGCAGCTGCTGCAGGGTGGCGAAGAGGCCGGCCTCGGGGCTCTCGCCGACCGCGTCGCCGATGGCGGTGACGCCGTCGAGGGACAGGTCCAGGGCGGTGCCGCCGAGGACCGAGAACCAGACGAAGCTCACCAGGCTCGGCGCGAGGATCACGCCCAGCACGAACTCCCGCACCGTGCGGCCGCGGGAGATGCGCGCGATGAAGGCGCCCACGAAGGGCGTCCACGAGATCCACCACGCCCAGTAGAAGATCGTCCAGGAGCCCAGCCAGGCCGGGTCCGCGTTGGCGCCGGTCGTGGTGGCCATGCCGGGCAGCGCGGTGAGGTAGCCGCCGACGGACGAGGTGAACGTGTCGAGGATCGCGACGGTCGGGCCGACGGCGAGGACGAAGACCACGAGCAGCAGCGCGAGCACCATGTTGGTGCTGCTCAGCCACTGGATGCCCCGGTGCACGCCGGACAGCGCGGAGGCGAGGAAGGCGAGCGTCAGCACGCCGATGACCGCGACGGCGAGCGCGTCGGACGGGTCGACGCCCCACACGTAGTCGAGGCCGCTCGTGATCTGCAGGGCCCCCAGGCCGAGGGACGTGGCGCTGCCGAAGAGCGTCGCCACGATCGCGAGGACCTCGATCGCCCGCCCGGCGGTGCCGTCCACGCGGTCGCCGATCAGGGGGCGGAAGGTCTCGCTGATGAGCGGCTTGCCGCCGCGCCGGTAGCCGAAGTAGGCGAGGGCGAGGCCGACCACGGCGTACATCGCCCAGGGGTGGGCGGCCCAGTGGAAGTAGGACCACTCCATCGCGTCGAGGGCGGTCTCGCGGGTGCCGGGCTCGCCGCCGCCCGGCGGCGGCGCGAGGAGGTGCGAGACCGGCTCGCTGACCCCCCAGAACATGAGGCCGATGCCCATGCCGGCGCTGAACATCATGGCGATCCAGCTCGCGGTGCGGAACTCGGGCCGGGCGTCGGGCCCGCCGAGGCGCACGTGGCCGTACCGGGACGCGGCGAGCCAGACGGCCAGGACGAGGAAGCCCCCGCTGGCCAGGACGAAGGCCCAGTCGAGCGCGCCGGTGACGCGGGCCAGGGCGTCGCCCGACAGCTCCGAGAGGCTCTCCGGGGAGAGCACCCCCCAGAGCACGAAGAGCGTGACCACCCCCGCTGACACGAGGAGCACGGGGCGGTCCACGGAGGGTGCGTGTCGCTCACGCTGGGTGGACATGCGCAGCACATGACCCGTGCCGCGTGGTCCAAACGGACCGGTACGGCGCCGGCGCACGGCACGATGGGCCGCCGGACGACGAGGGGACGCGCATGACCAGCCGCACGGACGACGGGCTCGAGGGGTTCGGGTACCGCCAGCAGCTCGACCGGAGCATCGGCGGGTTCGCCAGCTTCGCCGCCGGGATCAGCTACATCTCGATCCTCACCGGCACCTTCCAGCTCTTCTACTTCGGCTGGGGCAGCGGCGGCCCCGCGTACGTCTGGTCGTGGCCGCTGGTCTTCCTCGGCCAGCTCATGGTCGCGCTCTGCTTCGCCGAGCTCGCCGGGCGCTACCCGGTGGCCGGGTCGGTCTACAACTGGGCCAAGCGGCTGGGCAGCGCGACGGTCTCGTGGATGGCCGGCTGGACGATGCTCACGGCCTCGGTCGTGACGATCGCGGCGGTGGCGCTGGCGTACCAGATCACGCTGCCGCAGATCTGGAGCGGCTTCCAGGTCTACGGCGACGGCACGGGGACGTACGACTCCGCGGCGAACGCCGTCGTCCTCGGCGGCGTCCTCATCCTCTTCACCACCGTCGTCAACGCCTTCGGCGTGCGCCTCATGACCCGCATCAACTCCGCCGGCGTGGTCATCGAGCTGGTCGCCGCGGTGCTGCTCGTGGTGCTGCTCGCGGTGAACCTCACGAACCCGCCGGACCTGCTGCTCGACACGCAGGGCACGGGGCAGGGCGTCCCGGGCGGCTACCTCGGCGCGTTCCTCGTGGCGGCGCTGGCGTCGGGCTACGTGATGTACGGCTTCGACACGGCCAGCTCCCTCGGGGAGGAGACGCGCGACCCGCGCCGCACGGCCCCGCGCGCGATCCTGCGGGCCATCACCGCCTCGTTCGTCCTCGGCGGCGGCATCCTCGTCCTCGGCATCCTCGCCGCGCCGGACCCGTCCGACCCGGCCCTGGGCAGCGGCACGGGCGGCCTGCAGGCGATCGTCCTGCAGTCGCTGGGCAGCGGGGTCGGCAAGGCCTTCCTCGTGTCGATCGTCGTCGCGATCACCGTCTGCTGCCTCGCGGTGCACACCGCCGCGATCCGCGTCGCCTTCGCCATGGCGCGCGACAACAACCTGCCCGCGAGCCGGGCGCTGGCCCGGGTGCACCCGCGCTTCCGCGCCCCGGTCGTGCCGGCCGTCGTCATCGGCGTCCTCGCGCTCGCGATCCTGCTCGTCAACGTGCGCCAGCCGCAGATCTTCACCGTCGTCACGAGCATCGCGGTGGCGATGATCTACATCGCGTACCTGCTCGTCACGGTGCCGATGCTGCGCGCCCGGCTGCGCGGGGACTGGCCCCCGCCGGGCGCCGGCTGGTTCTCCCTGGGGCGGTGGGGACTGCCGGTCAACGTCGTGGCGGTGCTGTGGGGCGCGGCGATGGCGACGAACCTGCTGTGGCCGCGGGCCGCGGTCTACAACGCGACGGCGCCGTACCACTGGTACCTGCGCTGGGGCGGGGTCATCGCGGTGGCGGCGATCCTCGGCGGCGGGCTGCTGCTCTACCGCGGCTACCAGCGCAAGCGCACCGGGGTCCTCGAGGCGCACCGCCTCGCCCCCGAGCCGGACGGGCTGGCGGGGGCCTAGCGGGGCAGCGCGCTCACAGGTCGCGCTGCACCTCGACGCTGCGGTGGGTGGGGACGTACCCGAGGCCCGCGTTGACCCGGCGCATCGCCTCGTTGGCGTCGGCGGTGTCGGCGAGGAGGCCGGCGAGCCCCGGGTGCTGCTCGCGCGCCGCGAGGGCGGCAGCGGCCTTCATCCACCGCGCCAGCCCGCGCCCGCGGTGCGCCGGCAGGACGGCGGTGCCGTAGTGCAGCGCGTCGCCGCGCCCGCCCGGCGGCGCGACGAGCTCGGTGAAGCCCACGACGTCGCCGCTCGCCTCCTCGACCGCGGCGACGGTGTGCAGGTGCTCGCCGCGGTCGGCGACGGCCTGCGCCACGGCGCGCACCCGGTCGACGTCCCACACCAGCCGGCCGAGGTCCGCGCCGTCGGTGGGCATGTCGTCCATGGCGCGCCGGGAGGCCGCGTACGTCCCCGCCAGGCCGTCGGGGACGGTGCCGCGCCAGTCGACGAGGCGGTAGCCGGGGTGCGCCCGTCCCGCCTCGGCGCGCAGGGCGCCCAGGTCGGCGGCGGCGAGGTCCAGGCGGACGTACGTCAGCGCGAGGACCTGCCGGAAGCCGTGCGCGGCGGCGAAGGCCTCGCCGCCGCTGCCGCCGACGACCTGCGCGAGCACCGAGCGCCGGCCGGCCCCGCGCGCGGTGCCGAGGGCGGCGTCGAGCAGGCGGGTGCCCGCGCCGCAGCGCCGCTCCGCGGGGTGCACGTGCAGGTCCAGCTCGGCCAGGTGCCCCTGCCCCGGCCCGTCCGGCAGCCGCAGCCGGGCGACGCCGACGGGCCGCCCGTCGGGGGCGGTGGCGAGCCAGACGGCGCGCCGCCCGCCCGCGGCCGCGGGGTCCAGGAGCTCGGTCAGCCGGAGGTCCATGCCGCGGACGCTAGACGCAAACGGGTGGCCGCGCGTGCGCCCCGCAGGTGAACGTGGACCGGTGACGGACGGTGCGACGGTCCTCGTGGACTTCTTCTACGCCCAGCCGGTGGGGCACGCGGTGGAGGCGCTGCACCACGCCCTGGCGGTGCAGCGGGCCGACCCGTCGCGGCGGGTGTCGGTGCTGCTCAACGCCGCCACGCCGGTCGAGCTGGCCTCCTGCTGCCCGTGGCTCGACCGGGCGTACGCGGTCCGCTCGCCGTTCCTCGAGCCGGCGCCGGACGCGCTCGCGGCGCTGGCCCACGTGCCGCGCGACTGGGACTGGGTGCTCGACGACCCGCGCCGGCACCAGCCCGTGCAACGGGAGTCGTTCGCCGGGATGGTCGACCACTACGCCGCCTCCGACGCGTGGCTCCGCCCGCGCGAGGGCCGCCGCCCCCTCGGCTACCCGCCGCCCAGCCGCTCCCGCCACGAGCCGCTGCGCCTCGAGCTGCCCGCGGCGGCGCGCGCCGCCGCGGCGGGCCGGCTGCCCGGGCGCGGGGGACCCCTGGTCGCGCTGCTGCCCGCCGGCTCGGGGCCGGCGGCGCAGTACCCGTCGGCGCGGTCCTGGGGCCTCGTCCTCGACGCGCTGCGCGAGGCCCTGCCCGGGCTGGGCGTCGTCCTCGTGGGACGGCGGGTCCGCGACGAGCGCACGTCGACCGGGATGCCCGCGGCGGACCTCGCGCGGCTGGCGGCGCACCCCGCCGTCGTCGCCGACGTCCTCGACGTGCCGCTGCTCGAGCAGCTCGCCGCCGTGCAGCGCTGCGGGCTGCTGCTCTCGCCGCACTCGGGGTTCGGCATGGCCGCCATGGCCGTCGGGACGCCCTGGCTGACCCTGTCCGGCGGGCGCTGGTTCGAGTGGTGGTTCGACCACGTGCCCTTCCGCAGCGTCGTGCCGGACGTGCGGCGGTTCCCCGCGTACTCGCAGTTCGGCGCCGAGGCTACGGTGCCGGACGGCGACGGGGGCGAGCGGGTGCCGAGCATGGTGCGCGAGCGCGTGCAGGCCGACCTGCACCGGGTCGTCGCCGCCGCCGACGAGCTGCTGCGGGGCGCGGTGCCGTACGAGCGCTGCCTCGACGACTACGTCCGCGACCTCGTCGCCGCGCACGGCGGCGACGCGTCGGCGCTGTGGAGCTTCGACGACGTGCACCGCGAGCACCTGCCGGGCAGGCTCGGCGGGTGACCCCGACCCGCACCGGCGCCCCGACGGCCGAGCAGCTCGCCGGCCTGCTGCGGGCCCGGGTGCGCGGGGCGGTCGACACCTCGGCGCGCCGGCGGGCCGAGTACTCCTCCGACGCCTCGAACTACCGCGTGGTCCCCGAGGTCGTCGTCCTCCCGGAGCACGTCGACGAGGTCCTGGAGGTCCTCGACGTCTGCCGCGCCACCGGGGTGCCGCTGACCGCCCGCGGCGGCGGCACCTCCGTCGCGGGCAACGCCGTCGGGCCGGGCGTCGTCGTCGACCTCGGGCGCCACCTGACCCGCGTCCTCGCCGTCGACCCCGCGGCCCGTACGGCCGTCGTGGAGCCGGGGGCCGTCCTCGACGACCTGCAGCGGGCCGCCGCCCCGTACGGGCTGCGCTTCGGGCCCGACCCGTCGACGCACGCGCGCTGCACCCTCGGCGGGATGCTCGGCAACGACGCCTGCGGCCCGCACGGGCTCACGAGCGGGCGCACCTCGGACAACGTCGAGGCGCTCGACGTCGTCACCGGCGCCGGGCAGCGGCTGCGGGCCGGGCGCGGGGGGCCGCTGCCGGTCGCGGGGCTCGAGGGGCTCGTCGGGCGCCACCGGGCGACGCTGCGCACCGAGCTCGGGCGGTTCGGCCGGCAGGTGTCGGGCTACCCGCTGCACCGGCTGCTGCCGGAGAACGGCCGCGACCTCGCGAAGGCGCTCGTCGGGACCGAGGGGACCTGCGCGCTCGTGCTCGCGGCGACGGTCCGGCTGGTGCCGCTGGCCCCGGCGACGGCGCTGGTCGTCCTGGGCTACGAGGACCTCGCGGCGGCGGCGGAGGGCGTGCCCGCGGTGCTGCCGCACGCCCCCCTCGCGGTGGAGGGGATCGACGCGCGGCTCGTCGACGTCGTGCGCGCCCGCGGGCAGCGGGGCGCGGTGCCCGACCTGCCGCCGGGCGGGGCGTGGAGCTTCGTCGAGGTCGGTGGCGCGACGGCGCGGGAGGCGCGGGCCGCCGCCGGGCGGGTGGCGCCGTCCGCGGGCGCGCTCGGCGCCCTCGTCGTCCACGAGCCCGCGCAGGCCAGGGCGCTGTGGCGGGTCCGCGAGGACGGGGTCGGGCTCGCCGGCCGGACCCCGGCGGGGCGCCCGGCCTGGCCGGGCCTGGAGGACGCGGCCGTGCCGCCGGAGGTCCTCGGGCCGTACCTGCGCGACGCGGAGCGCCTGCTGCGCTCCCACGGCCTCGACGGGCTCGCGTACGGGCACCTCGGCGAGGGCTGCGTCCACGTGCGGGTCGACTTCCCGCTCGCCGAGGACCCCGGCCGCTTCCGGGCCTACCTCGAGGACGCGGCGCGGCTCGTGGCGTCGTACGGCGGCTCGGTGTCCGGCGAGCACGGCGACGGCCGGGCGCGCGGCGAGCTGCTGCGGCACCTGTACTCGCCGGACGCGCTCGCCGCCTTCGAGGGGTTCAAGGGGCTGCTCGACCCGGACGACGTGCTGAACCCGGGAGTGCTCGTGCGCCCCCGCCCGCTCGACGCGGACCTGCGCCTGCCGGCGGCGCGCCCGCTCGACCGGGGGCTGGCCTTCGCGCTGGCCGAGGACGGGGGCGACCTCACGACCGCGGTGCACCGCTGCACCGGCGTCGGGAAGTGCCGCGCGGACCTCACCCCGGCGGGCGGGGCGATGTGCCCGTCGTACCTCGCCACCCGCGACGAGCGGGACTCGACGCGGGGGCGGGCCCGGGTGCTGCAGGAGATGGCCAACGGCTCGCTCGTGCAGGGCGGGTGGCGCTCCCCCGAGGTGCACGACGTCCTCGACCTGTGCCTGCAGTGCAAGGCGTGCGCGTCGGACTGCCCCGCGGGGGTGGACATGGCGACCTACAAGGCGGAGGTGCTGCACCAGGCGTACCGGGGGCGACCGCGCCCGCGCTCGCACTACGCCCTGGGGCGGCTGCCGGTGTGGCTCCGGCTCGCCGGGCGGGCGCCGCGGGCGGCGGACCGGGTGCTGCGCAGCGCGCCCGTCGCGGCGCTGGCGAAGCGGGCCGCGGGCATGGACCCGCGCCGCCCGCTCCCGGCGCTCGCGCCGGAGACGTTCCGCGCGTGGTGGTCCCGCCGGCCGGTCACGCGGCAGGGGGACCCCGTCGTGCTCTGGGTCGACACCTTCACCGACGCGCTGGCGCCGGAGGTGGGCCGCGCCGCGGTCGCGGTGCTGGAGGCGGCCGGGCTGCGCGCCGTGGTGCCGGACGAGCCCGCGTGCTGCGGGCTGACGTACGTGACGACCGGGCAGCTCGACGGGGCCCGCCGGCGGATGCGGGCCACCCTCGACGCGCTGGCGCCGCACGTCGCCGCGGGCCTGCCGGTGGTCGGGCTCGAGCCCTCCTGCACCGCCACCCTGCGCTCGGACCTCGTCGGGCTGCTGCCGGGCGACCCGCGCGCCGAGGCGGTGCGCGACGCCACGACGACCCTCGCCGAGCTGCTCGCCCGGCACCGGCCGGGCTGGGAGCCGCCGTCGCTCGCCGGGACGCGCGTCGTCGCCCAGCCGCACTGCCACCACCGCGCGGTGATGGGCTGGGACGCGGACCGCGCGCTGCTCGAGCGCGCCGGCGCCGAGGTCGAGCAGGTCGGCGGGTGCTGCGGGCTGGCCGGGAGCTTCGGCGTCGAGCGGGGCCACTACGAGGTGTCCGTGGCGGTCGCGGAGCACGCGCTGCTGCCCGCCGTGCGCGCGGAGCCGTCGGCGGTCGTCCTCGCGGACGGCTACTCCTGCCGGCTGCAGCTCGACGACCTGGCCCAGCGGCGCGGCGTGCACCTCGCGCAGCTGCTCGCCGACCGGCTGCCGTAGCGCGGCTGCCGTGGCGCGGCCCGGCCGGCGGACCTACCCTGCCGCCGTGCCGCGCGAGGGCCCCCGCCACGACGGCGACGCGCACCTGCTGCTCGCCGCGCACGTCCACGCGCTCGCCCAGCTGCCGTACGGCGCCCTGCTCGCCCGGTCAGGCAGCGCCGTCCGCGAGCTGGTCGACGGGCTCGACGGGACGGCGTACGTGCGGTGCACCCGCGTCGTGCGCGAGCGGCGCGGCGGTGAGGAGCAGGTCCGGCTCGTCGTGGACGTGGCGCCGCCCGGCGGGGCGGCCGTCGCGGAGGAGGTGCTCGTCGCGACCCCGGACGGGCGGGTGCGCAGCGCCTGGTCCCGGCCCGGCGCGGCCTCCCGGCGGTCCCCCGACGCGGCGCCGGTGGGCCTGCTCGCCGCGGGAGCCGTGCTCGCGGTCCTGCTGGCCGTCACGCTCCTCGTGGCGCTGGGGTAGGGCCGCCGGAGACCTCGCGGGCGAGGGCGACGAGCTCGTCGAGGACCCGCCGCACGACGAGCCGCTCGGCGCGGTCGGGCCGCAGCAGGGCCTCGACCCGCCGCCCGGCCGCGACGTCGGCGAGGGGGACGAGCCGCACGCCCGGGTGCGGGCCGGCGCTGAAGCGGGGCAGCAGCGACACCCCGTGGCCGGCGGCGACGAGCGCCGCGACGACGTGGAAGTCGTTGATCCGCTGCACGATCCGCGGCGGGCGCCCGGCGCGGGCGGCGACCGCGTCGAGCACGCCGGCGACCGGGAAGCCCTCGCGGACGGTGATCCAGTCCTCCCCGGCCAGGTCGCCGGGCCGCACCCGCTCCTCGGCGGCGAGCGGGTGGTCGAGCGGCACGGCGACGTCGAGCGGCTCGCGCAGCAGCGGCACGACCCGCAGCGGCACCCCGCTCCACGGGCCCGCCCCGTCGGGGCGGTGCGCGACGACGACGTCGATGCGGTCGGTGAGGGCGGCGAAGTCGCCCTGGGCCACGTCCTCGTCGGAGCACTCCAGCGCGATCCCGCCGAGGGCCCCCACCCGGGCCAGCAGCCCCGGGAGCAGCAGCTGGGCCCCGCTCTGGAACGCCGACACGCTCACCGTCCCCTCGGGCCGGTCGAGGAACGCCGCGCACGCCGCGCGGGCCCGCTCGACGGCGACCGCCACGTCGACGGCGGCGTCGGCGAGCGCCTCCCCGGCGGGGGTCAGGCGCAGCCCGCGCCCCACCCGCCGGGTGAGGGGCACCCCCGCGTCGCGCTGGAGCGCGGCGAGCTGCTGCGACACCGCGGACGGGGTGAGGTGCAGGACCGCCGCCGCGGCGGTGACCCCGCCGTGCGCCCGTACGGCCCGCAGGGCCTCCAGCTGGTGCACCTCCATGCAGCCAGGCTAAAGGGACCGTGCAGCGGTCTTCGCTGGTGCTGCACGGTCGGTGCCCGGCAGCATCGGGGCGTGCCCGTCCGCGACCGCCTCCTTGCCCTGACCGTCGCCGTGGTCTGGGGCCTGAACTTCCCGGCGATCCACCTGTCGCTGGAGCAGTTCCCGCCGTTCTTCCTCGTGGCGCTGCGCTTCGCGCTCGTCGCCGTGCCCACGCTGCTGCTCGTCCCGCGCCCGGCGGTGCCCGTGCGGTGGCTCGTCGGGTACGGCCTCGGCTTCGGGGTGCTGCAGTTCCTCTTCCTCTACCTGGCGATGGACACCGGGATGCCGACCGGCCTCGCCTCGCTCGTGCTGCAGTCGTCGGCGCCGTTCACGGTGCTGCTCGCCGGGCTGCTGCTGCGCGAGCGGCTCACCGCGCGGCAGGTCGCCGGGGTGGCGCTCGCCGTCGGGGGCCTGGGCGGCATCGCGGTGCACCGCGCGGGCCTGGACGGCGGCGCCACGCTGGTGCCCGTGCTGCTGACGCTGTGCGCCGGGCTGGGCTGGGCGCTCGGCAACCTCAGCAACCGGCAGGCCCGCGCCGCCGAGCCGTTCCGCCTCATGCTCTGGATGACCGTCGTGCCGCCGGTGCCGATGCTCGCCGTGTCGCTGGCGCTGGAGGGGCCCGCGGCGGTGGGCGCGTCGTTCGGCGGGCTGGGGGAGCGGCAGGGGCTGCTCGCCCTCGCCGGCCTCGCCTTCACCGTGCTCGTCGCGACCCTGCTCGGCTCCGGCATCTGGACCGCGCTCATGGCGCGGCACCCGTCGAGCACGGTGGCGCCGTTCTCGATGCTCGTCCCTGTCGTCGGGATCGGCGCGTCGTGGCTGCTGCTGGACGACCCGACCACCCTGCCGGAGGTCGCGCTCGGCGGGGTCGTCGTCGCGGGGGTGCTGCTGGGCAGCGGCGGTCAGAGCCCGGCGAGGCGGTCGCAGGCGGCGAGCAGCGCGTCCTGCAGCGCGGCGTCGGCGAGGTGGCCCGGCACGGCGGTCTCGCCCCGCCCCTTGCGGTAGGTCCCGCTCCGCACCGACGGGTCCTGCGCGCAGCGCGCGAGCGCCTCGGCGGAGTCCTCGACCCGGCCGGGCGCGCCGGCGGACGCGAGCTTGGTCGGGACCCAGCCGGGGTCCAGCGCCAGGCTGGCCACCCCGTCCGGCTCCAGCCGGCGGGCCCAGCCCAGCGCGAGGGCGACGTCGGCGGCCTTGCTGTCGGCGTACGCCCGCCCGGCGTCCCGCGCCGGCTCCTGCAGCCGGTCGGGGTCGACCCGCCCGGAGCGCGCCATGCCGGAGCCGAGCCAGACCACCCGCCCGCCGGCGGCGGCGAGGCGCGGGCGCAGCAGCGCCGTGAGCAGGTGGTGGGCGAGCACGTTGACCGCGAACGTCGCGGGCAGCCCGTCCGCGCTGCGGTCGGGGGCGTCGCCGCGCAGCCACACGCCGGCGTTGAGCAGCAGCGCGTCCAGCGGGCCGGCGCCCGCGACCTGCGCGGCGAGGCCGCGGACCTGCCCCAGGTCCGCGAGGTCGCCGGTGACGACCCGCACCTCCCCGGGGCCCTCGCCGGCCAGCTCGTCGCGCACGGGGGCGCCCCGCTCCGCGGTGCGCGCGTGCAGCAGGAGCACGTCGCCCGGCTGCGCCCGCCGCGCGAGCAGCCGCGCCGTCGCCCGGCCGATCCCGTCGGTGGCCCCGGTGAGGCAGGTCGTCGTCACGCGCCCCAGCCTGCCCCCGCTGGTGCCGGCCCGCAGCCGGTGGTGGCATGGGGCGGTGAGCGTCCCCAGCGCCGGCCCCTTCCCGCCGGGCTTCTTCGACCGGGCCGACCCCGGGCCGGACACCTCGTTCTACGCGGTGCCGCGGCTCGTCACGCACATCGACGAGGGCGCGGTCGCCGCGGTGGGTGCCCTGTACGAGGAGCTCGCCCTCGGTCCGAGGGTCCTCGACGTCTGCTCGTCGTGGGTGTCGCACTTCCGCCGCCCGCCGGAGCACCTCACCGTCCTCGGGCTCAACGCGGCCGAGCTCGACGCGAACGCCGCCGCCGAGCACCGGGTCGTCGCCGACCTCAACGAGGACCCGCGCCTGCCGTTCGCCGACGCGGCGTTCGACGACGCGGTGTGCTGCGTGTCGGTCGACTACCTCGTGCGGCCCGTCGAGGTCTTCGCCGAGGTGGCCCGGGTGCTGCGCCCCGGCGGCCGGTTCGTCTGCACCTGGAGCGACCGCTGCTTCCCGACGAAGGCGGTGCGGGGGTGGCTCGAGGCCGACGACCGGGGGCGCCTGGCGACGGTGGCGGCGTACCTGCGCCTCGGCGGGTTCGCCGACGTCCAGCGGGCGGTGCGGGTGCCGCCGGGCGGTCCCGGCGACCCGCTGTGGGCGTGCTGGGGGACGGTGCCGCCCGCGGGCGGGTGAGCGGGGTGCGACGTACCGTGGAGGGCGTGGGAGCCGCGGAGCGCGCGCCTGGGCGCGCGGAGCGCCTGCGCACGGTCGTGGAGCGCGACGGCGGGCGGTGCGTCTGGTGCGGGCGACCCCTCGGCGGCCTCGTGCCGGCGACGACGGAGCACGTCGTCCCGCGGGTCAAGGGCGGACCGTCGTGGCTGGAGAACGAGGTCGCCGCCTGCCGCCGCTGCAACGGCGAGCGCGGGCACCGCACCGTCGTCGAGTGGCTCGAGGAGTGCGAGCGCCGCGGCTGGGAGCCGTCCCGCGAGGTCCTCGTCCGGGTCCTCGAGCAGCTGCAGGGCGCCATCGCCGAGCGGGGCGGGCAGCGGCGGGCGCGGCCGTACCTCGACGGGCAGCTGCGCCGGCTGCGCAAGCGCGCCGCGTGACGGGCGCCCCGCGCGTGCGGTCGCGCCTCCGGCGCGGGGGTGCCCCTCAGGCGAACCTGGACGGGTCGCCGGCGCCCTCGCGCACGACCTCCGGGTAGCCCTCGGACCAGTCGACCACCGTCGTCGGCACGGTGCCGACCTCGCCGGCGTCCACGACCGCGTCGACGACGTGGTCGAGCTCCTCCTTGACCGCCCACCCGTCGGTGGGCGGGTCCTCGTGCCCGGGCAGCAGCAGCGTCGAGGACAGCATCGGCTCGCCGAGCTCGCGCAGCAGGGCCCGCACCACGGGGTGGTCGGGGATGCGCACCCCGACGGTGCGCCTCTTCTGGTGCGCCAGCCGGCGCGGCACGTCCTTCGTCGCGGTGAGGATGAAGGTGTACGGGCCCGGCGTCGCGGCCTTGATGGCGCGGAACGCCGCGTTGTCGAGGTGGACGTACTGCCCGAGCTGCGCGAACTCCGCGCACACGAGCGTGAAGTGGTGCCGGTCGCCGAGGTGCCGGATCCGGCGGATGCGCTCCGCCCCGGTCGGGCTGTCCAGCCGCGCGCCGAGCGCGTAGCAGGAGTCCGTCGGGTACGCGACGAGCGCGTCGTCGCGCAGCAGCTGGACCACCTGCCCGATGGTCCGGGGCTGCGGGTCGCGGGGGTGCACGTCGAAGTACCGGGCCACCGGCCCAGCCTAGGCGCGGCCCGTCAGGGCGCCCCCGCCTCGTCGACCCAGGCGAGCTGCACGACCTCGGGCGGGCGCTGCCGGGCGACGTGCTGCGCCCGGCCCGGCGGCAGGTCGCGCAGCCGGGCGCCGTGCAGGACCTGCCCCTCCTCGCGCGACCCCGACAGCAGCAGCCCCGGGGTCCCGAGCTCGCGCAGGCGGCGCAGCACCGGCTGCATCGCCGCGGCGGCGAACCCGCCGGAGGAGCGCGCGACGACGACGTGCAGGCCCACGTCACGGCCGAGCGGCAGCAGCTCCAGCAGGGCGGCGAGCGGGTCGCCGCTGGGCGCCGCGACGAGGTCGTGGTCGTCGACGACGACGAGGGCGTGCGGCCCGCTCCACCAGTCGCGGGCGCGCAGCTGCGCGGGGGTGACGTCGGGCCCGGGCAGCCGTGCGGCGAGCTTGGTCGCGAGCGCCTGCAGGGTGCCCGCGGCGGCCGGGGCCGACGCGCAGTACTGCGACAGGTGCGCCTCGTCGACGGCCTCGAGCAGGGTGCGCCGGTAGTCGACGACCACCACGAGCAGCTCGTCGGGGGAGTGGCGACGGGTGGCGCCGTCGAGCAGCGTGCGCAGCGCCGCGGTCTTGCCCGAGCCGGCGTCGCCGACGACGAGCAGGTGCGGGTCGCGCCCGCCGACGAGGTCGAGCGCGAGCGGGCGCAGGTCGCGCTCGCGCAGCCCCACGGGGACGCCGGGCTCGTCGGCGGCGGGCAGGTCGCGGGCGCGCAGCAGCGTCGGGAGCAGGACCACCGGCGGCGCGACGGGGCCGGTCCAGGCCGCGCGCAGCCGGGCCGCGGTCTCCTCCGGTGCCTCCGCCAGCGGTGCGCCGGAGGCGTCGCGCGGCCCGTCCGGCGGGGCCAGGCGGGGCAGCGCGACCTGGACGAGCCGTGCGCCGGGGGCGAGGGCCCGCCCGGGCACGTCGGCCGGGAGGGTGCGGGCGGTCCGGCGCTCGTACGTCGAGTCGGCCGGGTCGCCGAGGCGCAGCTCGAGCCGGGTGCCGAGCGCGTCGCGCAGCGGCGGGCGCAGGTCGAGCCAGCGCGCCGCGGCGACGACCACGTGGATGCCGTGCGCGAGCCCGCGCTGGGCGAGGGTCGTGACGGGCTGCTCGAGGTCCTCCAGGTCGGCCCGCAGGGCGGCCCAGCCGTCGACGACGAGCAGCACCTCGCCGTACGCGTCGCCCTGCCCGGCCCGCCGCACGGCCGGCGGGGCGGCCCCCTGCTCGGCGCTGCGCCGCTCGCGCTCCTCGAGCAGGGCGGTGAGCTGGGCGACGGTGCGCCGGGCCAGGGCCGGCTCGTGCCGGCCGGCCACGCCGCCCACGTGCGGGAGCCCCGCCAGCCCGGCGAGCGCCCCGCCGCCGAGGTCGAGGACGTAGGCCTGGACCTCCGCCGGCGTGCGGGTGACGGCGAGCGAGGTGACGAGCGTGGCGAGGGCCGTGCTCTTGCCGGTGCGCGGCGCCCCGACGACGCCGACGTTGCCGCCGGCGCCCGCGAGGTCGAGGGCGAGCACGTCGCGGCGCTGCTCCTCGGGCAGGTCGACGACGCCGACCGGCACGCGCAGGCCGGGCTCCCCGCCGGTGCCCAGCCCCCGCCCGGGGTCCACGCGCAGCGGGGGCAGCAGCGCGCCGAGCGCGACCCGCGGGGGCAGCGGCGGCAGCCACACCTGGTGCACCCGCTCCGCGGCGCCGGCCAGCCGCTCGACGACGACGTCGAGCGTCGAGCGGCGCGACGGGTCGGACAGCTGCACGCCGAGCGCGGCCGGGGCGGGCGCCGGGCCGGTCCGGTCGAACGACGGGACGGGGGCGGGCCGCAGGGTGCGGTCGACCGCGGGGTGCGAGGCGGGGTCGGCGTACGGCGTGGAGACCGTCGCGACCCGCAGCCGGCGGAAGACGCTGGTGTCGACCTTGAGGTAGGCCGAGCCGGGGACCGGCGGCAGCTCGAACGCGTCGGGGCCCCCGATCACCGCGCGGCTCTCGGCGGCGCTGAAGGTGCGCAGCGCCAGGCGGTAGGACAGGTGGCTGTCCAGGCCCCGCAGCCGGCCCTCCTCGAGGCGCTGCGTCGCGAGCAGCAGGTGCACGCCGAGGCTGCGCCCGAGCCGGCCGACCGCGACGAAGAGGTCGATGAGGTCGGGCTGCTGCACGAGCAGCTCGGTGAACTCGTCGACGACGACGAGCAGGTGCGGCATCGGGGCGAGCGGGGCGCCGGCGAGGCGCCGGGCGCGGTGCTCGCGGATGCTCACGAGGTCGCCGCTGTCGCGCAGCAGCCGCTCGCGCCGGCGCAGCTCGCCGCGCAGCGCCGCGGCGAAGCGGTCGACCGTGGCGGCGTCGTCCTCGAGGTCGGTGAGCGACCCGGCGACGTGGGGCAGCGCGGCCAGCCCGGCGAACGTGGCGCCGCCCTTGTAGTCGACCAGGACGAGGGCGAGGTCGTCGGGGGAGTGCGTCGCCGCGAGGCCGGTGACGAGGGTGCGCAGCAGCTCGGACTTCCCGGAGCCGGTGGCGCCCACGGCGAGCCCGTGCGGCCCCATGCCGCCGAGCGCCGACTCCTTGAGGTCGAGCTCGACGGGGCGCCCGTCGGCGTCGACGCCCAGGGGCACGCGCAGCAGGTCGCGCTCGCCGCGCGGCGCCCACGCGGCGGCCGGGTCGAGCGCGCGGACGTCGCCGAGCCCGAGCAGCTCGGGCAGCCCGCTCACGTCGGACAGGGCCGCCTCGCCGGCGGTGCGGGAGAGCTGCAGCGGGGCGAGCCGACGGGCCAGGGCGTCCGCCTCCGGCGCGGTGAGCGCGTCGGGGCGCACCGGTCCCGCCCCGGTGAGGACGGACCGCGCCGGGTCGGGCGTGCGGACCACGGGCTCGAGGGTGCCGGCACCGAGCCGCAGGGTGAGGTCGACGTGCAGCGGCTGCTCGTCCTCCGAGCGCACCAGGCGCAGCTGCGCGACCCCTAGCTCCTCGGCGCCGAGCAGCGGGTCGGGGGTCGAGGCGGGTCCGTCCACGACGAGCAGCAGGGCGGGCCCCCCGGGGCGGCCGGTGGCCGAGCGGCGCCGGTCGAGCTCGGCGCCGACGAGGCGGGCCAGCGCGCGGTCGTCCGTCGCCAGCAGGGGCTCGCCCGTGGCTGGGTGGTGGGCGTGGGGCAGCCACTTGACCCAGTCCCAGGCCTGGTGGGCACCGTCGGCCGAGGCGCAGACGGCCACGCGCACGTCGTCGGGCGCGTGCAGCGCGGCCACCTGGGCCACCAGCGCCCGGGCCAGCGCGCGCGAGGGGCCGGCGGCGCCGACCAGTGCGGTGGTGCCGCCGCCCAGGGGGACGGCGACCGGGACGTCCTCGACCCGGGCGTGGGTCGCGACGAGCCGCCGGGCCGCGTCGTCCGCCGCGGGGTCGAGCTGGCGGGCGGGGTCGGGCTCGCCGAGGTCGGGGACCGCGACCGCGGGCACCGCGCCCGTGCCGATGCGCACGTGCAGGAAGTCGGGGTCGGACGGTCGGCGCTCCCACAGCCGGGGCGAGCCCACGACGCCAGGCAGCGCCGACGGCTCGGGGTGCGCGGCGCGGGCGACCTCGCGCTGGGCGTCGGCGGCCGCCCGCAGCCGCCGGCGGGCCTCGGCGAGGTGGGCGAAGTAGCGGCTGCGCTCGTCGGCGCGCGCCGAGCGGGTGCGGCCCTGCAGCGACGCGTACATCGCCACGCCCATGCCGATCGAGCCGAGGACGAAGACGCCCCCGGCGATGAGGTAGAGCGGGTTGCCGTTGACCAGCGCGATGACGAGGAGCCCGGCGCTGCCGAGGACCGGGAACAGCGCGTAGGTCCAGCTCGCCCCGGACGCGGCGTCCGGCAGGCCGGGCGGCGGGGCCACCGCCACCCGCGGCGGCGGGCCGGGAGGCAGTGGGCGGCGCGCGGACCGGTGCATCAGGATGTCCGTCATGTCGGCGACCTCGAACCTCGCTTCCCCGGGTGGGCGGGACGACCTGCGGGAGTCTGGCACGGCGGTCCGGCAGGGCCCGGACGAGCCGCAGGCCGAGGGGCCGGGCGACGGCGCGTGGCGCAGGGTGCGGGTCGTGGGCCCGACCGGCGCGCTCGACGTCAGCCTCCCGACGGGGCGCCCCGTCGCCGAGCTCGTCGACGAGCTGCGCACCGCCCTGCTGCCGGGCGCCCCGTTGGGCGACGCGGACCGCCCGTGGCACCTGCACCGGGTCGGCGGCGCGCCCCTGCCGCCGGGCGCGCCCCTCGTCGACGCGCGGCTGCGCGACGGCGACGTGCTGCACCTGACGCCGGGCGCCGCGCCGGCGCCGGCCCACCGGGTCGACGACGCCCTGGAGGTGCTCGCGCAGGGCGCGTCCGCCGCGGGCCGCTGGACGCTCGCCGGGCTGCGCGCGGCGGCCGCCGTCGCCGCGGTCGTGCTGGGGGCGGGCGCCGCCGTCCTCGCGCTCGGCCTGCCTGGGGGCGGCCCCGCCGCCCCGCTGGTGGTGGCCGCGCTGCTGCTCCTCGCCGCGACCCGGCTGCGCGCCACCCGCGACGGCGACCTGGGCAGCGACGTCGCGGCCCTCGCGGCCCTGCCCGCCTGGGCGGCCGCCGGGTGGTCGGTGGGCGGCACCGCGGGAGGGGGCTGGGCGCGCGCCGCGCTGGTCGGTCTCGGCGTGGCCGCCGGGGCGCTCGCGGCCGCCGCCTGCACGCCCCGCCGCCGCGCGTGGTGGTCGCTCGGCGCGCTCGGCGGAGCGGCGGTCGCCGTCGGCGCCGGGCTCGTCGCCCGCGACGTCCTGGCGCCCGCCGAGGCCGCGGGGGCGGTCGGCGCGGTGGCGCTGGCCGGGCTCGCGGCGCTGCCGTGGCTGGTGACCCGTACGGCCCTGTGGTCCGAGCCCGCCCCCGCCGGCCGCGACGAGGCGTCCCTGCTCCGCGCCGCGGCGGGCACCCGGGCGCTGCTCACCGGCGCCACGGCGGCCTGCGCCGGGGCGGTCGGCGCGTGCGCGACGGCGCTGGCGCTCGGCGAGGGGTCGTACGAGCGGTGGCTCGGCGCCGCCCTCGCCGTCGTGCTGCTCCTGCGGGCACGGCGCAGCCGGGTCGTCGCCGACTCCGCGGCGGCGCTGGTGTCGGCCGCGGTGCCCCTCGCCGTGGCGCTGGCCCGGCTCGCGCTCGACGGGGGCACGACGGCGCGCGCCGTCGTCCTCGGGGTGCTCGCCGTCCTCACCGCGGCCTCGCTGCTGCTGCACGCGCTCGGCGCGGTCGCCGCCACCGGGCGGCGCACCGCGCTGGAGCGCATGGCCCGTCCCCGGGTCCGCCGGAGCCTCGACGTGCTCGAGGGCCTCGCCGCGGTCACCGTGCTGCCGCTGCTGGCGGGGGTGCTCGGGGTGTACGGCGCCGCGGCGGACGCGGGCTCGCAGCTCTAGCCGGCGCTCAGGGCTCCCAGGGCGTCGAGCATCGGCTGCAGCCGAGGGTCCTCCCCGCGCCGACCGTCCTCGACGGCGAGGTCGATGCCGCGGACGTACGCGTCGACCACCGGGTCGTGCTGCGGCTCCGCCACTGCTCAGCGCTCACGGCGCAGGAACGGCTCCCACGCGCCGAACGACGGGACCGGCTCGGTCTGCAGCTGGTCCACCGGCAGGTGGGAGGACAGCCGCTCGACGGGGCCGCCGGGCGGACCTCCCACGATGCTGACCCGGCCGTCCGGCTGGAAGCGGAAGGTCTGCACGGACGAGGGTCGCGCCGTCCGGTCGTCCGGGTAGGTGAGGGCCTCGCTCTGCTCGAGGAGCAGCTGGTCCTCGGGCCAGCCGGGGGTGGTCCCGGTGCCGAAGAGGTAGGTGAGCTCGGGTCGGCCCTGCCCGTCGAGGAAGTACGAGCTCAACGACCGCCCGCTCGCGCGCACGTGGAGGACGACGAGCTCCTCGTCCGGTCCTCGCTGCACGACCCACAGGTCCTCGCCCGTGGCGAAACGGCGTCGCGCCTCGACGGCGGCGTAGGGCTCGCCGCGCGGTCCGCGCAGGCCGGGGTTCCAGTCCTGGTAGGTCCACTGCTGCCCGGCAGCGGTCACAGCGCGGCGTCCTGCGGCTCGACGAGGCAGTTCTCGAGGTGGAACCCGCGCAGGACGTCCATCGCGGCGTCCGAGCAGAGCAGGCGCCCGGTGCCGTCGAGGGCGACGTCGTCGCGCCCGGCCTCGCCCACGGGCTGGAGCCAGCGGAGCGGCGGCAGCCGCTGGTGGGGGGCGAGGTCGGCGGCGACGTCGGAGGTGGTCACCTCTGCGGCGCCCCACGCCACGCCGGTCAACCCGGCCTCGTCGACGGCCCTCGCGAGGGCCTCCGTGGCCAGGAAGCACGGGTGGCTCTCGAGCAGGTCGTCACCCAGCCACTGGTCGACCTCGTAGTGCAGCGCCGTCACGCGCGGGACCGGCCCCGTCCGGTCCCAGACGGTCCGCTCGCCGAGACCACCGGCCACCTCGGGCTCCAGCACGTAGCTCAACGGCGCCACTCCTCCTCGGCGGGTACGCCCCCCACGTCCGCCGCCCGACCTCGCTGCCACGGCGAGAGCAGGCCCCCGTCCCGCAGAGCGCGGTGGGTCTCGAGGACGTCGTCGGGGGAGGCGGTCAGCGGGGAGGCGGTGCGCGACCTGCTCCGGCGAGCTGCTCCTGGCCGGCCACGCGGCCTGCAGGGACGGGCGCTCCGAGCCACCGGGCACCGGACTCGACCTCGTCAGCGCTCGCGGCGCAGGAACGGCTCCCACTCGCCGAAGGCGGGGACCCGCTCGGTCTGCAGCTGCTCGACCGGCATGGTCGTCCGCATCTCCTCGCGGTCGCCGGTCACCGGGCCGCGCGAACCGAACACGGTGCCGTCCGGGTGGAAGTAGTAGGACTCGATCGCGCTGTGGTCGGCCTCCGGACCCGGCTCGTCGTACGCGCGGAGGTGGCTCTGCTCGAGGAGCAGCACGTCGGACGGCCAGCCGGGTGCGTCCGAGGGCACCGCGAAGGTGTACGAGAGCTCAGGACGCCGGTACTCGTCCAGCCAGTACGTGGAGATGTTGCGTCCGCTGCGAGCGATCTGGACCACGAGGTCGGGCCCCTCGGGGTCGCCGGCCAGGACGTGGAGCACCTCCCCGGCGTCGAACCGGCGCCGGGCCTCCTCCTCGCCGTACTGGTCGAGGAGCTCGTTGAAGGGGAGGTTCCAGTGGCCGTACTGAAGGGTCACCCTGCTCCTAAGGCGCGATCCTGATGCGAATGCCGTACTGACGAGCGTAAGCGACGAGCTCCGGTGGGACCGGGGCGCGCTGAGCCGGCACGAGCAGCTCCATGCGACCCTCCAGCTGCCGTCCCACCAGGCCGGGCGGCGTGGTCGGGGTCGGTGCGATCTGCGTGCCCGGCGCGTACTTGTGGCGCAGTTCGTCGATGTACCTCCGCGCGGTGGCGGGTGAGACCTCTGCCAGCTGGGTGTGCTTCATCGACGTGATGGTCTGCGTCACCGGGTCGTAGGCGTCGACCCGGTTGTTCTGGCCAGTGACCGGCGCGCCCTCGGGCTTGCGCACGTGCAACTCGGTGACGACGTTGGGGTTCCCGTCGACGAGCCGCGCCTGCTGGGCCCGGTGCCAGTCGCTGCCGGCGCGGATGCGGGCTAGCCAGTCGGGCAGCCCGCGGCGGACCGGGGGCACCGCGTCGGCGGCCCGCGCGGCGGCGGCCACCTCGTCGGCGTGGCGGGCGGCGTCGGAGGCGGCGTCGGCGGCCTGGACGCCCTTGTTGACGGCCTTGCCGCCGGTGGCGAACCAGCCGGCGACCGGGATGGCGCCGGCGGCGGAGAGCCCGGCGTTGAGCTCGTCGCCCTCCGCGCCGTACCAGGCGGCGTTGGCCAGGTCGGCGGGCTCGCCGACGACCGGGATGAGCCCGGCGCCGTCGAGCAGGAGGTGCCCGGCGTCGCTCCACCAGGGCCGGTCCTCCTCCGGCGGCGGGGGTGGCGTCGGCGGTGCGGGTGGGCGCGCGGTCATGGCCGCGAGCTCGGCCGTGAGCCCGTCGAGGGCTGCGGCGGCGGCCGCGCTGGCCTGCGCCTCGCGCTGCACGGCGGCGTCCATGTCCGCGGCGGCGCCGCTGACCCGCCCGGCGGCCCGGGAGAGCTGGTCGCGCACGTCGGGGTCGTTGCGGACCGCGGGCGCCAGCGCGGCGACGCTCGCGCGCAGCTCGGACTGCGCGCCCAGCGCCGCCCGGTGCGCGCTGCTCGCCGCGTCCCAGGCGGCCTGCGCGGCGCGCAGCTCGGCGGCGTACGCCTCCAGGGCGGTCGCCGCGTCGGGGCAGACGTCCCCGCCGACGGAGGTGCGGTGCCCGAGGAAGGTGATGCCGTCGAGCGCGGCGTCGGCGGCGTCGCCGGTCCACTCGGCGGTGACGTCGAGCGCGTGCACACCGACGGACACGGCGGCGTCGGCGAGCCCGGCGCCGGCCTGGCGCAGGGTGCGCGCGGCCGCCTCGACGGCGGCCGGGTCGCCGGGGATCACGTACGAGCCTCCTTCAGCGGCCGAGCAGCTCGGCCGCGCCGGTGTCGGTCGCCCAGTAGACGCAGGCGTTGCCGGCGAGCGCCTGCCCCGCCGTGGCGACCGCGGCGCTCATCTCCCCGCTGCGCGCGCCGAGCTCGGCAGCGAAGGCGTGCAGGGCGCCGACGACCGGCCCGGGGGCGCAGGCGCCGGCCGCGGCGGTCGCCGCGGCCGCACCGGCGCTGCCCTCGGTGCCGATCGCCTCGCCGTCCTCGGCGAGCCAGCCGGCGCCCGCCTCGAGGACCGGGGGGCGGACGTCGTACGACCCGCCGCCCCCGCTCTGCGCGCCCATCAGCCCCAGGACGCCGTGTTGGCGGCCTCGCCGGCCTGGTAGTCGGCGTTGGCGACGTCCGTGGCGCGCTGGAACTGCCCGAGGGCCTCGGTGAGGTCCTGCCAGGCGGCGTCCCACTTCTGCTGGTGCGCGTAGTACGCCGTCTGGGCGGAGCCCTCCCACGTCGCCACCATCGGGGCGATGTCGGCCTTGAGCTCCTGCAGGCGCTGGCCCTGCGCGGCGACACCGGCGGCGATGTCGCCGACCGCGGTGTCGAGCGAGCCGAAGGTCACGCGGATCTGGTCAGCCATGGTGCTCGTCCTCTCGTCGGTCGGTGCTCAGAAGCCGGGCGCGTCGAACGCCGCGCCGGAGGTGCTCAGGCCGCTCTGCGCCTGCGCGTCGTCCGCGGAGTAGCGCGCCTCGTTGGCCTTGATGAGCTCGCCGATCGCCGTGAGCGCCTGGTTGAGCCGGGCGTTCGCCGACTGGTAGCGCGCCTCGGCGCCGACGAAGGCGGTGCGCCCGTCGCCGAGCCACTGCCCCTCGAGCGCCATGAGGCGGTTGAGCAGGGCGTTGAGGTCGGCGCGGATCGACTCCGCGTCGGAGAGGACCTTCTGCGAGGTCGCCTGCATCGTCGCGGTCGAGGTGTCGAACAGACCCGCCACCGGGTGCCTCCCCTGCTCGTCGGTCCGGGGATCCGGCACCCGGGCACGGGGGCGCGACGGCAGCCCCCGTACCGGGTCACCCCGGTCTGCGGGCCGCAATCTGTCACACAGCGGGGCACGACGGGAAGCCCGCCGAGGGTCAAGCGCTCGTCAAGGAGCGCGCTCAGCCCTGGGTCTCGACCACGGCGCCGGTCGGCGCGAGCGCGAGCCAGGCCCCCGGCAGCAGCACGGTCTGCTCGCGCCGGTAGCCGAGCGCCCGCAGGGCGTCGAGGTCGGCCACCTCGTGCGCCAGGCCGTCGGCCACGAGGCGGATCCCGCCGCTGCCCCGCGCGCTCGTGCCCGCCGGCGGCGGCGCGTCGAGGTCGGGCGGCCCGACCAGGGCGCCCTGGCCCGGCGCGAGGTGCCAGCGCACGGTGACCGGCGGGTCCGTCGGCGCCTCGCGCGGCGTCGACGGGCGCGTCCCGCGGTCCTGCGCGCTGCGCAGCAGGGACAGCTGCCCGTCCGAGCTGCGGGTGCACGGGACGACCGGCGTCGACGGGTCCGGCACGGCGGGCGGCTCCGCCGGGGCGCCGGGGACGCCGACCGGCGGACCCTCCGGCGCGGCCTCGAGCGCGGCGTCGGGCACGGCGCGCACCGGGCGCGGGGCCAGCAGCTCGCTCGTGCGGTCGAGGAACGGGCGGACGGTGCCGCGGCTCACGAGGTACGCCCGCCCCGTGCCCCGGCTCGCCACCACCTCCCCGCCCTGCCCCACGCCGCGCACGCCCTGCCCGGCCGGCTCGGGCGGCACGGCCAGCGGTCGCAGCGCGGGCCCGCTCGGGACGAGCGCGAGCCACGCCGCGGGCACCTCCCGCACCTGGGCCGGGAAGAGGCCCAGCGGGGCGAGGGCGTCGCCCGCGACCGGGTGCGCCCGCGCACCGGCGAGGAGCACGAGCTGCGTGCTGCCGGGCGTGCGCACCAGCAGGCCGGTGGCGTCGGCGGGCGCCCCGCCCGGCGCCCCCGCGTGGACGTCCACCGCGGCCGGCGCCGTGAGGCAGGCGGTGAAGCCGGTGGGGCGCTCGGGGAGCCCCGGCGGGGCCTCGGGCAGGCCCGCCCCGCCCAGCGCCGCGCCGAGGGGGGCGGCCGCGACGGCGTCGTGCGGGACGAGGACGGGGTCGGTCCGCCCGCCCGCGAGGAGCACGCTCGTGAGGGTCGGCGCGGGGCGCAGGCGCCCGTCCTCGGCGAGGAACCGCGCCCCCGTCTCGCGGTCGAGCACCAGCGTCCCGTCGCGCTGCCAGCCGGAGGGCTCGCGCCCGGTCACGAAGGCGGTGCCGGCCGTCGCGGCGGCGGCGAGCAGGGCGAGGACGACGCCGGCGGCGAGCGCGGCGTTGGGGCGGCGCGGCACCTCCTCGACGTCGAGGCTGTCCCCGCGCAGCAGCGCGGCGACGCCGCGGCGGCGCGCGAAGTCCTCGGCGTCGATGAGCACCCGGCGGCTGGCCACGGCAGGAGCGTAGGCGCCCGGTCGCGCACCGCACGTCCCCCTCGTCACCCCTTGACCCGGTCCGCCCAGCCGGTACGGTCTGCGCCGTGCACGAGGAGCAGCGGGGGAGCGCGCGGCCGGGGTCCGGCGCGGTGCGCGGTGCCAAGGGGGCCGGCGGCGGGCTCGTCGTCGGCCTGACGCTCGGCCTGGCCGTGGCCGCGGCCGCCAGCGGGCTCGGCGGCGGGGGCGACACCATCTCCGCGTCGGGCGCGCCGGCCCGCGAGATCAGCCGCGCCCTCGCCGAGGAGCCGCTGCCCGTCGAGGCGCTGCCCGTGGAGGACGTCCCGGCGCTCACCGCGGCCGCGACGGCGCCGCTGCCGCAGCGGCCCCCGGCGCCGCGCCGCACGGCTCCGGCCGCCGCGCCGGCGCCCGACCCGGTGGCTGCCGCGGCCCCCGCCCCCGCGCCCGTCGAGACGCAGGTCGTCGTCGTGCGCGTGGAGGTCCCGGCGGCCGAGCCGCCGGCCGCCGCGCCCGCCGCCCCCGACGCCGCGCGGGACGCCGCCCGGCAGGCCGCGCTGCGCGAGCAGCGGGCGCAGGCGGTGCGCGAGCGGCGGGCCCTCGTGGCCGAGCAGCAGCGGGCGCAGGCGGTGCGGGCGCAGCGCGCCGCGGCGGTCCGCGGGCAGCAGGCGCTCGCGGCCCAGGAGCAGCGGGCTGCGGCGGTGCGGGAGCAGCGGGCTGCGGCGGTGCGAGAGCAGCGGGCTGCGGCGGTGCGGGAGCAGCGGGCTGCGGCGGTGCGGGAGCAGCGGGCTGCGGCGGTGCGGGAGCAGCGGGCTGCGGCGGTGCGCGAGCAGCAGCGGGCGGAGCAGCGCCGGCGGGACGGGCGCGACGGGGCCGGCGCGCCCCTCACGGCGTACGAGCGCGCGACGTGGCGCCACGTCGTGGAGCCCGCCCTGCTGCGCGGGACGGACCGGCCCGCGGCGCGGCGGCTCGTCGAGCGCCTCGAGGGGTCGGGGCAGGCGCTGCACGTGCAGCGCGCCGCCGCGCGCGTCGTCGCGGAGGGGCACCGCCGCGCCCTGGTGCGCGCGCTGTCGCGCCACGGCGCGGCGCGCGCCACGCACGTCGGGGCCCTGCGCGACGCGGTCCTGGACCGGGTCCGGCAGGTGGCCCGGGCCGAGGGCGTCGACCTCTGGCCGGCGCAGCCGGTGCGCGGCGACCGGCGCTGACGCACGGGCGCGCCGGGCGCCGGCGGCCAGGAACATCCGGGGCCCGGGTCCGGTTGCGGGGGCGACCGAGGAGGGAGCCCCATGACCAGCACCCCGGGGACCGGCACCCCGCCGACGACCACCCCGCCGGCGACGTCAACCGCCCTCGCCGCGCCCGCCGCGCTGGCGGCGCTCGTCGCGCCGGCGCAGGACGACGCGTACGCGGCCTACCGCGAGGCCGAGCTGCTGCTCGACGCGGGCCGCGCCGCCGAGGCGGCGCGGGTCGCCGCGACCGTGGTGGCGGCCGCGCCGGGGGACGTGGCCGCGCTGGAGCTGCACGCGCGGGCCCTCTTCGCCTCCGCGCAGCTGCGCCGGGCCGAGGCGGCGCTGCGCGCGCTCGTCGAGCGCCGGCCGGACGACGGGTGGGCCCGCTTCGCGCTGGCGCGCACCCTCGAGCGGCAGAGCCGCGGCGCCGAGGCCGGCGAGCACCGGCGCCTGGCGGCCGCGCTCGGCGTCACCGGCTGAGGGGGCCCCTCAGGCGGCGGCAGCGCGGAGCGGCGCCGGCTCGTCGAGGGCCCGCAGGGCGCGGGCGAGCTCGCGCCGGGTGAGCGCCAGGGGCGCCTGCCCGGGCGCGAGCAGCTCCCACAGGTCGCGGCGGGGCTGCACGCGCACGTGCGCGGGGCCGAGCAGCGCCACCCAGCCGTGCGGCGTGCGGCGCAGGTCGCGCAGGGCGCCCGGGCCGCGGAGCCCCGCCTCGGCGGCGAGGTCGAGGAGCACCTCGGCGACCCGCCGCCCGGCGAGCCGCTCGACGAGGTGGTGCGCGTACGAGCCCATGCGGTCCTCCGGTCCTGCGCGTCGCTGGTCGTCCCCCATCGGCGCGCGGGCGCCGCGACCTGAGCGGGCCGGGCGGCGTCAGCCGCGCGCCACCCGGACGGCGGACAGCGCGTCGAGGGCGCGCCCGTACGAGGCGGGGGCGGCCCGGGCGAGCAGGTCCGGCACCCGGGCGCTCGCGCCGACGAGCACGCGCGGGCGGCGCCGTTCGACGCCGCGCAGCACCGCCTCGGCCGCCGTGCGGGGCGCGATGGTGAGCAGCCGGGCGAAGGCGGCGCGGGCCGCCGCCGCGCGCTCGGGGTCGACGCCGGCCCCGACGCGCGCGGTGGCCGCGATGCGGGTGGCCACGCCGCCGGGGTGCACGCACGTGACGCCGACCTCGCCCGCGAGCTCGTGGCGGAGCGCCTCGGTGAGCCCGCGCAGCCCGAACTTGCTCGCCGCGTACGCCGCCTGCCCCGCCGGGGCGACGAGGCCGTACACGCTCGACACCGTCACCAGGTGCGCGCCGGGGTTGCGCCGCAGCACCGGGACGAGGGCGTGCGTGAGCACCACCGCCGCGCGCAGGTTGACGTCGAGGACCCACTCGACGTCCTCGAGCGACACCTCGTCGTAGCGCCCGGCCAGGGCGACGCCGGCGTTGCTGACGACCAGCGTCGTCCCCGGGTGCCCGGCCGCGACCGCCCGGGCGGCGTCGACGGCGGCCGCGCGGTCGGCGAGGTCGACGACCCGGGTGGCGACCTGCAGGCCGGGGTGCCGCGCGCGCAGCCCGGCCGCGACCGCCCCCAGCCGCCCGCCCTGCCGGTCCAGGAGCACCAGGTGGCTGCCGCGCCGGGCCAGGCCCTCGGCGAGCGCCTCCCCGATGCCCCCGGCGGCCCCGGTGACGATGGCGGTGCCGCCGGCGAAGGCGTACGGCCCGAGCCGGCTCACGCCGCCCGCCCGGGCGCCGGCGCGTCGAACCGCACCCCGTCGGTGAGCGGGCCCCAGCGCAGCAGCCGCAGGTCGCGCAGGTAGTCCTGGTGCAGCCGCCACGGCGCCGCCGGCCCCTGCCGCGGCAGCCGGCCCGCACCCCGCAGGACGTAGCCGGACCGCAGGTCGATGAGCGGCACGAGGTCCTCCTCGGGCAGGTCGGGCGCGACGGGGACGACCGAGCGGTGCCCGGTCCGGTCGAGGTGGCGCAGCAGCCGGCTGACGTACGTCGCCACGAGGTCGGCCTTGAGCGTCCAGGACGCGTTGGTGTAGCCGACCGTGAGGGACAGGTTGGGCACGCCGCCGAGCATGAGCCCCTTGTACGCCAGGGTGCGCGCCGGGTCGACCTCCTCGCCGTCGACGACGAGGCGCAGGCCGCCGAGCGCCAGGAGCTCCAGGCCCGTGGCGGTGACGACGACGTCGGCGGGCAGCGTACGGCCGCTGGCAAGGGCTATCCCGTCGGTCACGAACCGCTCGACCGCGTCCGTGACCACCTCGGCCCGGCCCTCGCGCACGACGCGGAACAGGTCGCCGTCCGGCACGACGCACAGCCGCTGGTCCCAGGGGTCGTACGACGGCGTGAAGTGGGTGGCGACGTCGTAGCCGGGCGGCAGCTGCGCCGCGGCCCGCCGCTGCAGGAGCGCCGCGACCCGCTGCGGCCGGCGCCGGCTGGCGCGGTAGAGGGCCCGGCTCAGCAGCACGTTCTTCCAAAGGACGACGGGGCGGACCACCGGCCCGGGGAGCGCCCGCCGCAGCCGGCGCGCCAGCGGGTCGTCCGACGGCAGCGCCAGGACCCACGAGGGCGAGCGCTGCAGCATCGTCACCCGCGCCCCCCGCGCGGCGAGCGCCGGGACGAGCGTGACCGCCGTCGCGCCGCTGCCGACGACGACCACGTCGCGCCCGGCCACCTCGAGGTCCTGCGGCCAGTGCTGCGGGTGCACCACGTCGCCGCGGAACGCCTCCCGCCCGGGGAAGGCCGGCGCGTACCCCGCGTCGTAGCGGTAGTAGCCCGTGCAGGCGGCGAGCCACGAGCAGGTGAGGCGCAGCTCGTCCCCGGTGTCCCCGCGCGCGACGGTGAGGGTCCAGCGGGCGTCGGCGGACGACCACGCGGCGGCGACCACGCGGTGGTGCAGGCGCACGCGCCGGTCGACGCCGGTCTCCGCGGCGGTCTCGCGCAGGTACGCCAGGATCGACGCCCCGTCGGCGATGGCCCGGGGGCCCCGCCAGGGGCGGTCGGCGTACCCCAGGGTGTGCATGTCCGAGTCGGAGCGGACCCCGGGGTAGCGGAACAGGTCCCAGGTCCCGCCCGTCGCGCCCCGGGCCTCGAGCACGGCGACGCTGCGGTGCGGGTGGTCCCGCAGCAGGCGCGCGGCCATGCCGGTGCCGGACAGCCCGGCCCCCACGACGACGACGTCCACGTGCTCCACGCTGCGGGCCCTCCTCCTCGACGGCCCGTCCACGCTAACCCGTTGCCTCAGGCCACGTCCCGCCGCCGGTAGCCGGCCAGCGCCCCCGCCGCCAGGGCGGCGGCGAGGGCGGTGAGGACGGCCAGCGGCAGCACCCGCAGCGGCGCGGCCGGCAGGCCGGGCACGTGCCAGAACGGCGAGAGCGCCGCGACGGCGTCGGGGAGGGACAGCAGGTCGCCGAGCCAGCCCACCACGAAGCACCCCGCGAGCAGCGCCCACGCCGCGAGCGCGGCGCCCGGCGCCCAGCCGACGAGCAGCGCGGCCACGCCCGCCACGACGAGCACGGCGGGCACGTGCGCCAACGCGGCGCCGAGCAGCCCGGGGACGGCCGACGCGTCGCCGGTCGCCAGGGCGTGCGAGGTGCCCGCGCCGAGCCCGCCCGCCGCGACCACGAGCACGGTGCCCGCGACCGTGACGCCGAGCGAGCCGAGCAGCCAGCGGCCGCGGGAGAGCCCGGTCGCGAGCAGCGCCTCGGCGCGCCCCGCCGCCTCCTCGGCGCGCACCCGCAGCACGGAGCCGACGGCGTACCCCGTGGACAGCAGCGCGAGCAGCAGCACCACGGTCGCGAAGAACGCGTCCACGACGTCGGCGCCGCCCGCCGCGAGGACCTCGCCCAGGTCCGGGTTGCCCTCGACGATCGACTCCACCTCCCGCCCGAACGCCCCGAAGGCGAGGCCGGCCAGCAGGACGCCGGCCGTCCAGCCGAGGAGCGAGCCGCGCTGCAGGCGCAGCGCGAGGCCGGCGCCGCTGCCCAGGAGCGCGCCCCCGCGCGCAGGGCCCGGCCGGTCGGCGACGAGCCCGCCGCCGAGGTCCCGCCGGCCGAGCAGCGCCACCGCGGCCGCGGCGAGGAGGACCGTGGCCGCGAGGCTCGGCAGCAGCGGCCACCAGCGGTCGCCGCCGTACGCGTGGACCCCCTGGGACCAGCCCAGCGGGGACGCCCAGGACCAGGCGGTCCCCGTGACGTCGCCGACCGCGCGGAGCAGGAAGGCCGCCGCGAGCACCGCGCCGGCGAGCCCGAGCGCCCCGCGGGAGTGCGCGGACACCTGCGCCGCGCACGCGGCCACCGCGGTCAGCACGAGCCCGGCCGCGGCGACGGAGGCGCCGTACAGGAGCGAGCCCCGGGCCGGCAGGCCGAGGGGGAGCAGCGAGAGCGCGATCCCGGCCCCGACGACGAGGCAGGCGGTGCCCACCACCAGCAGCGCCGCGGCGAGGGGCGCCGCCCGGCCGACGGGGGCCGAGCGCAGCAGCTCGGTCCGCCCCTCCTGCTCCTCGCCGCGCGTGTGGCGCACGACGAGGAACACGCCCATGAGGCAGGTGGCGAGCAGCGCCGTCGTGCTGGACTCGAACACGACGATGCCGCCGAGCGTGTCGAGCGCGACGGGCGGGCCGTTGAGGGCCGTGCTGGCCGGGCTGCTGCCGACGGTCCGCTCGTACGCCGCCACCTCCTCCGGCGTGCCGTAGAGCGACGGCAGCGCGGCGGCGGTGGCGTGCACCAGCCCGACGACGGCGACCACCCACACCGGCAGGCGGACGCGGTCGCGGCGCAGGGCGAGCCGGGCCAGCGCGCCCGTGCCCGCGAGCGCGTTCACGGCGCCACCGCCGCCGGCTCCTCGACCCGGTCGCCGTAGTGGCGCAGGAACAGCTCCTCGAGCGTGGGCGGGTGCGCCGTCAGGCTCCGCACGCCGAGCGCCGCCAGGTGCCGCACCGCCCCGTCGAGGTGGTCGGCGTCGACGTCGAAGGACACGCGCCGGCCCTCGAGGCGCGGCGAGCGCACGCCCGGGACCGCGCCGATCCCGACCGCCGGCCGCTCGGTCTCGGCCACCACCGTCGTGCGGGTGAGGTGGCGCAGGTCGGCGAGGGTGCCGCTCTGCACGGTGCGCCCGGCCCGGACGATGCTCACCCGGTCGCAGAGCGCCTCCACCTCCGCGAGGACGTGGCTCGACAGCAGGACGGTGCGGCCCGCGCCGCGGGCCTGCGCCACGCAGTCGCGGAACACCGCCTCCATGAGCGGGTCGAGCCCGGACGTCGGCTCGTCGAGGACGAGCAGCTCCGCGTCGGACGCGAGCGCAGCGACCAGCGCGACCTTCTGCCGGTTGCCCTTCGAGTAGCCGCGGGCCCGCTTGGACGGGTCGAGCTCGAACCGCTCGAGCAGCGCGTCGCGCCGCCGGGGGTCGAGCCCGCCGCGCAGCCGGCCGAGCAGGTCGACCGCCTCGCCGCCGGTCAGCTGCGGCCACAGCGTGACGTCGCCGGGGACGTACGCGAGCCGGCGGTGCAGCGCCACCGCGTCGCGCCACGGGTCGCCCCCGAGCACCCGCGCGGCGCCGCCGTCGGCCCGCTGCAGCCCCAGCAGCACCCGGATCGTCGTGGACTTGCCGGCGCCGTTGGGGCCGAGGAAGCCGTGCACCTCGCCGGTGCGCACCCGCAGGTCCAGCCCGTCGAGGGCGCGGGTGCGCCCGAACCGCTTGACGAGCCCCTCGGCCACGATCGCGTCGTCCACGGCGCCGAACGTACACAGCCTTCACCACCTTGTGAAGATCGAGAAGGTCGTGCACAGTGAGCGCCACCGGCGAGGGGAGCGGGCGTGGAGCAGGACGACGGGCGCGACGACCTGCTGCGGGCGGTCGAGCTCGTGGCGCAGTCGCTGGAGTCCTCGGGCATGCCCCGGATGGCGGCTCGCGTCTTCGCGTACGTCCTCGCCGAGGACGCCGAGCGCTACACCGCCGCGGACCTCGCCGAGGGCCTGCGGATCAGCCCGGCCGCGGTCTCCGGGGCGGTGCGCTACCTCGTCCACGCCCGGATGCTGTTCCGCGAGCGCGAGCCGGGCCGCCGGGGCGACGTCTACCGGGTCTACGACGACGACGTCTGGCGGGCGATCATGCTCGCCCAGCTCCCGGTCATGGAGCACTGGGAGGCGGTGGTCGGCGAGGCGGTCGCCCTCGTGGGCGCCGACCGCCCGGGCGGCGCGCGGCTCGCCGAGACGCAGGAGTTCTTCCGCTTCCTGCGCGAGGAGATGGCCGGGGTGGTGGCGCGGTGGGGCGAGCACCGGGGCCGGCTCCGGGCGCCTGGCACGATGGGGCCGCCGGGAGGGCTCGCCTAGTGGCCGATGGCGGCGGTCTTGAAAACCGCTAGGGGCTCGCGCTCCTCGTGGGTTCGAATCCCACGCCCTCCGCCGGGAGGACGGCGCCGCAGGTACCCCCTGGGGGTACTTGCGGCGGCCGTCCGGGCGGCGTACCGTCGTACCCCGTAGGGGTACCCGTGCCGCGGGTGCCCGCACCCGACCGGGGAGGACCCCATGAGGACGCCGGTGAAGGTCGCCGCGTACGTCGCCGCGCTCGGCGCGGTCCTCGCCGCCGCCACCGGCGTGGGGGCCGCGGTGGGGCCGCTCGACGAGCCCGCGCCGCCCGCCCACGCGGCCGGGCACGCCGCTGGGAACGCGACCGGGCACGCGACCGGGCACGCCGCCGCAGAGCCCGTGCGGGCCCCGGCGCCCGGCGGCCTGGCGGTGGCGCAGGACGGCTACGCGCTGCGCCTCGCGCAGCGGGCGTTGCCGGCCGGGGAGGGCGTCCCGCTCGCGTTCCGCCTCGAGGGGCCGGACGGGCGTGCCGTGACGGCGTACGACGAGCGCCACGAGCGCGACCTGCACCTCGTCGCCGTGCGCCGCGACCTCACCGGCTTCCAGCACGTGCACCCCCGCCTCGGCGCCGACGGCACCTGGAGCGTGCCGCTCGACCTGACGCCGGGGGCGTGGCGGGTCGTCGTCGACACCGCCCCCCGCGGGTACGACGGCTCCCTCGTCCTCGGCGCGGACCTGCTCGTCCCCGGCGACCACGAGCCGGAGCCGCTGCCGGCGCCCGCGACGGCCGCGACCGCCGACGGCTACGAGGTCACCCTCGACGGGGGGCTCGTGCCCGGCGAGCCGTCCACCCTCGCCTTCACCGTGACCCGCGACGGCCGCCCCGTGACCGACCTGCAGCCCTACCTCGGCGCGTACGGCCACCTCGTCGCCCTGCGCGACGGCGACGTCGGGTACCTCCACGTCCACCCCGAGGGCGAGCCCGGGGACGGCACCACCGAGCCCGGGCCGCGCGTCGCGTTCACCGCGACGGCGCCGTCGCCCGGGGACTACCGCCTGTTCCTCGACCTGCGGCACGGCGGGACCGTGCGCACGGTGGCCTTCACGGTCCGCGCGGGTGAGCCGGCCGGGGACCCCGCCGCCGACCCGGCCGACCCGGCCGACCCGGCCGGAGCCCCGCGCACCGACCACCCCGCCGACCACCCCGCCGACCACGACCACTGAGGGGACCCCCGTGAGCACCACCGACGACGGCACCCGCGTCGAGCTCGCCATCGGCGGGATGACCTGCGCCTCCTGCGCCGCCCGCGTCGAGAAGCGCCTCAACCGGCTCGAGGGCGTGACGGCCACCGTCAACTACGCGACGGAGAAGGCGCGCGTCACGCACGACGGCAGCGTCCCCGTCGAGGACCTCGTGGCGGCCGTGGAGCGGGCCGGGTACACCGTGCGGGTCCCCGAGCCGCCCCGGCCCGCCACCCCTGAGGGGGCCCCCGAGGCGGCCGCCGACCCCGTGCGGCCGCTGCGCGAGCGCCTCCTCGTCTCGGCCGCCCTCGCCGTGCCCGTCGTGCTGCTGGCGATGGTGCCGGCGCTGCAGTTCACGTACTGGCAGTGGCTCTCGCTCGCCCTCGCCGCGCCCGTCGTGATCTGGGGCGCCTGGCCGTTCCACCGGGCCGCGTGGACCAACCTGCGCCACGGCACCTCGACCATGGACACGCTCGTCTCGGTGGGCGTGCTCGCCGCCTTCGGGTGGTCGCTGTACGCGCTGTTCCTCGGCACCGCCGGCGAGCCCGGGATGGTGCACGGCTTCACGCTCGCGGTGGAGCGCGGCGACGGCAGCGACGACGTCTACCTCGAGGTCGCCGCCGGCGTGACGACGTTCCTGCTCGCCGGGCGCTGGCTCGAGGCGCGCTCGAAGCGGCGGGCCGGCGCGGCCCTGCGCGCCCTGCTGGAGCTCGGCGCCAAGGAGGTGACCGTGCTCCGCGGCGGTCGCGAGGAGCGCGTCCCGGTGGAGCAGCTGCGCGTCGGGGACGCGTTCGTCGTGCGGCCCGGGGAGAAGCTCGCGACCGACGGCACGGTCCTCGAGGGGTCCTCGGCCGTCGACGCGTCGATGCTCACGGGCGAGTCCGTGCCGGTCGAGGTGGGCCCGGGCGACGCGGTCGTCGGCGCCACCGTCAACGCCGGCGGCCGGCTCGTCGTGCGCGCCACCCGGGTCGGCGCGGAGACCCAGCTGGCGCAGATGGCCCGGCTCGTGGAGGACGCGCAGGCCGGCAAGGCCGAGGTGCAGCGCCTCGCCGACCGCGTCTCCGGGGTGTTCGTGCCCGTCGTCATCGGCCTGGCCGTCGCCACCCTCGGCTTCTGGCTCGGCGCCGGGGCGGGCACGGCCACCGCCGTCACCGCCGCCGTCGCGGTGCTCATCATCGCCTGCCCCTGCGCGCTCGGGCTCGCGACGCCGACCGCCCTCATGGTCGGCACCGGCCGCGGCGCGCAGCTCGGCATCCTCATCAAGGGCCCCGAGGTCCTCGAGCAGACCCGCCGCGTCGACACCGTCGTCCTCGACAAGACCGGCACCGTCACGACCGGGCGCATGGCGCTGCTCGACGTCGTGCCCGCGGCGGGCGAGGACCGCGAGGAGGTCCTGCGGGTCGCCGGCGCGCTCGAGGCCGCCTCGGAGCACCCCGTCGCCCGGGCCGTCGCCGAGGCGGCGGCGCAGGCCGGCCCGCTGCCCGCGGTCGAGGGGTTCGCGAACGTCGAGGGGCTCGGCGTGCAGGGCGTCGTCGAGGGCCGCGCCGTCGTCCTCGGCCGTCCCCGCCTGCTCGCGGACTGGTCCCAGGAGCTGCCCGACGACCTGGCCGCCGCGCGGGCGTCGGCCGAGTCCGAGGGCCGTACGGCGGTCGCGGTCGGCTGGGACGGGCGGGCCCGCGGCCTGCTCGTCGTCGCCGACGCGGTCAAGCCGACCTCCGCGGAGGCCGTGCGCCGGCTCCGCGCGCTCGGCCTGCGCCCGGTGCTGCTCACCGGCGACAACGCCGCCGTCGCCCGCGCCGTCGCCGCGGAGGTCGGCATCGACGCCGACGCCGTCGTCGCCGAGGTCCTGCCGCAGGACAAGGTCGACGTGGTCGCGCGGCTGCAGGCCGAGGGCCGGGTCGTCGCGATGGTCGGCGACGGGGTCAACGACGCCGCCGCGCTCGCCCGGGCCGACCTGGGCCTGGCGATGGGCACGGGCACGGACGTCGCCATCGAGGCCTCCGACCTCACCCTCGTCCGCGGCGACCTGCGCGCCGCCGCCGACGCGATCCGGCTGGCCCGGCGCACGCTCGGCACCATCAAGGGCAACCTCTTCTGGGCGTTCGCCTACAACGTCGCCGCCCTGCCCCTCGCCGCCGCGGGCCTGCTCAACCCGATGCTCGCGGGCGCGGCGATGGCGCTGTCGTCGGTCTTCGTCGTCACGAACAGCCTGCGGCTGCGCCGCTTCCGACCGCTCGCGGACGACGCGGTCGACGGCGGGGCCGGGGCCCAGCGGCCGGTCCCCGCGCCGGAGGGGGTCGGGGCGGCCCGCCGCGGGTAGGCCGCCGACGCCCGTACCACCGGACCCCGGAGCCCGACCGTGGCGTTCCTCGCCCGCCTCACCGCGTACGCCCTCGCCGGCGCCGTCCTCGGCCTCGCGGCCGGGCTGCTCCTGCGCGCGCTCGGCGTCGTCGACAACCCCTTCTGGGCCGCGAGCGCCGGCATCCTCGCCGGCGCCGTCCTCTGCCCCCTGCAGGAGCAGCGGCGCCGCCGGCCCGGCGGCTGAGGCGATGACTCCGCGCCCGCCCGGCGGTCCACCGTCGGGCCGGTGAGGACCGGCGGCGACCGGCGAGGGCGAGGAGGGGCCGTGGTCATCGTGGCAGGGGCGTTGTGGGTGGACCCCGCGGCGCGGCAGGCGTACCTGGAGGACTGCGCGGACGTCGTCCGCCAGGCGCGGCGGGCCGAGGGCTGCCTCGACTTCTCCCTCGCCCCCGACCTGCTCGACCCGGGGCGGGTGGACGTCTACGAGCGGTGGGCCGGCGAGGCCGAGCTGCACCGCTTCCGCGGCGCCGGCCCCTCCGGCGGCGCGTGGGACGCGATCCGCGAGGCGCGGGTGGAGGACTACCGGGTCGTCGTGGCGGACTGACCCGGCGCCGCGGGGCCCGCGGGGCCCGCGGGCTCCCGCACTCGGCGCTCGGGCGTCTCGTACGGTCCCCTGTCCGGTTTGCGCAACGGATGCGCGGCGCGTCGCGCCCGCAGGCCGCCGACACGCCGCTCCGGGGGCACCGTCGCGTGCGCAGGACGGGCACGGGGTGCGCGCAGCGTGCGCACACCCGGGTCCCGCCGCCGGCCGGGCACCGTCGTGTGCGTACACCCCCGGGGGACGCGCCCGGCGCCGGGCCCCTGTCCGGTTTGCGCAACGCATGCGCGGCGTGTCGTGCGGCTAGGCCCCCGACACGCCGCTCCGGGAGCACCGTCGTGTGCGCAATCCGGGCAGCTGCGGCGGACGCGCCGCTCCGGGTGCCCCGTCGTGTGCGCAAATCGGGCAGTTGCGGCGGACGCGCCGCTCCGGGTGCACCGTCGTGTGCGCAATCCGGGCGGTTGCGGCGGACACGCCGCTCCGGGTGCACCGTCGTGTGCGCAATCCGGGCGGCTCCGGCGGACACGCCGCTCCGGGAGCACCGTCGTGTGCGCAAGTCGGGCAGCCCCGGCGGACACGCCGCTCCCGGTGCCCCCGTCGTGTGCGCAATCCGGGCAGCCCCGGCGGACACACCCCTCAGCGGGCGCAGTCGATGCAGCGGGTGGCGCCGGGGCGGGCCTCGAGGCGGGCGGGGGCGATGGGGCGGCCGCAGGAGGCGCAGGTGCCGTACGTGCCGTCGGCCACCCGGCGCAGGGCGCCCTCGAGCTCGTCGCGGGTGCGCAGGGCCTGCTGGAGCAGGTGGTCGACCTGGGCGCGCTCGAAGGCGATGGTGGCGCCCTCGGGGTCGTGCTCGTCGTCGGCGTTGGACGCCTCGGAGGCGGCGACGATGCCGGCGTGCTGCGCCTCGAGGGCGGCGACGTCGGCGCGGACCTGCGCGAGGCGGGCCCGCAGCCCGTCCTCGGGGGTCACCCGGCGGCCCGTACGGCGTCGGGCTCCGGCTCGGCCTCCAGGGTGCGGCCGGTGAGCTCGGGCAGGCCCCACGCGGCGAGGGCGGCGAGCGCGAAGGCCGCGGCGAAGACGCCGAACACCAGGCCGTTGCCGCCGGCGTCGCGCAGCGGCGGGACGGCGAGGGGGGCGAGGATCGAGGCGATGCGCCCGAAGCCGGCGGCCCAGCCGGCGCCGGTCGCGCGCAGGGCGGTCGGGTAGACCTCGGGGGTGGCGGCGTACAGGGCCCCCCAGGCGCCGAGGTTGAAGAAGGACAGCGCCATCCCCCAGGCGAGCACCGTGGTGGTGCTCCCGGCGGTGCCGAAGAGCGCCGCGGCGACGGCCGAGCCGGCGAGGAACGCCGACAGGGTGCGGCGCCGGCCCCAGCGCTCGACGAGCCAGGCGGCGACGGCGTACCCCGGGAGCTGGGCCAGGGTGATGACGAGGGTGTAGCCGAACGACCGGACGAGGTCGAGCCCCGAGGCGACGAGCAGCGTCGGCAGCCAGATGAAGGCGCCGTAGTACGAGAAGTTGATGCCGAACCACACCGCCCACAGCGCCGCGGTGCGCCGGCGCCGGCCGGGCGCCCACAGCGCCGCCGGCCCCGGTGCGGGCGCGTCCGGGTGCGGCGCGGGCGGCGGCCCGTCCGGGGCGGGGACGCCGGCGGCGCGCTCGAAGCGGCGCACCGCCTCCTCGGCCTCGGCGTCGCGGCCGCGCCGCTCGAGGAACCGCACCGACTCGGGCAGGCCGCGGCGGACCACGACCGCGTACGCCGCGGGCGCCGCGCCGAGCACGAACGCCCAGCGCCACCCGTCGTCGCCCTGGGGGACGACCACGTACCCGATGACGGCGGCGAGGACCCAGCCGACCGCCCAGAACGCCTCGAGCAGCACGACGACGCGCCCGCGGATGCGGGCGGGGGCGTACTCGCTGACGAGGGTGGAGGCCACGGGCAGCTCCGCGCCGAGCCCGACGCCGATGAGGAAGCGGAAGACGAGCAGCGACGCGACCGACCAGGACAGGGCGGCGGCGCCGGTGGCGACGCCGTACACGAGCAGGGTGAGGGCGAAGACCTGACGGCGGCCGACCCGGTCGGCGAGCAGCCCGCCGAGGCTCGCGCCCAGCGCCATGCCGACGAAGCCGACCGAGCCGATCCACGACAGCTCGCCCGCGGACAGGTCCCACTGCACGGCGAGCGCCGCCATGACGAAGCTGATGAGCCCGACGTCCATCGCGTCCAGGGCCCAGCCGACGCCGGAGCCGACGACGAGCCGGCGGTGGGCCGGGGTGAAGGGCAGGGCGTCGAGCCGCTGCGCGCGGCTCGGCGCGGTCGGGGGGTGCGCCATGGGGACCTGCGTACCCACCGACGGCCGGTCCACGACCGCGGTTCCCGCACCCGCCGGCGCGGGCAGGGGGCGGGGTACGGCGCCGGCGACGGCCGGGGAGCGCCGGGCGCGGGGGAAGGGGACGCACGTGGCGCAGGAGCGGCAGGTCGTGGTGGTCACCGGGGCGAGCGCGGGGGTGGGCCGGGCGGTCGCCCGGGCGTACGCCGAGCGCGGGGCGGCGGTCGCGCTGCTCGCGCGGGGTGAGACCGGGCTGGCCGCGGCCGCGCGCGACGTGCGGGCCCGTGGGGGCGAGGCGCTCGAGCTGCCGGTGGACGTGGCCGACGCGGAGGCGGTGCGCGAGGCCGCGGAGCGCGCGGAGCGCGCGCTCGGGCCGGTCGACGTGTGGGTCAACGGCGCGTTCTCCTCGGTCTTCGCGCCGTTCCGCCGCATCGCCCCCGACGAGTTCGAGCGGACGACGGCGGTGACGTACCTCGGGTTCGTCAACGGCACCCGCGCCGCGCTGGACCTCATGGTGCCGCGGGACCGGGGCGTCGTCGTGCAGGTCGGCTCGGCGCTGGCCTACCGGGGGATCCCGCTGCAGAGCGCGTACTGCGGTGCGAAGCACGCCATCCAGGGCTTCACCGAGTCGGTGCGCTGCGAGCTCCTGCACGAGGGCAGCCGGGTCCGGCTGACGATGGTGCAGCTGCCGGCCGTCAACACCCCGCAGTTCGACTGGCTGCGCAACCGGCTCCCGCGGCACGCGCAGCCGGTGCCGCCGATCTACCAGCCCGAGGTGGCCGCGCGCGCGGTGCTGCACGCCGCGGACCACCCCCGGCGGCGCGAGTACTGGCTCGGCGCCAGCACCGTGGGGACGATCCTCGCCGACAGGGTCGCGTCGGGGCTGCTGGACCGCTACCTCGCCCGCACCGGCTACGCGAGCCAGCAGGACGACCGGCCGAACGACCCGTCGCGGGAGGGCAACCTCTGGTGGCCGGCGGACGGGCCCGACGGCGAGGACCACGGCGCGCACGGCACCTTCGACGACGTCGCCCACGCCCGCTCCCCGCAGTGGGAGCTCAACGTGCGCAAGGGCCGGGTCGCGGCCGCCGCCGCCGGCGTCGCCGCCCTGGCCCTCGGCGCCCGCCGCCGCTGAGCGCGCCGCGGCCCGGCCCCCGTGGCGAGGACCGGGCCGCGGGAGCGCGGGTCAGGCGGGCTGCGGCGCGCCCTCCGGCCGCGGGGCCGGCGCGGGCGCCGGCTCCGGGACCTCGAGCCGCCCCTCGACGTGCAGCGCGGGCACGGCGCGGTCGAGCCAGCGGGGCATCCACCAGTTCGCCCGGCCCAGCAGGTGCATCGCGGCGGGGACGAGGAGCAGGCGCACCACCGTGGCGTCGACGAGGATCGCCGCGGCCAGGCCGATGCCGATGACCTTGAGGAACACCGCGGGGCTCGGCACGAACGCGCCGAAGACGACGACCATGATCGCGGCCGCGGCGGTGATGACGCGCGCGGTGCCGGCCAGGCCGGCGAGGACGGAGCCGGCGTTGTCGCCCGTGCGGACCCACGCCTCGCGCATCCGGGCCACGAGGAAGACCTCGTAGTCCATCGAGAGCCCGAAGAGCACCGCGAACATGAGCACCGGGATGAACGCCGGCAGCGGCGTCTCGCCGTCGATCCCGACGAGCTGCCCGGCCCAGCCGCCCTGCAGGACGAGCGCCACCACCCCGTACGCCGCGGCGATGGACAGCAGGTTCATCACGGCCGCGGTGAGCGCGACGACGACCGAGCGGAACGCGGCGACGAGCAGCAGCACCGACAGGGCCACCACGCCGCCGATGAGCAGCGGCAGCCGCGAGGCGACGTCCTCGTTGGAGTCGACCGCGGAGGCGGTGACGCCGCCGACGTGCACGAGCGCGCCGGTGCCGGCGGTGGCCGCGGGGACGACGTCGTCGCGCAGGCGGTGGACGAGGTCCTCGGTGGCCGAGGACTGCGGGCCGCTCGTCGGGACGACGGTGAGGACGGCGGTGTCGCCGGCCGGGTTGGGCTGCGCCGGGGTCACCGACGCGACGCCCGGGGTCGCGGCCAGCGCCGCGCGCAGCGGGTCCAGGGCCGCGGTGTCGCCGGGCCGCCCGAGCTCGGCGGCGAGCAGCAGCGGGCCGTTCGCGCCCGGGCCGAAGCCGTCGGCGACGAGGTCGTACGCGGTGCGGGTGGAGGTGCCCACCGGGTCGTTGCCGGCGTCGGGGAAGCCGAAGCGCAGCCCGAGCGCGGGAGCGGCGAGCACGAGCAGCGCTGCGACGCCCGCGACCGCGGCGAGCACGCGGTGCCGCTGCACGGTGCGGCTCCACGCCGTCCAGCGCGGCGACGGGGCGTGCCCGGCGGCGCGGGCCCGGGCGCGCCGGGGCAGGGGCAGGCGCAGCCGGTCGACGTGCCGGCCGAGGTAGCCGAGCAGGGCCGGGAACAGCGTGACGGACGCGGCCAGCACGACGAGCACGGCGAGGATGGTCACGAGCGCCGCGCCGCGCATGTAGGTCAGGCCCATCGCGAAGAGGCCGAGCATGCTCACGACGACCGTGGTGCCGGCGACGACGACCGCGCGGCCCGCGGTGTCGAGCGTCGCCCCCGCGGCCTCCTCCGAGCCCAGACCGGCCTCGCGCCACTCGCGGTAGCGGGTGACCATGAGCAGCGCGTAGTCGATGCCGATCCCGATGCCCATCATCGTCGCGAGCGACGTCGACCAGTCCGGCACGGCGACGAGCCCGGCGACGACCCCGGTCAGCAGCCCGCTGACCGCGAGGCCGCCGAGCGCGACGAGCAGCGGCAGGCCCGCGGCGACGACCGACCCGAAGACGAGCAGCAGCACCACGGTCGCGGCGGCCAGGCCGATCGCCTCCGAGCCGACCTCGCCCTGCTGCGCCTGCGCGACCACCTGGCCGCCGAGGGCGACCTCGAGGCCCGGGCGCTCCGCGGCCTCGGCGATCGCGAGCATCTCCTCGGCGTCCTCGACCGGCACGTCGACGGGGTTGACGACGTCGAGGCGCAGGTGCCCCAGCGCCGTGCGCCCGTCGGCGCTGACCGAGCCCGGCTGCGCGTACGGGTCCTCGACCGCCGCCACGTGGGGGGCGCCGCCGAGCTCGGCGAGCAGGGCGGCGACGTCCGCGCGCACCTCCGGCGCCGTCACCGGGCCCTCGGAGCGCACCACGACGTCGACCGTGTCGCCGCTGGCGGCGGGGAACCGCTGCTGGAGCAGGTCCTGCGCCTGGCGGCTGTCCGAGCCCGGCACCGAGTAGTCGGCCTCGAACTCGCCGGACGCCGTCACCGACAGCACGAGGGCGCCGACCAGGGCGGCGACCCACAGCAGCACCACCCGGCCGCGGCGGCGGTGGGCGAGCCGGCCGAGGCGGCCGAGCGGGCCGAGGCCGCCGAGGTCGGGCAGGCCGGACGGGCCGGGCGCGCCGGGCGAGGGGGGCGAGGGGGGCGAGGGGGACGGGTCGGGCGGAGCGGTGCGCGGTCCGGGCAGGCGGGGCATGCCGGGTCCTTCCATGACGAGACGTCAGCGAGGTGACGAGGACTCTGATCCGTGAAGCGCCTTCACGAAAGCGCAGGGCCGTCACGCTGTCAAGGGTGTTAACGTCGGTGACGACCATTCGCACGACGAGGAGGCCGCATGGCGGAGGGAGCCGCGGGAGGCGCCCCGGGATACGTGCCGACGAGGCGCGAGCGCGCCCGGGCGGCGACGGTGGACGAGATCAAGCAGACCGCGCTGCGCCTCGTGCGCGAGCGCGGCACCACCGACGTCCCGTTCGCCGACGTGGCGCGCGCCATGGGGATGACCGCCCCGGCGCTCTACCGCTACTTCGCCGACCGCGACGCGCTGCTCACCGCGCTGCTCACCGACGCGTACGGCGACCTGGCCGACGCGCTGGCCGGGGCCGCGGCGCAGGTGCCGGAGGACGACCTCGGGTCCCGCCTGCTCGTCGTGGGCCGCGCCTACCGCGACTGGGCCCGGCGCGAGCCCCAGCGGTTCGCGCTGATGTTCGGCCTGCCCGTCCCGGGCTACCACGCGCCGGAGGAGGGCCCGCTCACCGAGGCCGCGAAGCGGGCGGTGCGCAACCTGCACGGGCTCATGACCTCCGCCGCCGCCGCGGGGCGGCTCGGGCCGCCGCTGCTCACCGGGGTGGCGGAGCCGGTCGCGCAGGAGATGTGCGCGACCCAGGAGGGCTGGTACGACGACCCGCTGCCGGCCGACAGCTACCAGGCGATGCTGCACCTGTGGTCGCTGCTGCAGGGCGCGGTGACCCTCGACGCGTACGGGCACTTCGACTGGCTGTCCGAGGCGACCCGCGACGCCCTCTTCGACGCGCAGGTCCGCCTCGGTGCGCGCCTGGCCGGCCTCCCGGAGCCGCCTGAGGGCGCCTGAGCGGCGCGGGCACCGCCGTCCCGGGCCGCCTCGGGGGCACCCTCAGGCGGGCGGGCGGCCGTCCCACCGCGCCGCGGCGAGGTCGACCCGCCCGTCCTCGACCGGCACCCCCTCGGCGGCGAGCCGGGCCAGGGCGCGCTCGCGCCCGACCGGCGCGGGCCGGCCGTCGGCGAGCACGACCCGCCACCACGGCACGTCGTGCCCGTGGTGCGCGAGCACCACCCCGACCGCCCGCGGGCTGGACTCGCCGAGCCACTCGCGCACGTCGCCGTAGGTCATCACGCGCCCGGCCGGCACCTGCGCGACCACCTCGAGCACCCGCTCGGCGTACGCGCTCGGCTCGTGCGCGCTCCTCGGTCCCACCGCCCCGCCCACGCGGCGCAGCATGCCCGATGCTGGGGCCGTGCCCACCCGCCCCGCCGTCCGCGCCGAGCCCGACACCACCGACCTGACCGCGGACGTCGCCGTGGTGGGGGCCGGCGCCGCGGGGCTCGCGCTGGCCGACGCCCTGGCCCGCCGCGGCGCGGGCGAGCGGGTCGCGCTGCTCGAGACGCCCCGGGCGGACCTGCGCAGCCCGGAGCGCACCTGGTGCTCCTGGCAGGACCCGGCCTCCCCGGCGCTCGCCGGGTCGGTCGGCGCGGTGTGGCCGCACGCCGACGTCGTCGGGCCCGGCGGCGCCCGGCAGCGGCTCGACCTGCCCGTGCCGTACGTCCTCGTGCGCAGCGGCGACCACGCGCGGGCGGTGGGCGCGCGGCTGGCCGCCGCCGGTGCCCGGCGGCTCGCGGTGACGGTGACCGGGCTGCGGGACTCCCCGGACGAGCCGCGCGCGGTGGTGCGCGGGCACGACGCCGAGGGCCGGCCGGTGCGGGTGCGGGCCCGGTGGGTCGTCGACACCCGCCCGCCGCGCCTGCCCCCCGAGGTGCCGCCCGGGCGCACCCGGCTGCTGCAGCACTTCCGCGGCTGGTTCGTGCGCACCCGCGAGGACGCCTTCGACCCGGCGGCCGCCGTGCTCATGGACTTCCGCCCGCCGCAGCCGCCGGGCGAGGTGGCCTTCGGCTACGTCCTGCCGACGTCGCCGCGCGAGGCGCTGGTCGAGTACACCGGGTTCTCCGCGGCGCCGCTGGACGGCGCCGGCTACGACGCGGCCCTGCGGGCGTACGCGGCCACGGCGGGCCTGCCGCCGTTCGACGTGGTCGCGGTGGAGCAGGGCGTCGTGCCCATGACCGACGAGCCGCTGCCGCGGGTCGTCGGGCCGCGCACGGTGCGCCTCGGCACCGCGGGCGGGGCGACGCGGCCCTCGACGGGCTACACGTTCGCCGCCGCGCTGCGCCAGGCCGAGGCCGTGGCCGGCGCCCTCGTCGCCGGGCGCCCGCCGGTGCCGCCGCGAGCGTACCGCCGACGGCACCTGGCCATGGACTCCCTGCTCCTGCGCGCCCTGGTGACGGGGCGGGTCGAGGGCGCGGCCTTCCTCGCCGACCTCTTCGCCCGGCACCCGGCCGAGCGGGTCGTGCGCTTCCTCGACGGCGCGACGTCCCCGTGGGAGGACCTCGCGCTCATGCGGACCGCCCCGCGCGGCCCGATGCTCGCCACGGTCGCGGAGCGCGCCCTGCCGCGGGGACTGCGCCGCCAGCCCCGGGGGTAGTCGGTCGCCCGTGGCGGAGACGGGCGGCACGACCAGGACGGTCCTCGTGGCGACGGCCGCGAACGGGCTCATCGCGGTGGCCAAGGGCGTGGCGGCCGTGCTCACCGGCTCGGCGGCGCTGCTCGCCGAGACGCTGCACTCGGTGGCGGACACGGCCAACGAGGTGCTGCTCTTCGTGGGCCTGCGCCGCAGCGAGCGCCGGGTGGACCCCGAGCACCCCTTCGGCTGGGGGCAGGAGCGCTACTTCTGGTCGCTGCTCGCCGCCGTCGGCATCTTCGTCGTGGGCGGGGTCGCCTCGGTGTACGAGGGCGTGCGCGCCCTCCGCGAGCCCGAGCCGCTCGGCTCGGTGTGGCCGGGCGTCGCCGTGCTGGTCCTCTCGGCGGCCCTCGAGGGCTGGTCGTGGCGCACGGCCCGGCGCGAGCTGAGCGGCGACGCCGCCCGGCGGCGGATGTCGCGCCGGCGCTTCATGCAGGTGTCCTCCGACCCCGCGGCGACCACGGTCTACCTCGAGGACTCCGCGGCGCTCGTCGGCATCGCGCTCGCCCTGTCGGCGCTGCTCCTGCACGCCGCCACCGGCGACGCGGTCTGGGACGGCCTCGCGAGCATCCTCATCGGCCTGCTGCTCGTGGCCGTCGCCTTCGTGCTCGTGCGGCGCAACCAGGCCCTGCTCGTGGACACCTCCGCCCCGCAGCCCCTCGTGGACGACCTGCGCCGCGTGGTCGGCGCGCACGGCTGGGTCCGCGAGGTCCCGGCGCTCAGCGCCGTGTGGATCGGTCCGCGGCGCCTGCTCGTCGTCGTCGACGTCCGGGTCGACCCCGAGGGCCCCGCCGCCGGCCTCGTGCAGGACGTGGCGCGGCTGCGCGAGGAGCTGCTGCACCGCCCGTACGTCGCGCGGGCCGAGGTCACGCCGGTCCCGTAGGGGACCGCGCCCGTCAGGGCAGGACGATCTCCTCGCGCCGCAGGTCCACGCCGCCGGTGATGGCCACGAGGACGCGCTCCGGGGGCACCGGCCGGCCGAGGAAGTAGCCCTGGCCGATGCGGAAGTCGAGGTCGGCGACGGCCTGCAGCTCCGAGGCGGTCTCCAGGCCCTCGACGACGGCCTCGAGCCCCAGCGCGGCGGCGAGGTCGGCGACCGCGCGCACGATGGCCTGGTTGTCCGGGTCGGTGTCCAGGCCGACGACGAAGGAGCGGTCGACCTTGACCGCGTCGACCGGGAAGCGCCGCAGGTAGGCGAGCGAGGAGTAGCCGGTGCCGAAGTCGTCCACGACGAGGCGCACCCCGAGGGCCCGCAGGCGCTCGAGGGCCTCGGCGGTCGTGGGGATGTCGCGCATGAGGACGCCCTCGGTCAGCTCGAGCCCCAGGCGGTCGGGCGCGAGCCCGCTGCCCTCGAGCGTGCGGGCGACGACGTCGACGAGCCGGGAGTCCGCCAGCAGGCGCCCGGAGACGTTCACCCAGACCGCGGGGCCGGCGTCACCGAGGTCGCGCCCCCAGGCGGCGGCCTGCCGGCACGCCTCGGCGAGCACCCAGGCGTCGAGGTCGGCGAGCAGCCCGGCCTCCTCCGCGGCCGGCAGGAACGCGCCGGGCCCGAGCAGCTGCCCGTCGGGGTGCGCCCAGCGCACGAGCGCCTCCACGGCGCGCACCTGCCCGCTCGCGAGGTCCACCAGCGGCTGGTAGTGCACGCGCAGCTCGCCGCGCGGGATGGCCCGGTGCAGCGCGGTCTGCAGCTGCATCCGCTCCAGCGCCCGCGCGCGCATCCGCTCGTCGAACACCTTGACGGCGGCGCGCCCGGCGCGCTTCGCGGCGTACATGGCGGCGTCGGCGTCGCGCAGCAGGTCCTGCCCCGGCACCGGCTTCTCGGAGGTGGCGACGCCGACGCTGCCGGAGGAGTAGAGCTCGCGGCGACCGAGGACGAACGGGCGGGCCAGGGCCTGCGCGACGCGCCCCGCGACCTTCTCGGCGGTGGCGGCGTCGGGCAGGTCCTCGCAGAGCACGACGAACTCGTCGCCGCCGAGGCGGGCGAGCGTGTCCTCGGGCCGGATGGCCTCGCGCAGCCGGGTGGACACCTCGACGAGCAGCTGGTCGCCCACGCCGTGGCCGAAGGAGTCGTTGACGTCCTTGAAGTTGTCCAGGTCGGTGTAGATGAGCCCGATCGTCCCGGGGTGCCGGTCGAGCCGGGCGAGGGCGTGGTCGAGCCGGTCGAGCAGCAGCGCGCGGTTGCCGAGCCCGGTGAGGGGGTCGTGCAGCGCCTGGTGCTGCAGCTCCTCGCGGAAGGCGAGCCGCTCCTCGACGCTCTCGGACAGCGCGACGGCCATCCGCCGGACCCGGGCGCGCCACAGGCCCGCGGCGACGGCGGCGCCCGCGGCGCCGGCGGCGAGGGCGGCCTCGCGGGCCGCGCGCCGTACGGGTCGACCGTTCCCGTCCATCCTCGCCATCCCGGTAGGTCATCGCAGAGTGGTCATTGCGCCACGAACAGTACGGGGCCGGGCGGGGGACGTCGTCCCCGGCCCGGCCCCGTCCCCCGTACGGGGGAGCGTCAGCGCTGCTGCACGTCCTGGCGCGCCTGCTGCGCGTGCTCCTGGGCGTCGCCCTTCACGCCCTGCGCGGCGGAGGTGCCCTCCTCCTTGACCGTCTGCGCGGCCTGCGTGGCGGTGTCCTTGACCGACGCCACGGCCTGCTGCGCGGCCGGCTGCATGTCGTCCTTGATCTGGTTGGCGACCTGCTGCGCCTGCTCCTTGAGCGGCTCGGCCGCGCTCTTCGCGGCCTCGGTGAGCCGCGACGCCGCCTGCTGCTCCTTCTCGCTCGCCGGCAGCAGGCTCGACACGAGCCAGCCGACGCCGAAGGCGATGAGCCCGGCGGCGAGGGGGTTGCCCTCGGCCTTGGCGCGCGCCTGGTGCGCGACGTCCTGACCGGTGCCGGCCGCGTGGTCGCGGGCCGAGGCGAGGCGGTCGCCCACGCCCGGGCCGTCGGACGAGGAGTGCATCCGGTCCTGCACGACCGAGACCTTGTCGTGGGCGGAGCCCATGATCCGGTCCTTGAGGCCGGTCGCCGCGGTCCTGGTCCGGGTGACCCGCCGCTCGACGACGCGACCCGGGTTCACCTTCTCGTTCAGCGCGTCGACGTCGTACGTCAGCTCCCGGCGCGTGTCCTCGATCTCGCGCCTCAGCTGCTCCGGGTCCGTGCCCATTCCGCGTCCTCCTTCAGGGTCTCGATCGTCTGCTCGGGCTTGGGGTTGACCAGCGCCATCTGCTTCTTGGCCCGCGAGTACAGGACCGCGCCGGCGATGGCCCACAGGAGGGTCACCACGAGGGCGCCGAGCCAGGTGAGGTCGGTCAGCTCCGCGATCGCCCACATGATCGTCAGGGACAGGAACAGCACGGCGAAGTAGCCGGCCACGCCCGCGCCGCCGAACATGCCGGCGGCCTTGCCGGCCTTGGTCGCCTCCTGGCGGACCTCGGCCTTGGCCAGCTCCACCTCCTGGCGCATGAGCCGGGAGAGGTCGCTCGTCAGCTCGCCGACGAGCTCGCCGACCGAGCGCCCCTCGACGTCGGGGTGCCCGTCCTCGGTGTACGCCTCGCCGACGACCTGCGGGCGGGCGTCCTGCTGCACGACGGGGCGGTCGGTGCCGGTGCCGGCACCGCTCCCCACGGAGTGCGCACCGCTCACAGCGCGCCCCCTCCCGCGTCCCCGCGGGTGCGGGTCGGCGCGTCCAGGTCGAGGACGTCGTCCCCGGTGGCGAGCGGGCCGGTGGTCGGGTTGCGCTCGCCGAGGGCGTCGTGCCCCGTCGTCGTGGTGCCGAGCGGCGGGGCGCCGGTGCCGCCGTACGGGGCGGCGTCGCCCGCCGCGCCCGCGGTGGTGGCGAAGCCGGTGCCGGTGCCGTAGCCCGGGGTGGCGTAGCCGGGGGTGTCGGCGTACGCGCTCTGCCCGGCCGGCAGCGCGGGCCGCTGCTGGCCGCCGGAGGACGAGTGCGCGTCCTTCGCGCCGCGGGTGATGCGCCCGGCGACGAGGCCGGCCACGGCCGCCCCGGCGAGGAACGCCATCGGCCGGCGGGCGGCGTACGAGCGCAGGTCGTCGAGCAGGTCCGCGGGCTCGCGCCCCTCGATCCGGCTCGCGACGGTGCGCAGGCGCTCCGCGGCCTGGCGCGCGACCTCGGCGAGGGTCCCCTCGCCGCTGCCCTCGCCCCGCGCCATCTGCTCGAGCTCGTCGCTCAGCGAGTGCAGCGAGGTGACGGCGCGGTCGCGCTGGGCGCCCGCCTGGCTCGTCACCTGGGTCTTGAGCTCGCCGGCGAGGTCGCGCGCCTGGGCCTTGGCCTCCTGGGCGACCTCGGCGACCTGCTGCTTCGACGTGTCAGCCACCTGCGACGCCGCCTGGCCGGCGCTCTGCCCGACCTGGCTGGCGTGCTCCTTCGCCGTGTCCTTGACGGCGCTGCCGGTGCCCTGCGACCCCCCGCCCTGGCCCGTGCCGTACGTCTGGGATGTGCTCATCACGACTCCTTCCGCGGCCGGTCGGCCGCGCTGGGTCGTGAGTTGCCCCGAGGGCGGCAGCCTAACCCGGGGTCGGCCCGCGAAGATCGCGGCCGGCCGCCGGGTCCGGCAGCGACCACAGGCGCACCCCGCCGTGCAGGCCGGCGTTGTTGTGCACGACGTTCACCGGTCCGTGCGCGCGCATCCGCTGCACCTGGTGGGGGCGCAGCCGTCGCGCGTTGCCCCCGCCGAGGTGCAGGTGGTCCCACCACAGGACGGGCCACAGCGCCTCCACGGCGGCGGCGACCCGCCGCGACCAGCGCTCGTCGCCGACCCGGCGCCGGGCGCGGTTGCCGAGCCGCTCGTCGTACGTCGCCCGCCGCTGCGACAGGTGCTGCGACAGCTCGAGCTTGGGCAGCAGCACCCCGCCGTCGAACTGGGCGAACCCCAGCCCGGTGCCGAGGGTGAGCACGACCTCGTACCCGCGGCCCTCGATGACCGCGAGCCCGGCCATCTCGGCGTCGTTGACGACGCGGGCGGGCACCCCGAGCGCCTCGGCGAGCGCCGCCTGCGCGTCGAAGCGCGCCCAGGCCTCGACGAGGTCGGGGCGGCGGGGGCTGAACGGGCCGGACTCGGTCACGTAGTGCGGTGTCGCGTGCACCACGCCGTGGCGCACGAGGCCGGGCATGCCGACCGAGGCCCGGTCAGCGCCCTGCAGCTCCTCGGCGAGCGAGAGGACCGTGGCGACGTACACCTCGGGAGGGCACGGGTACGGCGTCAGCACGCGCAGGCGCTGCGAGACCATCGCGCCCTGCGCGTCGAGCACGCAGGCCTTGATGCCGGTGCCGCCGCTGTCGACCGCGAGCGTCAGCGGCCCGGGCTCGCCGCCCGGGCCGCTCGCGGGGCTCGGGGCGGTCATGCCGTCACCCTGCCACGCGGCCCGGCGCGGCCCGGTCCGGGGCGCGCGCTAGGCGACCGGCGCGCCGCGCAGGCGCGCCGCGGAGCCCACGACCTCGCCGAGCTGCCCGAGCCGCCACAGCTCGGAGCGGTGGAAGGCGGGCCCGCCGGTGCGCACGACGAGCAGGCCCAGCGCGCCGGCCTCGACCGGCAGCAGGGCGCCCTCCCCCCACGGCCCGGTGAGGGGGCGCAGGCGCAGCGCCCCGGTGACGTCGTCCGCCGCGAGGCCGGGGCACCCGGTGCTGGCGCCGAGCACGGCCACCGCGGCGCCGTCGGTGCCCCACCGCAGCAGCGCCGCCCAGTCGGCGCCGACGCTGCCGGGCAGCATGTCGACCGCGGTGCGCAGCGCGTCCTCGGGGCGCGCCACGACGGCGGCGGCCAGCTCGAGTTCGGCGTGCCCGCTCACCGGCGGCGCCGTGCGCTGCAGGCCCTCCACGCTGACCCCGCGCACGGCGGCGACCCGCTCGGCCACGCGGTCGAGGTGGGCGCCGTCGCGGACCTCGACGAAGAGGTCGTCCAGGGCCCGGCCGGAGCCGCTCTCCAGCACCTCGAGGCGCACGATGTCGCCGGACGCGCCGCCGACCGCGCTCGTGAGCAGCCCCAGGCTGCCGGGGCGGTCGGGGACGCTGACGCGCAGGCGGGCGAGCACGGTGGCCTCCAGGAGGGGAGGGGGCGGGGCTCCGCCGACGACGCTGCCGCGCGGGGTCGGGCCAGTGTGCCGGACCGCGCCGCGCCCCGCGCCCCCGCCCGGACCGCTTGTGCTCCCGCCGCGCGCCGCGGGAGCCTGCGGCCGTGACGGACACGGCGCAGGGGCGCGAGTACGACGTGGTGGTGGTCGGCGGCGGGCCGACCGGGGAGAACGTGGCCTCGCGGGCCGTGGAGGGGGGGCTCACCGCGGTGCTCGTGGAGCACGAGCTCCTCGGCGGCGAGTGCTCGTACTGGGCGTGCATGCCCAGCAAGGCGCTGCTGCGCGACACCGAGGTGCTCGCCGAGGCGGCCGCGCTGCCCGGGGCCGCGGCCGCGGTGACCGGCCGGGTGGACGTGCGCGCGGTGCTCGACCGCCGCGACGCGTTCACCTCGCACTGGAGGGACGACGGGCAGGTCGCCTGGGCCGAGGGCGCCGGCATCGCGGTGGTGCGGGGGCACGGGCGGCTGGCGGGCGAGCGGCGGGTCGTCGTCGAGGGCGCGTACGAGGGCTCGCAGCCCCTGGAGCTGCGGGCCCGGCACGCCGTCGTGCTCGCCACCGGCTCGGTCGCCGCGGTGCCGCCGGTGCCCGGGCTGCGCGAGGCCCGGCCGTGGACGAGCCGCGAGGCCACGAGCGCGGAGCAGGTGCCCGAGCACCTCGTGGTGGTCGGCGGCGGGGTCGTGGGCTGCGAGATGTCCACGGCGTGGTCCCGGCTCGGCGCCCGCGTGACCCTGCTCAACCGCGGCGACCGGCTCTTGCCGGGCCTCGAGCCGTTCGCGGGGGAGCTGGTGGCGCAGCGGCTGCGCGACGGGGGCGTCGACGTGCGCCTCGGCGCCTCGCCGGCCGCGGTGCGCCGCGACGGCGACGGCCCGACGACGGTCGTGCTCGAGGACGGTGCGGAGGTCACGGGCGACGCGCTGCTCGTCGCGACGGGCCGGCGGCCCGCCACCGCCGACGTCGGCCTCGACGCCGTGGGGCTGGAGCCGGGGTCGTACCTCGACGTCGACGACACCCTGCGGGTCGCCGGCGTGCCCTGGCTCTACGCCGCCGGGGACTGCAACGGGCGCAACCTCCTCACCCACATGGGCAAGTACCAGGCCCGCTGCTGCGCCGACGCCGTCGTGGCCCGGTCGCGGGGCGAGCAGGCGTCCCCGGACGACCGGTGGGCGCGCTGGACGGCGACCGCCGACGCCGGCGCCTGCCCGTCGGTCGTCTTCGCCGACCCGCAGGTCGGCACGGTCGGGCGCACCGAGGCCGCCGCCCGCGAGGCGGGGCTGCGGGTCCGCTGCGTCGAGGTCGACCTCAACGGGGTGTCCGGCGCGTCGCTGCTCGGCGACGACGACGCGGGCCGGGCCAAGCTCGTCGTCGACGAGGACCGCCGGGTCGTCGTCGGCGCGACCTTCGCCGGGCGCGGGACCGCGGAGCTGCTGCACTCGGCCACGGTCGCCGTCGTCGGGGAGGTGCCGCTGGAGCGGCTCTGGCACGCCGTGCCCAGCTACCCGACGGTGAGCGAGGCGTGGCTGCGGCTCCTCGAGGCGTACGGCCTCTGACGGCTTTGCGAGCACTCCGGGCCGGGCGGTACCCTGCCGACGTCTCCTGGAGGCGTCGCCTAGTCCGGTCTATGGCGCCGCACTGCTAATGCGGTTTGGGCTAACCGCCCATCGGGGGTTCAAATCCCCCCGCCTCCGCCGACACCGAGGGGCCCGGCCGCCACTGGCGACCGGGCCCCTCGTCACGCCCCGGCCGCGATCATGCAGCCGCCCGGCGGCGATCATGCAGCCCTCCGGTCGCGATCATGCAGTCCCGGTCCCTGGGGGAGGCGTACCGAGCCGGGCGGCGAGCCCGTCGAGCTCGGCCCGCAGGGCCGCCGGGACGCTCGGCCCCAGCCGTTCGAACCACGCCGCGATCCCGGGCAGCTCCGCGCGCCACTCGTCGGGGTCGACGGCGAGGGCCGCCTCGAGGTCCTCCCGCGGCAGGTCCAGGCCGCGCAGGTCGAGGTCCCCGGGGCGGGGCACCCGCCCGACGGGCGTCTCGACCGCCCCCACGGCGCCGTCGAGGCGGTCGGCGACCCAGGCGAGGACGCGGGCGTTCTCGCCGAAGCCCGGCCACAGGAAGCACCCGTCCTCGCCGCGGCGGAACCAGTTGACGTGGAAGATGCGCGGCAGCCGCGCGGCGTCGTGCGCCTTGCCGACCTCGAGCCAGTGGTCGAGGTAGTCGCCGGCGTCGTACCCGAGGAACGGCAGCATCGCCATCGGGTCGCGGCGCACGACGCCGACCTCGCCGGTCGCGGCGGCGGTCGTCTCCGAGGAGAGGGTCGCGCCGAGGAAGACGCCGTGCACCCAGTCGCGGGACTCGACGACGAGCGGCACCGTGGTGCGCCGCCGGCCGCCGAAGAGGATCGCGTCGACCGGGACGCCGCGGGGGTCCTCCCACTCCGGCGCCATGGTCGGGCAGTGCGCGGCGGGGGTGCAGAAGCGGGCGTTCGGGTGCGACGACGGCTCGGCGGACGCGGGTGTCCAGTCCCGGCCGCGCCAGTCGGTCAAGTGGGCGGGCGGCTCGTCGGTCATGCCCTCCCACCACACGTCGCCGTCGTCCGTGCGGGCGACGTTGGTGAAGACCGCGCCCCCGCGCTCCAGGGTGCGCATGGCGTTGGCGTTCGTGGCCCAGCCGGTGCCGGGGGCGACGCCGAAGAAGCCGTTCTCCGGGTTGAGGGCGCGCAGCCGGCCCTCCTCGTCGAAGCGCATCCAGGCGATGTCGTCGCCGAGGGTCTCCACCCGCCACCCGGGCAGCGCCGGCTCGAGCATCGCGAGGTTCGTCTTGCCGCAGGCGCTGGGGAAGGCGGCGGCGACGTACCGGGCGACGCCCTGCGGGCTCGTCAGCTTGAGGACGAGCATGTGCTCGGCGAGCCAGCCCTCGTCGCGCGCCATGGCGCTGGCGATCCGCAGCGCGTAGCACTTCTTGCCCAGCAGGGCGTTGCCGCCGTAGCCGGACCCGTACGACCAGACGGTCCGGTCCTCGGGGAAGTGGCTGATGTACTTCGTCGGGCTGCACGGCCACGGCACGTCGGCCTGGCCGGGCTCGAGCGGGGCGCCGACGGAGTGCAGGCAGGGCACGTACGGCGCGTCGGTCCCCATCCGCTCCAGCACCCGCGTCCCGGTCCGGGTCATGATCCGCATCGAGCAGGCGACGTACGCCGAGTCGGTCACCTCGACGCCGAACAGCGGCCGGTCGGCGTCGAGCGGGCCCATGCAGAACGGGACGACGTACATGGTCCGCCCGCGCATGCAGCCGCGGTAGAGGTCGGTCATGGTCCGGCGCATCTCGGCGGGGTCGACCCAGTGGTTGGTCGGGCCGGCGTCGCGCGGGTCGCGCGAGCAGATGAACGTCCGGTCCTCCACCCGCGCGACGTCGGAGGGGTCGGACGCGCAGTGGAACGAGCCCGGCCGGGCCGGGAGCGGGGTGAAGGTGCCGGCCGCGACGAGGGTGTCGGTGAGCCGCGCGTGCTCCTCGTCCGAGCCGTCGCACCACACGACGCGGTCCGGGGTCGTCAGCGCGGCCACCTCGCGCACCCAGGCCAGCAGCCCCTCGTGCCGGGTCGGCCCCTCCACCGCGGGCGGCCCCGCCGCCCCCTGCCCGGTCGTGGTCCCAGCGGTCATGCGGTCCCTCCCCACCGCCCGCTCGTGGCGGGCTCCGACGGTCCCCGGCTCACGGGGTGCCGAGGACCGTAGGGCCGTGGGGCGGGGCCGGACAGGGGCTGCGCCGTGACGCGGGCCACACGTTGCCGCCGTCTTGCAGCAGCGCCCCGGCCGTTGCAGGTTGTCGTCGTTGTCACGACGCAACGCGCGCTGTGGCGACGGCCACGCGGGCGAGGTGCGGGGCCGGCGCCGAGTGCCTGTATGCTTCTGCACCGTGCCGCGGGCGACCGCGTCACCTGCGCCCGTAGCTCAACGGATAGAGCATCTGACTACGGATCAGAAGGTTAGGGGTTCGAGTCCCTTCGGGCGCGCGCTGGGTTGAGACAGCTGACCTGCGGGTCCTCCCTCCGGGGAGGGCCCGCAGCGTCGTCTCCGGGGTCCTGCTGCGGGCCGGCGCGACGAGCGCGAGGCGCCTGTCGAGGCTTGAGTAAGGGCAGCCTCACCTCCTAGGGTGCTCGCGTGCCGAGCTCGCTGCCCCGCCGGACCGTCCTCGCCGCGGGCGCGGCCCTCCTCGTGGGCGCGTGCTCCCAGGAGCAGGCGGGGCGGCGCACGACGGGCGGCCGGGCGGCGGGCGGTGCGTTCCCACGCACCGTCGAGCACGAGCGCGGCGCGACCGAGGTCCCGGCCGCCCCGCGGCGGGTGGTGGCCGTCACCGACGGGGCCGAGCTGGCGTCGCTGCTCGCGCTGGGGGTCCGCCCGGTGGGGTTCGGCCAGCGGACGGACCCGCTGCAGCCGTGGACGCAGGAGGGCCTCGGGCAGGTCGGCGGGCAGGTGCCGACGTACGACCTGTCGAGCGGTGAGGTGGACCTCGAGCAGCTGGCCGCCTGGCGCCCCGACCTGCTGCTCGTGCAGGACGGGTTCGACGCGGACGGCATGTTCGAGCGGCTGTCCGCCCTCGCGCCGACCGTGACGACCTCGTTCATCGACTGGCGCCGCAGCGTGCGCCAGGTGGCCGACGCGGTGGGACGGCCCGAGGACGGCGGGCGCCTCGTGTCCCGCACGGAGGCGGTCGCCCGGTCGGCCCGGGGTCGGCTGTCCCCGTACCGGGGGGCGCGGCTGGCCATGGTCGTGTCGTTCGCCAGCGGCGAGGACTTCCTCCTCAACGCCGCCAGCCCGGTGGGCAAGCTGGCCCCGGCGCTGGGCCTCGCGCCGTTCCCCGCGTCGCGCACGCCCGGCGAGGCCGTGGAGCAGGTCTCCGCGGAGCTGCTGGGCGACGCGCTGGAGGGGGCGGACCTCGTCGCGGTCCTGGCCTTCGAGGACGGCGACCCCGCCCTGGCGCGGGTGGTCGAGCGGCCGGAGCTGGCCGGCGTCCCCGCCGTCGCCGCGGGGCGCGTCGCGGCGCTGTCCGTCGAGGAGTCCAACGGCGCCTACTTCGACTCGGTCCTGACGGTGCCGCGGAACGTGGCGCTGCTCGAGCGGCTGGCGCGCCTCGGGGCGTGATGCGCCCGGGCGTCCCGCGCCGCGCCCGGACGCGAGGGGGCACCCGCAGGGCTCCCGGCCGTCCCTAGGCTGTGCGGATGCCTGCGGACGACGGCGAGCGCCTCGCGACGTACCTCGCCCCGGTCGAGGCGGCGTCCCCGGTGGCGGCGGTGGAGGTCTTCGCCGCGCAGCTGGGTGAGCAGGTCGGGGCCCGCGAGGTCAGCTTCCTCATCACCGACTTCGCGGGGCGGTCGCTCGTGCGGCTGGGCCGGTCGGGCTCGCAGGGGGCCCAGCAGGGGGCCGACCAGGTGCCCCTCGACGACGAGGGGCTGCCGTACCGGCGGACCGTCGTCGACCAGGAGGTGCAGGTCCTCGAGGAGGCGGACGGCGCCCGGGTGCTGGCGCCGGTGACGGCGCGGGGGGACGCGATGGGCGTGCTCGAGCTGGTCCTGCCGGCCCGGCCGGACGGGGGGGCGGTCGCGGCCGTGGCCGCCGCCGCCCACGCCCTCGCGTACGTGGTGACCAGCGAGCGCCGCCACACCGACCTGTACGAGTGGGGCCGGCGCAGCCGCCCCGTGTCGCTCGCGGCGGAGATCCAGCGGCGGCTGCTGCCGGAGGCCTTCACCTGCGAGGCGGGCCAGTTCACCCTGGCCGCCTGGCTGGAGCCGGCGAGCACGGTCGGCGGCGACACGTTCGACTACGCGCTGGACGCCGACCGGCTCTACCTGTCGATGACCGACGCGATGGGCCACGACGTCGACGCCGCCCTCATGGCCACCCTCGCCGTCGGCAGCCTGCGCAACGGGCGGCGCGCCTCGTCGGACCTGCAGGCCATGGCCGGGGGGACGAGCAGGGTCATCGACGAGCACTACGGCGGGGCGGGCTTCGTCACCGGGCTGCTGCTGAGCGTGGACCTGGCGTCGGGCCACGTCGAGGCCGTCGACGCCGGTCATCCGCCGCCGCTGCTCGTGCGCGGCGACGGGGTGCGGGCGGTGCCGCTCGAGGCCGACCTCCCGCTCGGGGTGGCGCCGGACGTCCCCTACCGGGTGCAGCGCTTCCGGCTCGAGCCGGGTGACCGCCTCGTCCTGCTCACCGACGGGATGCTCGAGCGCAACGCGCGCCAGGTGGACCTGCCCGCGCTGCTGCTGCAGCACCGGGACGACCACCCGCGCCAGCTCATGCAGGTCCTCACCCAGGCGGTGCAGGACGCGGTCGAGGGCGCGGCCCTGGTCGACGACGCCACGGCGCTGTGCCTGCAGTGGCACGGCGGCAGCCCGCACCGGCGGGCGAGCGCGGGCGCCAGCACCCCCTGAGCCGCCGCGGGAGGGACGCGAGCGGCACGCTCCACTGGAGGGCCGCCCTGGAGCGGTCGCCGCGCCGACCGGCCGGCGGGCGTGCACGCGACGGGCCCTATGCTGCGCGGCGGGTCGAGACCGCCGGCCGTCCGCCGCGAGGCGGGTCGCGCTGCGACGTGCCCGCCGACGGAGCGAGGTGGCCCATGCCGACCCCCCGCAGGGCCCCCGACGGCCCGCAGCGCGCATGAGCGGGCGCCCCGCGGTCGACCAGGCCGCCCTCACCCGCGTCCTCGGCGAGTTCGCCGCCACCGTGACGGGCGAGTTCGACGTGCAGGACATCGTGCGCCAGCTCGCGGTCGGCGTCGTCGAGGTCCTCGACGTGGACGGCGCGGGCGTCATGGTCCCCGCGGAGGGCGAGCTGCTGCGCTTCGTCCACGCGACGGGCAGCCGGCACGGGTCGGTGGCGCAGCTCGAGCGCGTGCAGGAGGTGGTGCAGGACGGGCCGTGCCACGACGCGCACCGCGACGGGCGGGTCGTCAACATCGCGGACCTGCCCGTCGAGGGCGCGTGGCCGCGCTACATGGCCGAGGCGGAGGCGCTGGGCCTGCGCGCGGTCTGCGCGATCCCCCTGCGCGCCCGCGGCCGCCGCTGGGGGGTCATGGACCTCTACCGCGGCAGCCGGCGGCGGCTCGACGAGCAGGAGCTGCAGGCCGCGCTCATGCTCGCCAACCTCGCGACGTCGTACCTCGTCGTGACGGCGGACCGCGACGCGGCCCGGCTGGCCCAGGAGCAGCTGGCGCACCGCGCGATGCACGACCCGCTCACCGGCCTGCCGGTGCGGTGGGTCTTCCTGGAGCAGCTCGAGCACGCGCTCTCCCGCTCCGCCCGGGTGCCCGGGCGGGTGGCCGTCATGTTCCTCGACCTCGACGGGCTCAAGTACGTCAACGACACGTACGGCCACGAGGCGGGGGACCGGCTGCTGCGCACCTGCGTCGAGCGGGTCCGGGCGGCGCTGCGGCCCACCGACGTCGTCGCCCGCCTCGGCGGCGACGAGTTCGTCGTGCTCATGGAGGACCTCGAGGACGCCGACGTCGTCCACGGCATCGCCCAGCGCGTGCTCGAGCGGATCGCGCAGCCGTACGCCCCCGACGGGTACGTGATCCAGCCCTCGGCCAGCATCGGGGTGGCCCTCGCCGGCGAGCCGCAGCAGACGCCCGACGCGCTCGTCGCCCGGGCGGACGTCGCGATGTACCAGGCCAAGCAGTCCGGGCGCGGGCGCTACCGGGTGTTCGACGCGTCCAGCTACGCCGCCGACCGCGCGCAGGCCGCGTCGCTGGACCGGCTCGTCGCCGCGCTGCGCCGCCCCGGGCCGCCGCACGGGCGTCTCGAGCTGCACTACCAGCCGGTGGTCGACCTCGACGCGCCCGCGGGCTCCCGCACCCGGGTGCACGCGGTCGAGGCGCTGCTGCGCTGGCGCCACCCGGGGCAGGGGGTGCTCCCCGCCGGGGCCTTCCTGCCCGACGCCGAGCAGGGCGGCCTGCTCGGCGAGCTCGGCGCCTGGGTGCTGCCGACGGCCCTGCGCCAGCTCGCGGACTGGGACGCGCGGCTGGGCGACGCGGCCCCGCGACGGGTCTTCGTCAACGTGTCGGCGCAGGAGCTGCTCGGGGAGGGCTTCGCCGGCCGGGTGTCCGCGGCGCTCGAGGCCGCGGGGCTGGGCCCGCACCGGCTCACCTTGGAGATCACCGAGACGGGGCTGCTCGAGGACCCGGCCGCGGCCGCGGCCGTCGCCGCCGAGCTGCGCGCGGGCGGCTGCGAGCTCGCGATCGACGACTTCGGCACCGGCCACTCCTCGCTCGGGCGCCTCGTCGCCATCCCCGCCACGACCATCAAGGTGGACCGCTCGCTCGTCGGGGCGCTGGCGCAGGGCGAGGCCGCCCGCGCGGTGGTCGCGGCGGTCCTCGGGCTCGGGCGCTCGCTGGAGCGGGCGGTCGTGCTCGAGGGCGTGGAGGACGAGGCGGCCCTGGACGAGCTGCGCTCGCTCGGGGCGCGCCTCGTCCAGGGCTACCACCTGGGCCGGCCCGTCCCTCCCGGCGAGCTGGAGGAGCGGCTGACCGGCGCGGCCGGCCGCTGAGACCGGCGCGGGCGGCGACCGGTGCCCTCGGGGCGCAGCGGGTGCCCGGGTTGCGTGGGAGCGTCGCCGTGGCGCACGCTCGCGGCTGTGCCGGACGACGAGGACGACGGGGTCCCGGGCGAGGCGGGGGCGCCCGAGGGGGCCGCTCGCGGCGACGCCCCGCGCGGGCCCGGCGGGCGGGTGGTGGACCTGCGCTGCCTGCGGGGAGCGGACCCGCACCGGGCGACGGGGGACGTGCGCGCCGCCACCGAGCGCTTCCTGCGCGAGCTCCTGGGCCCCCTGGGCGAGGGCGGTGCCGGTCCCCGGGTCGGTGAGGTCCGCGCGGACCCGCGCCGCCGGCACCTGCGGCTGGTCGGCGAGGGTGACGGCGGGGACCGTGGCGACGAGGGGGACCAGGGCGGGGACCAGGGCGGGGACGCGGCCGCGGACGGCGGCCGTGACGGCACCGGCCCGGCCCCGCGCACCTAGGCGGGCGGCCCCGCACCACGCCCGTACGGGCCCGCGCCGCCCCGCCCGGGGCCGCGCCCGCGAGGATGGGCCCGCCCGGCCCGGTGCCGGGCGCCGGTGCCCGGCGGGGCGCCGGCGGCAGGCGGGCTCAGGGGAGGCGGGCCATGGCGCAGAGCGGGCGGGCGCCGCTGCGGCGCGACGCGGAGCGCAACCGCGCGCGGATCGTCGAGGCGGCGCGCGACCTCGTCGCCGCGTCCGGGCTCGGCGTGGGCCACGACGAGATCGCCCGGGCCGCGCAGGTCGGCGTGGGCACGGTCTACCGCCGGTTCCCCCGCCGCGAGGAGCTGCTCGAGGAGCTGTTCGGCGCGCAGGTCGAGCACGTCGCCGGCCTGGCGCGCGCCGCGGCGGGGCAGGCGGACGCGTGGGCCGCGCTGCGCCGGTTCCTGGAGGAGGTCGTGCGCCTGCAGGCGGCGGACCGGGGCCTGCGCGAGCTGCTCGGCGGCTCGCCGCACGCGCCCGCGCTGGCGCGCTCGGCCCGCGAGCGGATCGCGCCCGAGGTCGCGGGCCTGCTCGCCCGGTCGCAGGCGGACGGGCGGGTGCGCGCGGAGGTGGGCGTGGCGGACCTGGCGCTCGTCCCGCTGATGACGGCGGCCGTCCTCGCCGCCGGGGCCGGGCCGGACGTCGCGGGGCGTGTGCTCGCCGTGCTGCTCGCGGGGCTCGAGGCGGTGCCCGGCGCCGCGCCGCTGCCCGGCGCACCCGCCCCCGACGAGGTGGTCGACCGGGTGCTGGCGGGCCCGCCCGCGGGAAGTTGAGCGACCCCTCCGTTTCCGTGGCAGGGTGGCGGGGCACGAGCGGAGGGACCTCTCCGCTCCCACCCCGGCCCCAGGAGGCCCCTGTGCCCCAGACCGTGCCCCAGACCGTGCCCCAGACCGTGCCCCAGACCGTGCCCCAGACCCAGACCGTGCTCCTCGCCGGCGGCACCGGCATGCTCGGCCGCCGCATCGCCCACCACCTGCTCGCCACCGGGGAGGCCGACCTGCGCCTGCTCGTCCGGCCCGGCGCCGCCGACGACCCGCGGCGCCGCGCCGCCCTCGCCCCGCTCGTCGCCGCGGGCGCCCGGCTCGTCGAGGGTGACCTCGCCGACCCGGCGGGCCTGCCGGCCGCCGTCGAGGGGGCCGAGGTCGTCGTGTCGGCCGTGCAGGGCGGTCCCGCCGTCGTCGTCGACGGGCAGGTCGCGCTCGCCGGGGCGGCCGCCCGCGCCGGCGCCCGCCGCTTCCTGCCGTCCGACTTCGCCCTCGACGTGTTCAAGGCCCGTCCCGGCGACGTGGCCTCGTACGACGTCCGCCGCGAGGCGGGCGAACGCGTCGAGGGCCTCGGGCTCGAGGTGGTGCACGTCCTCGGCGGGGCCTTCCTCGACCTGTTCGTCGAGCCGCGCGGCGTGCTCGAGGTCGACGACGCGACCGGCACCGCCACCTGGTGGGGCACCGGCGACGAGCGCTGGGAGGCGACGAGCGTCGACGACACCGCGCACTACGCCGCCCTCGCCGCGCTCGACCGCGACCTGCCGCCGGGCAAGCTCGCGGTGGCGGGCGACCGCCCGTCGGCGCGCTCCATGCTCGAGGCGCTGGGGCGGGCCCGCGGCCGCCGCTACGAGGGCTCCAGCCGAGGGAGCGTCACCGCGCTCGAGGCCGGCGTCGCGCGGGCGCGCGGGCGCGACCCGTGGTCCGTGGAGGCGACGGTCGGGGGCTACCTCGTCTGCATGCTCACCGGGCGCACGGCCCTCGAGGACCTGCAGGGCGGGCGCTACCCGCAGGTGCGCCCCCGGACGTACGAGGAGCTCGTGGGGGCGGCGGCCGCCGCCTGAGCGCAGCGCCGGGCCCGGTGCCGCGCGCCGGGCCCGGCGGCGGCGTCAGTCCGTGCCCGACTCCATGGCGGCGGCGTCGAGCAGCTCCGCGTCGTCGCCCGCCCGCCCGCCACCCGACGCGATGGCCTCGGCGCCGCCCGCGTCCATCGCGCCGATGAGCCCGGTGGAGGCGGCCTGCGCGGCGCCGATGAGGGCCGGGTGGGAGCTGCCGACCATGCCGAGCCGGGCGTACTGCTCGAGCTTGGCGCGCGAGTCGGCGATGTCGAGGTTGCGCATCGTCAGCTGCCCGATGCGGTCGACCGGGCCGAAGGCGGCGTCCTCGGTGCGCTCCATCGACAGCTTGTCGGGGTGGTAGCTGAAGGCCGGGCCGCGGGTGTCGAGGACCGAGTAGTCCTCGCCGCGGCGCAGCCGCAGCGTCACCTCGCCGGTGACGGCCGTGCCGACCCACCGCTGCAGCGACTCGCGCAGCATGAGCGCCTGCGGGTCGAGCCACCGGCCCTCGTAGAGCAGCCGGCCCAGGCGCCGGCCCTCGACGTGGTAGCTCGCGAGGGTGTCCTCGTTGTGGATCGCGTTGACGAGGCGCTCGTACGCCGCGTGCAGCAGCGCCATGCCCGGCGCCTCGTAGATCCCGCGGCTCTTCGCCTCGATGACGCGGTTCTCGATCTGGTCGGACATGCCGAGCCCGTGCCGGCCGCCGATCGCGTTGGCCGCGAGCACGAGGTCGACGGGGCTGTCGAAGGTGCGCCCGTCGATCGCCACCGGCCGGCCCTGGGCGAACTCGACCGTCACGTCCTCGGGCGCGATGTCCACCGCGGGGTCCCAGGAGGCGACGCCCATGATCGGCGTGACGATCTCCAGGCCGCTGTCGAGGTGCTCCAGCGCCTTGGCCTCGTGCGTCGCGCCCCAGATGTTCGCGTCGGTCGAGTACGCCTTCTCGGTGCTGTCGCGGTAGGGCAGGCCGCGCTCGGCGAGCCACTCCGACATCTCCTTGCGCCCGCCGAGCTGGCGGACGAAGTCCGCGTCGAGCCACGGCTTGTAGATGCGCAGGGACGGGTTGGCGAGCAGCCCGTACCGGTAGAAGCGCTCGATGTCGTTGCCCTTGAAGGTCGACCCGTCGCCCCAGATCTGGACGTCGTCCTCGAGCATCGCCCGCACGAGCAGGGTGCCGGTGACGGCCCGCCCCAGCGGCGTCGTGTTGAAGTAGGTGCGCCCGCCCGAGCGGATGTGGAAGGCGCCGCACGCCAGGGCCGCGAGGCCCTCCTCGACGAGGGCCGCCCGGCAGTCGACGAGGCGGGCGACCTCGGCGCCGTACGCGGAGGCCCGCCCGGGGACCGAGGCGATGTCGGGCTCGTCGTACTGCCCGATGTCCGCGGTGTAGGTGCAGGGGACGGCGCCGTTCTCGCGCATCCAGGCGACCGCCACGGAGGTGTCGAGGCCGCCGGAGAAGGCGATCCCGACGCGTTCGCCGGCGGGCAGGGCAGTGAGGACCTTGGACACGGGTAGGAGTCTATGCATGGTCCTGCATGACCATGCACTCGGGGGTGGCCCGTCACCCGCCGGCCACCCGGCGTGCACCGCGCCGTCGGCCGGGACCGCCACGATGCGCCGCGTGGACCTGACCTCCCGCCGCACCTTCCTCGCCGGCGTCGGCGGCCTCGCCGGCGCCGCCGCCCTCGCCACGACCGACGCGGGCCCCGCCGCCGCGGCACCGCCGCTGCGCGAGGACCCCTTCACCCTGGGCGTCGCCTCCGGCGACCCGTGGCCCCGCTCGGTGGTCCTGTGGACCCGCCTGGCCCCCCGCCCGTTCGAGCCCGGCGGCGGCATGCCGCGCCGGCGCGTCGCGGTGCGCTGGGAGCTGGCGACGGACCCGCGCCTGCGGCGCGTCGTGCGGCGCGGCACCGCGTGGGCCGACCCCGCCCTCGCGCACGCGGTGCACGTCGAGGTGGACGGCCTCGAGCCGGGCCGCGAGCACTGGTACCGCTTCACCTACCGCGGGCACGCCTCCGCGGTCGGGCGCACGGTGACGGCGCCCGCGCCGCACGCGCGGGTCGGCGCCCTCGACCTCGCGTTCGTCTCCTGCCAGGACTGGGCGAGCGGCTACTACCCGGCGTACGAGCACGTCGCCCGCGAGGACGTCGACCTCGTGCTGCACCTCGGCGACTACGTCTACGAGGGTGACGTGCCCGCCGACGGCGGCCTGCGCCGGGAGGCGCCGCCGGAGCCCGCGCGCGCCGCCCCGCGCACCCTCGAGCAGTGGCGGATGCGCTACGCGCTCTACAGGAGCGACCCCCAGCTGCAGCGGGCGCACGCGCACGCGCCGTTCGTGGTCACCTGGGACGACCACGAGGTGCAGAACGACTACGCCGCCGACCAGAGCCAGTACGAGGGCGGGATCGGCGCGCTGCGCGCCGCGGCCTACCGGGCCTGGTACGAGCACCAGCCCGTGCGCCGCCGCTCCCTGCCGCGCCCCGACGGCGAGGTGCGCGTCTTCCGCCGGCTGCACTGGGGCGACCTCGCGCAGCTGCACGTCCTCGACGGCCGGCAGTACCGCGACGTCCCGCCCTGCGGCTGGGGCGAGGCCCAGGCGTGCGAGGAGGCGTACGACCCCTCGGTGAGCATGCTCGGACGGGCGCAGGAGCGCTGGCTGGGCGAGGGCTTCGCGGCGAGCGGCGCGCGCTGGGACGTCCTCGCCAACAACGTCATGGTCGGGCGGCTCGACCACGACGGCGCCGCGGGCGACCTGCTGTGGCACGACGCCTGGGACGGCTTCCCCGCCGCCCGCCGGCGGATGACCGACGCGTGGACCCGCACGGGGGTCCGCAACCCCGTCGTCCTCACCGGCGACTGGCACTCGACGTTCGTCAACGACGTCCACTCCGACTACGACCGCCCGGGCTCCCCGGTCGTCGGCACCGAGTTCGTCGGCACCTCGGTCTCGACGAACGGCGACGGCGAGGTGTACGGGCCCTACTACGGCCCGATGATCGGGGACAACCCGCACATCCGCTTCTTCGACGGCGACCGCCGCGGGTACGTCCGCTGCCGGGTGCGGCGGGACCACTGGCGCACCGACCTGCGCATGGTCGGGACGGTGAGCCGGCCCGACGCCGCCGTGCAGACGCTGGCCCGGTTCGTCGTCGAGGACGGGCGGCCCGGCGCCGTACGGGTCTGAGGCCCGCCCCGCGCGCCGGCCCCCGCGCCCGTCAGGTCGGGCGCGGGGGCAGGGCGAGGACCTGCTCGAGGGGCTCGCCGGGGTGCTCGACGACGTGGCGCGCGATGTCGCGCAGGCGGCGGTTGGTCGCCTGGCTGAGCCGGCTGAGCACGGCGAAGGCCTCCTCGGGGTCGCAGCCGAGCCTCGCGGCGACGATGCCCTTGGCCTGCTCGATGGTCGCGCGGCTGACGAGCGCCTGCTGCAGCTGCGCGGCGAGGGTGCGCAGGCCCTCCACCTCGCGCACCTCCTCCGCCAGCGCGCCGACGGCCTCGGCGAGCAGCGCCGCCAGCTCCTCCGCCTCCTCGTCGAAGGCCCGGGGGGCGCCCGCGTGCACGGCGAGCACGCCGCGCACCTCGTGCCGGACGACGACCGGCACCGCGAGCACCGAGCGGACCCCGCCCGACCGCGTCCCGCCCAGCCGGGGCCACCGCGGGTCGGCGCCGAGGTCGTCGGTGCGCACGACGCGCCGGCCGGTCCACGCGTCGAGGCCGGGACCCTCGCCGGCCTCGCGCTCCACCCGGTCGGCGACGAGGGCGAGCGGCGCGTCCCCCGCGAGCAGCTCGGGCTCGCGGGGGTCGCCGAGGACCAGGCCGGCCGCCTCGGCACCGGGCAGGGCGCGGTGGGCGAGCGTCGACGCGCGCTGGGCGAGCCCCCGCAGGCCGGCGTCGGCCGGGGTGCGGCAGAGCTCGGCGAGCGCCTCCGCGACGACGAGGGCCGCGGCCGGGCGGCTGCCGGGGACGGGCGGGTCGGGCACGAGCAGCCAGCGCAGGGCGCCCCCGGCCTCGAGCGGCACGACGACGGCGCTGGCGGGGACCTCCGGGCCCGCGGCGAGGAGCCGCAGCCGCGCGCGCTGCACGCGCCCCGGCAGGGCGTCGCCCAGCACGCGCCGCAGGGCGGGCTGGTCGGCCTCGTGCACCAGCGCGGCGAGCGGGGCCCCCGCGACCGCGACGAGCCGGCGGCGGAGCACCGCCAGCGCGGGCGCGTTGGCCTCGCGCACCGTGCCCGCGGCGTCGGTGACCAGCACGGGGACGGGCATGGCCCCCGCCAGCCGGTCCTGCAGCCGCCGCTCGTCGTCGAGCCGCTGCAGCAGCCCGTCGACCCGGGCGCGCAGCAGGTGCAGCTCCTCGTCCGCCGCGCGGAGGTCCTCGTCGGCGCCGCGCAGCTCGGCGTGCACGACCTCGAGCTCCGCGAGCGCCTCCCGTGCCCCCGGCGGGTTCCGGCGCAGCCCCGCCATCGTGCTCTCGCGCTCCGCCGGCCCCCGGCGGTCGCCCCGCCCGCGGGTCCCGCTCGTCCCGCTCGTCCCGCTCGTCCCGGACGTCCCGGACGTGCTCGGCACCCCCTGCTGCGGCCCCACGACCTCCACGGCGCACCTCCCGTCCCGTCCGTGAGCGGTCCTCGGCCCTGGGCGTACCCCCACCCGCGGTGACTGGATCATCCGGGTCGGTGCCTGCTACCGTCCGGACGGGTCGAGAGCGCGGCTCGCACGCACTCCCCCTGGGGGGCGCACATGTCCCTGGCGGCACCGACCACTGCCGAGCGGGCCGAGTCGCGGGCGAGGGCCCGCGAGACCTTCCGGCTCCTCCGGCGCACCGACAGCACGTACGAGAGGGCGGTGCTGCGCGAGCAGCTCGTCACCGACCACGCCTGGTTGGCGCGCAGCGTCGCCTGGCAGTTCCGCGGCCGCGGCGAGCCGCCGGACGACCTCCTGCAGGTCGCGACGGTGGGGCTCATCAAGTCCGTGGACCGCTTCGACCCCGACCGCGGGGTCGACTTCCCGGCGTACGCCCTGCCCACGATGACGGGCGAGGTCAAGCGCTACTTCCGCGACCTCGGCTGGGCCGTGCGCGTGCCCCGCGCGCTGCAGGAGCGGCGCCTGGCCCTGCGCAGCGCCACCACCGAGCTCAGCCAGCGGCTCGACCGCGCGCCGACGGTGGCCGAGCTCGCGGGCTACCTCCGCCTGTCCGAGGAGGAGGTGATCGAGGGCCTGGCCGCCTCGGCGGGCTACCAGGCCATGTCGCTCGACGCGCCGCTCCCGGGCGACGACAGCGGCGACGAGGCGGGCTCCTGGCTCGGCCTCATGGGCGACGAGGACCCGGGGATCGCCGAGGTCGAGGCCCGCGAGTCGCTCACCCCGCTGCTCAACGCGCTGCCGGAGCGCGAGCGCAGCATCATCGCCATGCGCTTCTACGGCGGCATGACGCAGACGCAGATCGCGGCGCGGGTCGGCATCAGCCAGATGCACGTCTCACGGCTCATCAGCCAGACGCTGGCGCGGCTGCGCTCCGCGCTGGAGGAGGGGTGAGCGCGCCGGCCCGGGAGGCGCCGGTCGTGCGGTCCGGCCCCTGGTGCGCGGCAACCTGCCGCTGCGGCTGGGCGTCGCCCCGGCGCAGCAGCGAGCGCCGGGTCGAGCGCGACCTGGCCGAGCACGCCTGCCTCCTCGACCCCGCGCGCGGGTCCGGGGCCGGGGCCGCGGGCGCCGCCGGCGCCTGAGCGACCCTGCCGCGCGCAGCGCCCCCCGGGACGGGTCACCCCGCAGGGCCGCGCAGCCACTGCAGGGCCGCGCCGAGGCGCTCGGGTGGGACCTCGTCGGCGACGGTGCCGGCGAGGTCGGCGATGGTCACGGACCGCAGGCTCGCCCGCCAGGCCCGCTCGGCGTCGTGCATGGCGCGGGCGATCGGGCAGGCACGCGCGCAGTCCCGGGGCGGCGCGGGGAACGGTCCGCACTGGCGCACCTCGGTGCACACGAAGGCGGGGCCGGCGCCGTCCACCGCCTCGACCACGTCGAGCACGGTGACCTCGCCCGGGTCGCGCACCAGGGCGTAGCCGCCGGCCGCGCCCTGGCTGGAGCGGACGATCCCGGCGCGCGACAGCGCCTGCAGCTGCTTGGCCAGGTAGGTCGGCGACACGTCGTGCAGCTGCGCCAGCCGCTGCGCCGGCACCGGCCGCTCGGCCCCGGACAGCACGACGCAGCAGTGCAGCGCCCACTCCACCCCGCCGGACATCTTCACGGCGCCAGGGTACTTGACGCGGACAGCCAGTGTCCGAGTAGTGTCCCGGACATGAGGTGTCCGAGTAGGGCGGGCGCCGTCGAGCGGGAGGAGAGGCGGATGCGGGTCGTCGTCGCGGGAGGCACCGGGCGCACCGGGGCGGAGGTGGTGGCGCGCCTGCGCGCCGCAGGCCACGAGGCGGTCGCGGCCGCCCGGAGCACGGGGGTCGACGTGGTCACCGGCGACGGGCTGGCCCGGGCCCTCGCCGGGGCGCGGGTGGTCGTGGACGCCACCGGCACCACGGCCGGGCAGCCCGAGGAGCCGCTGCGGCTCTTCGAGGGCGGGGCGCGGAACCTCGCCCGGGCCGCGCGGGACGCGGGGGTCGCCCACCACCTCGTCCTGTCGGTGGTCGGCGCCGACGCGCTGCCGGACAGCCCGTACCTGCGGGCCAAGCTCGCCCAGGAGGACGTCGTGCGCGGCGCGGGCACGCCGTGGACCGTGCTGCGCGCCACCCAGTTCCACGAGTTCGTCGGGACGGTCGTCGAGGGCGCGTACGACGGCCGGGTCGTCCGGGTCTCCGCCGCCCGCATGCAGCCGGTCGCCGTCGACGAGGTCGCGGACCTCCTCGCCGGGCTCGCCGTCGGCGCGCCCGCCGGGCTCGTCGAGCTCGGCGGGCCGCAGGCCCTGCCCGTCGGGGACCTCGCCGCGCGCTGGCTCGCCGCCCACGGCGACCCGCGCGAGGTCGTCGTCGACCCGGCGGCGCGGTACGCCGGCGCCGTCCTGCAGGACGCGTCCCTGCTGCCCGGGCCCGGCGCGCGCACCGGGACCACGACGTTCGCGCAGTGGCTGCGCACCCCGGTGGGGCAGCGGTGAGCGCGGACCGTCCGCAGGTCGTCGTCGTCGGCGGCGGCTTCGCCGGCTTCCACGCCCTGCGCCGCCTGCAGCGCGACCTCGCTCCGGGCACGGCCGACCTCGTCCTCGTCAACCCGACCGACTACCTGCTCTACAGCCCGCTGCTGCCGGAGGTCGCGACGGGCGTCGTCGAGGCCCGGCACGTCGCGGTGTCGCTGCGCCGGGCCCTGCCGCGGGTGCGGCTCGTCCTCGGGCGGGTCGAGGACGTCGACCTGCAGGGGCGCGCGGTGCGCGTCGCGCGCAGCGCCCGCGCGGGCGGGTCGACCACGCTGCGCTGGGACCGGCTCGCGCTCGCCCCCGGCTCGGTGACGCGCCAGCCCCCGGTCCCCGGCGTGCCGGAGCACGGGCGCGGGCTCAAGACGCTCGTCGAGGCGGTGTTCCTGCGCGACCACCTGCTGGAGCAGCTCGACCTCGCCGACGCGACGCCGGACACCCCGGCGGGCCGCGCCGAGCGGGCCGCGCGCCTCACCGTCGTGGCGGTCGGCGCCGGCTACACGGGCACCGAGGTGGTCGCGCAGACCCAGCGGTGGCTCCGCCGGATCGAGGGCCGCTGGAGCCGCACCCGGGCGCAGGACGTGCGCTGGGTGCTCGTCGACGTCGCGCCGGCCGTGCTGCCCGAGCTCGGTGCCGAGCTGGGCCGCCGGGCGCTCGCCCTGCTGCGGCGGCGGGGGGTCGACGTCCGGCTCGAGGTGTCGGTCGCCCACGTCGACGAGGAGGCCGTACGGCTCACCGACGGCACCACGGTCCCGACCCGCACCCTGCTCTGGGGCGCCGGCGTCGTGCCCAACCCGCTCGTCGGGCGCCTCGGGCTGCCGCTGCGCCGCGGCCGGCTCGTCGTCGAGCCCGACCTCTCGGTGCCGGGGGCGCCGCACGTGTGGGCCGCGGGCGACGCGGCCGCCGTCCCCGACCTGGCCCTCGCCGAGGGGCCGCAGGGCCGGTCCGACACGCCCCCCACGGCGCAGCACGCCCAGCGCCAGGGCGTCGTCATGGGGCGCAACATCGCCGCCAGCCTCACCGGCGGGCGGGCGCGCACGTACTGCCACCGTGACCTGGGCCTCGTCGCCGACCTCGGCGGCTGGGACGCGGTCGCGAAGCCCCTCGGCATCCCGCTCACCGGGCCCCTCGCGAAGGCCGTCGCGCGCGGGTACCACCTCTACGCCCTGCCCTCCACCCCGAACCGGGTCCGGGTCGCGGCGGACTGGCTGTTCCAGGCGCTGCTGCCGCCGGAGTCGACGCAGCTGTCGGTGGTCCGCGCGGACGACGCGCGCGTCGCCGTCGCCCAGGGGCTGCTGCCGCCGCAGCCGTCGGGGCCGGACGTCGCAGGGGCCGCGCCGCGCAGCCCGCGCCCCGCGCCGGCGGGCGTCGACTCCTTACCTCATTCCCTGTAGGGTCACTGGGGTACGGGCAGAGGTCTGACCACGGGAGGTGCCCGCGTGGGCGCAGCGACCGACGGCGTGGCCGTCGTCGAGGACGTGCGGGGCACGGCGCTCGACGCGCTGGCCCGCAGCAGGGCGGTGGTGCGGGACGAGGGCGCCTGGGCGGACCCCGCCGCCCTGCGCCGGGCCGCGGACGGCGCCGCCGTCCTCGTCGTGCGCAACCGCACGCGGGTGGACCGTGCGCTCCTCGAGGACCTGCCCGCGCTGCGGCTGGTGGCGCGCGCGGGCGTCGGCCTCGACAACATCGACGTCGCCGCGGCCGACGACCTGGGCGTGGTCGTCGCCGCCGCCGCGGGGGCCAACGCGGTGAGCGTCGCGGAGCACGCGCTCGGGCTCGCGCTCGCCGTCGCGCGCGGCACGGTCGCCTCCGACGCGGCGGTCCGGCGCGGGGCCTGGGACCGGGCGCCCGGCCTGGAGCTCGCCGGCGGGACCTGGGGCCTGCTCTCGTTCGGGGCGACGGCGCGCGCGACGGGCCGCCTGGCGCGCGCCCTCGGCCTGCAGGTGCTGGCGCACGACCCCCACGTGCGCGACGACGACCCGGACCTGCGGGCGCTGGGGGCGCGGCTCGTCGGCCTGGAGGAGCTGGCCGCCGGCTCCGACGTGCTGAGCGTGCACGCCCCCGCCACGCCGGCCACGCGGCACCTCGTGGGCGCGCCGTTCCTGGCGCGGATGCGGGCCGGGGCGGTGCTCGTCAGCGTCGGGCGCGGCGAGGTCGTCGACGAGGCGGCCCTGGCCGACGCCCTGCGGCGCGGGCACCTGCGCGGCGCCGGGCTCGACGTCCGCGAGCAGGAGCCGCCGGTGGCGGGTCCGCTGGACGGCCTGCCGGGCGTGGTGCTCACCCCGCACGTCGCCGGCATCACCGGGGCGGCCCAGGAGCGCGTCGTCGCCGCGCTGTGCCGCGACGCCGAGGCCGTCCTCGGCGGCGGCGAGGCCCGCGGCGCGGTGGGCCGCCACCGCAGCCCGGCGCGCGGGCGGGTGCCCTCGTGGACGTGACCGCGGGGGAGGCGCTCGAGCTCGTGGGCGGGCTGCTCGTCGACGCCGGCGTGCCGCGCGAGCGGGCCGCGGCGGTCGCGCGCGTGGTGGTGGTGGCCGAGGCCTGGGGGATCGCGAGCCACGGGCTGCAGCGGGTGCCGACGTACGTCGACCGCACCCTCGCCGGCGGCCACCCGCCGGACGCCGAGCTCGTCGTGGTGCGCGACACGGGCCCGCTGCTGACGCTGGACGGCGGCGGCGGTCTGGGCCACTGGCAGGTCGCGCACGCCGTCGCCGAGGCGGTGCCGCGGGCGCGGCGGTACGGCGTCGCGCTCGTCGCCGTCGGCGACTCCGGGCACTGCGGGGCGCTCGGGGTGTACGCCGCGGACGTCGCCGCCGCGGGGCTGGTCGGCCTCGTGCTCTCGTGCGGACCGGCGGCCATGGCGCCGTGGGGCGGTGCGCGCCCGCTCCTGTCCACCTCGCCGGTGGCCGGGGGCCTGCCGACGAGCGGCGGGCACGCGGTGGTGGACATGGCCCTGAGCACGGTCGCGCGCGGCACGGTCGCCCGCTACGCGCGCGAGGGCCGGCCGCTGCCGGAGGGGTGGGCGCTCGACGCGCAGGGGCGCCCGACGGCCGACCCGGCCGCCGCGCTGCACGGCATGCTCGCCCCCCTGGGCGGGGCCAAGGGGTCCGCGCTCGCGTTCCTGGTCGAGGCGCTGACCGCCGGCCTGGTGGGCCCTTCGCTGTCCGCTGACGTGGCCGACTTCTTCGACCCGGCCGCGCACGGGCGCCGCCAGGGGATCGCCCACACCGTCCTCGTCGTCGACCCGGCCGCCACCGACGGGCGCGGGGACCCCGCCGGGGCGCGCCGGCGCCTGGACGACCTCGCCGCGCGCACCGTCGAGGCCGGCGGCCGCGTCCCCGGCGCGCGCCGCTCCCGGCCGGACGACCTCGACCCCGCCGCGCCGCTCGCGGTCGACGGTGCGCTGTGGCGCGAGCTCCTCGCGCGCCGCGGCGCCGCCCCCGCGGGGCGGCGGCGGTAGCGGCGGTAGCGTCCGGGGCAGGCCCGACGAGGAGCGCTGCGATGACCCTTTCGAGCGACGGCGGGTGGCGCCCCCTGGGCGGCTCGCTCAACGGGCGGATCCGCGAGGAGATCCTGCGGTTCGTCGAGGCGGGCGGGCTGAGCCCGGGTGAGCGGCTGCCGCCCGAGCGGGAGCTGGCCCTGCTGCTGCGGGTCAGCCGGCCGTCCCTGCGCGAGGCGCTGCGCGCGCTGCAGGCGGAGGGGCACCTCGTCGTCCGCCACGGGCAGGGCGTGTTCGTCGCCGAGCCGGTCGCGCAGCGCGCGCTGCGCTCGTCGCTCGCCGACCTCGACCACGACCTGGGGGAGCTCTTCGCCATGCGCGAGGTGCTCGAGGTGCCGGCCGCGCGCTGGGCGGCCGAGCGGGGCGACGAGGTCGCGCTGGGGCGGGTGCGCGAGGCGTACGAGCGGCTCGACGCCGCGCTCGCGGCGGCGGAGCCGGACGTCGCCGAGGTGCAGGCGCTCGACGCGCTCTTCCACCTGCGCATCGTGCAGGCCGCGGGCAACGGCCTGCTCGTGCAGACGCAGGGCGTCGTGGACGACCTGCTGCGCACCGGCATGCGCACCACCCTCGCCGTGCCGGGCCGGGCCCGGCGCTCGCACGAGGAGCACCGGCGGGTCCTCGCCGCGCTGCTGGCGGGCGACGGGCCCGCGGCCGCCCGCGCGGCCCGGGCGCACGTGCGCAGCACGCGGGCGGCCGCGGAGCGCCGGCTGCGCGAGCTCGCCGCCCGGGACGCGGCCGCCGCGCGCTGAGCCGCCCCCGGGCGGGTGCCCGGGGGCGGCTCGGGGCCCTCGGCGTCAGGCGCTGCGGTAGAGCTTGGTGAGCGTGAACTCGCGGTGGCCCAGCGACTCGGCCGCGGTGAGCCGCCCGTTGATCGTGCGCTCCACGAGGTCGATGAGCGCGTCGCCCGCCTCCTCGAGGGTGCGCCGGCGCGACAGCAGGCCGGAGCAGTCCACGTCCACGTGGTCCGCCATGAGCTGCGCCGTCCGCGGGTTGGCGGTGATCTTGACGACGGGCTGCACGGGGTTGCCGATCACGTTGCCCTGGCCCGTGGGGAACAGGTTCACGACGCCGCCCGCGGCCGCCATGAGCGTCACGCACTCCGCGGCGGCCGACGAGGTGTCCATGAAGTGCAGGCCCGCCCGGGTGGGGGCCTCGGCCGGGGCGAGCGCCCCGACGACCGGCGCGGTGCCGGTCTTGACGATGTTGCCCATCGCCTTCTCCTCGATCGTCGACAGGCCGCCGGCGATGTTGCCCTGCGTCGGCTGCGACCCGAGGAGGTTGGCGCCGGTCGCCTCGATCATCGCGACGTAGTCGTCGTAGAAGGCCTGGAAGCGCGCCCGCACCGCGTCGTCGAGGCACCGCTCCGCGATGAGGTGCTCGCCGCCGGTGAGCTCGCTCGTCTCGCCGAAGATCATCGTGCCGCCGGCCTCGACCCAGCGGTCGCTGAGGTAGGCCGTGACGCGGCACGACCCGAGCCCGGTCGTCGTGTCGGACTCGCCGTCCTTGGTCGTCAGCACGATCTCCGCGCGCTCCACGGGCTCGCGCACCAGCTCGCTGGCGTCCTGCAGGTAGCCCTGGGCCACGCGCGCGGCCCGCTCCACCACCCGCAGGTCGCCCAGCCCCTCGACCGAGAAGCCCTCGACCGGCTTGCCGCTCTTGGCGATGCCGTCGACCACCCGCTGGGTCCAGTTCGGCTCGATGCCGATGACGACGACGGCGGCGACGTTCGGGTTCGCGCCGATGCCGATGAGGGTGCGGAACGTCAGCTCGAGGTCCTCGCCGAACTGCAGGCGGCCGAAGGCGTGGGGGAGCGCCATGGTCCCGGGGACCAGGGCGGCCACGCCCTCCGCGGCGGCGTTGGACAGGTCGTCGACCGGCAGGACGACGACGTGGTTGCGGACCCCGACGGCCCCGTTGGCCCGCCGGTAGCCGGTCAGGCGACGCTGGTGTGCCACCGGGCGCTCCTCACGTTGTGGATGTGGACGTGCTCGCCGCGCCGGACGGCGGCGCTGGCCAGGGCGGTGCGGACGCCGTACTCGACGACGTCCTGCCCCGGCTCGAGGTCGGCCAGGGCGACCTTGTGCCCCAGCGGGACCGGCGTGGTGACGAGGACCTCCTCGTCCGCGGCTCCGTCGAGGAAGCCCACGCGGGCGGGTCCGGGCTCGACGTCGTGGACCGCGACGGCGACGGCGTCGCCGTGCCGGTGGCCCAGGAAGTCGACGGGGGGTGGTGCGGCCATGCTCTCCTCCTCCTGGTGGCCAGGGGTCTGACCACGCGGGTCGTACGGGGTCTCGGGGCGCGCCCGCGTCAGGCGCGCTGGGGCGCGGCGGCCAGCGCGAGGAGGCGCCGGTCGTCGGCCGGGGACGGGCGGCAGGCCAGGCGGTCGGCGAGCAGGCGCGCGGCGTCCCGGCCGCGCCCGCTGCGGGCCAGGCAGAGCAGCAGCGCCTCCTGCAGCGCCTCGCGCTGCGCGGCCGAGCCGCCGACCCGGTGCAGCACCGGCAGCAGCTCGGTGAGCAGGCCGGCCGCCTCCGCCCAGCGCTCCTCGACGAGGGCGAGCAGCGCCTCGCACACGTCGGCGACCGTGGTGCGCAGCAGGGGGTCGCGCGCGGCGCGGCAGTGCCGCCGCAGGTCGCGCAGCGCCCCGCCGTCGTGGGCCGCAGCCAGGCCCATGGCCGCGTGCAGGGCCGTGAAGGGCGTGCGCGGCCGGGCCAGCAGGTCCGGCCCGACCGCGGCCAGCACCTCGCGCACGTCGGGCGCGCCGGTCCCGTCGTCGGCGACGAGCTGCCAGCGCCAGAGCAGCGACGCCGCGTCGACGAGGGCGCGGACCCCGGTGACCGCGGGGGGCGCGAGCTCGACGGCGTAGCGCCGGCGCACCGCCTCGACGTCCCCGAGGGCCAGCTCGTGCAGGGCCGCGTGCCACGAGAAGTGCGCGCGGTGGCTGGCGGAGCGCCCGCTCTGGCGGACCCAGTGGTCGAGCCACGCGCGGCCCTCCTCGTGCCGCCCGGTCTCGTAGAGGACGTGGGCCTGCGCGTGCACCGCGTGGCCGGAGGACGGCTCGCAGGACAGGGCGCTCTCGGCGAGCAGCCCGGCCTCCTCGTACCGTCCCTGGTCCTGGCGGGTGAAGGCGAGCAGCGAGATGAACCACCAGTGGTCCCCGTACGCGGGCGCCAGCCCCTCGAGCAGGTCCCACGCGTCCTGCCGGACGTCCACCAGGCCCGAGAAGGCGATGGTGGGGACGGCGGCGGAGACCGCGAGCACGTCCCGCGGGTAGCGGGCCACGTGCTCCACCAGCGCGGCGGCCCCGGCGCCGCGGGGGTCGCGCACCCGCAGGCGCACGACCTCCACGAGGCTGCGCTCGCGGTCGTCGCCCCGCTCGCGCACGGCGCGCCGCGCCGCCTCGAGCGAGGCGGCCACGTCGGCGTCCGCCCCCGCCTCGTGACCGAGCAGCGCCAGGGCGGCGTGGGCCAGGGCGAAGCCGGGGTCGGTGCGCGTCGCGTGCCGCAGCAGGCCCTCGGCCCCGTCCTGCAGCCGCATCACGCGCTCGAGGCCGGCGGCGTACGCCGCCGCCGCCTCGGCCGTCGTGGAGACAGGCAGGCCGAGCGGGTCGCGCGGGCGGGCGAGGGGGTGGTGCCCGCCGACGAGGCGGCCGTCGGCCAGCCGCCGGGGGAGCGGCGCCACGGCGTCGAGGACGCCGGTCGCCAGCGCCAGCGCCTGCGCCCTGATCTCGGGGACGGCCGTGGACTCCCACAGCTCGCCGCGACGCAGCGCGCCGAGCGCCCAGACGGGCGCGTCCGCCTCCCCCGCGCCGGTCACGAGGCGCCCGTCGACCGTCCGCAGCCCCATGCCGGCGGTCGCCGGCAGCGCCAGGGGGCCGCCGCCGCGAGGTCGCAGCAGGTCGTCGAGCAAGCGGTTGCCGAGCGTGCGGACGTCCGTGGCCGGACCCGTGCAGTTGACGACCCAGCCGACGTCCACCGGGCCCGCTGCGCCGAGCCCGACCCGCAGCCCGCCGCCGGGCAGCGGCTCGGCGCCGGTCACGCGGCCCGCCGACACGTGCAGCGCGCCGCAGGCCCGCAGGGCGCCCAGCAGCCGGGCGCTCGAGGGCGGCATGCGGTGGCGCAGGACCCCCCACGGGCCGGCGTCGTGCGCCAGCAGCTCCCGGCGCTCGTCCTCGCCGAGGCGCTGCCACAGCTCGGCCAGCCGGAAGCGGAGCCCGTCCACCCCGGGGCGCCAGTCGCCCGTGCTGCGCGCCACGTCGGCCAGGTGGCGCCGCACCGCGTCGCGCAGGCCGGGCAGGTCGGCGGGCCAGTCCGCCACGTCGGGGATCGCCGCGAGCCGGGGCGCCGGGGCGTGGGGGCGCGGGGGGCGCCCGCTGCGCGACAGCGCGAGCAGGCGTCGCCCGGCGCGCGCCCGGTGCCCGCTCAGCGACAGGACGACGTCGACCATGGTCAGGCCGGTGCCCACGAGCAGGACGTCGGGCGGGCCGGACCGGTCGCGCGCCACGACGTCGAGGGCGCCGGGCGCCCACGGGTCCGGCACGAGGAAGGCGGAGCGCGCCAGCGCCTCGGGCGCCCACCCGGTGCCCGGCGCGGGCAGGCCGGTGGCCACGACCAGCGCGTCGGCCTCGAGGGCGCTGCCGTCCTGCGCGGTCACCGCGACCCCGCGGCCGGTGCGGTCCACCGCGACGAGCTCCTGGCGCAGGTGCCGCAGGGACACCGCCCCGGACGCGGCGGCGAGCGCCTCGCGCAGCCGGTCGTCGAGGTAGAGGGCGAACTGCCGGCGCGGGGCGAAGGAGTAGGGGTCGCGCACCCCGTCGCCGTGGCGGGTGCGCCAGGCGACGAAGTCGCCCGGCTCCTCGGGCAGGGCGGTCATGCCCGAGGCCGGCACGTTGAGCAGGTGCCGGTCGTCGGCCGTCCCGAAGGCGGTGCCGCGGCCCCAGCGGTCGGCGGGGTCCGCGAGCACGAGGTCCAGGCCCTGCCCTCGCCGCGCCGCGGCCCGGCACAGGTGCAGGGCCACGAGGGTGCCCGCCGCCCCGGCACCGGCCACCACGACCAGGGGGCGACCGCCCCGCCGCACGACCGCCACGGCTCCTCCTCCTCCTCGTCCCGCGAGCGTCAGCTCGCGCCCTGCGTCGCCTGGTTGTTCAGGAAGAGGTCGTCGGTCGCCGGGACCTCGCGGATCATGCCGATCGACTGCATGAACTCCGCGAAGGTGCCGAAGCCGGTGGGCTTCGTGGTCCAGCCGACGTCCTCGGCCGTGATCTGCGCCAGCAGCTCCTGCGCGGTCTGCCCCGTCTCGGCCGCCAGGGTGCGGGCCGCCTCCTCGGGCTGGTCGGTGAGGCGCTCGTTGGCCTCGCGCACCGTCGACACCAGGGCGTCGACGACCTCGGGGTTGCAGGCGGCGAAGTCGCGCATCGTGTAGGCGCTGTTGAACGTGTGCCGGCCGAAGAGGTCGTAGCTGGACAGCAGCGCGCGCGCCCCCGCGGCCTCCTCCTGCTCCTGGAAGGGCGGGGCGGTCAGGTGCCCGGCGACCTGCCCGGCCACGAGCGCCTGGACGCCGTCGGGGTGCCCCATGGCGACGACCTGGCTGTTCAGGGCCGCGGCGTCGCCGAGCTCCTCCTGGGCGCCGCGGCGCAGGACCACCGCCTGGATCGAGTCGGGCGCGGGCACCGCGATGCTCCCGGCCCCCCGCAGGTCCTCGAGCGTCCGGATGGCGGGGTCCTGCACCATGAGCTGCAGGCTCATCTCGTTGAGCCCGGTCACGACCTGCCAGTCGACGCCCCCGTCGACCCCGACGAGGAACGGGCCGATGCCGCCGGCCCCCACCTGGACGTCGCCGGCGATCATGCCGTCGCGGATGGCCGCGCCCGAGTCGAGCTGGCGCCACGACACGTCGACGTCGGGCAGCGCCTCCTCGAGCGTCCCCTCCTGCTTGGCGAGCAGGAGCGAGGCGTAGCCGAGGCCCGGCTGGTAGGCGATGGTCACCTCGTCGGCCGGCTCGCAGCCCGAGCCCGAGCCGGCGGAGGAGCTGGAGCTGCCGCAGCCGGCGAGGCCGACGGCGACGGCGGCGGCGAGGGCGGCGGCCCCGCGGGAGCGGAGTGTGGTGCGCAGCATCTGGGTGCCTCTCGGTGACGGCGGCGCGCGGCGGGCGCGCCGGGACCGCCGCGGCGGTCCGTGTGCTGGGACGTGCTGGGACGTGCTGGGACGTGCTGGGACGTGCTGGGCCGTGCTGGGACGTGCCGGGGGGTGCTGGGACGTGCCGGGGGGTGCTGGGACGTGCCGGGGGGTGCTGGGGAGCTGGGCCGGGCGGGCGTCGGGCCGGCCCGGCGCGGGCGTCAGGCCCTGCCGGCCATGCCCCAGCGGACGACGGTCCGCCGCTCCACCAGGGCGAAGAGCAGGTCGAGGGCGATGCCGATGAGGGCGATGGTGACGAGGCCCGCGAAGATCTCGGGGGTGCGCAGGAAGTAGCGCGCGTCGTTGATGAACCAGCCGAGCCCGCCCCCGCCGCCGGCGACGCCGAAGACCAGCTCGGCGGCGATGATCGTGCGCCAGCCGAAGGCCCAGCCGGTGCGCAGCCCGCTGAGGATGTGCGGCAGGGCCGCCGGCAGCAGCACGTCGCGCACCATGCGCCAGCCGCGCAGGCCGAGGGTGCGGCCGACGGCGACGAGCGTCGGGTTGACGGTGCGGAACCCGGTCGTGACGTTGATCGCGATGGGCCACACGACGGCGTTGGCGATGACGACCACCAGCGCCTGCGTGTCCAGGCCCAGCCAGAGGATGACCAGGGGCAGCACCGCGATCGACGGCAGCGGGTTGAGGATCGAGGTCAGCAGGGCCAGCAGGTCCTCGCCGAGCCGCGTCCAGGTGGCGAGGGTGGTGAGCACCGCGGCCACCACGGTGCCGATCGCCATGCTCGTGAGGAGCACCTGCAGCGTCAGGACGGTGGCGTCGAGGAGCCGGCCGTCCGCGAAGCCCTGCGCGAGGGCGCGCGCGACGTCGACCGGTCCGGCCACGAGCAGCGGGTCGACGCCCGAGGCGCTGACGTACAGCTGCCACAGGCCGACCATGGCGACGAGGAGCGCCGCCCGGCGCGGACCCACCGGCAGCGAGCCCCACCCGCGGCGCCGGCGGGGGGCCCGCGGGAGCGGCCGCGGCACGGCCGGGGTGGTGGTCGTCACGGGGGCGCTCACTCGAACCCCAGCCCGGTGGGCTGGTCCTCGTCGCCGGCCAGCAGCGCCCGCAGGCGCGCGGTCGCCGCCCCCGTCGCGGGGTCGGTCGGGTCGCCGAGCCCGCTGACGTCGAGCTCCTCGACGACCCGCGAGGGGCTGCCGCCGAGGACGACGACGCGGGTCCCCACCTGGACGGCCTCCTGGATGCTGTGGGTCACGAAGAGGACCGCGACGCCGGTGCGCTCGGCCACCTCGACGAGCTCCGCCTGCAGCCGCGAGCGGGTCTGCGCGTCGAGCGCACCGAAGGGCTCGTCCATGAGCAGCACCTCGGGGTCCGTGGCCAGGGCCCGGGCGATGGCGACGCGCTGCTTCATCCCGCCCGAGAGCTGGTGGGGGAAGCGGTCGGCGGCCGCCGTGAGGTGCATGAGCGCGAGGTAGTCCTCGGCGCGGGCGCGCGCCTCGGCCCGCCCGCGCCCGAGGACCCGCTGGGGGTAGGCGATGTTGTCGCGGACCGTGCGCCAGGGGAACAGCTGGTCGAACTCCTGGAAGACGACGGCACGGTCCGGCCCGGGCCGCAGCGCTCCCCGCCCGCGCAGGGTGATGCTCCCGTCGAACGGCTCCACGAAGCCCGCGACCGCCTTGAGCAGCGTGGACTTCCCGCAGCCCGACGGCCCCAGGAGCATGGTCCGCTCGCCGCGGCGCACCTCGAACGAGACGTCCTCGACCGCCACCTGCGGGCGGCCGTCCACGACGTAGCCCACCCGGGCCCGCTCCACGCGGAGCAGCGCCCCTCCGGCGGTCACCGCGGCGCGCGAGCGCGCCGGGCGCGTCCTCATGCCGATCATCCGTGCGGTCCTCCCACGGCGGCGCGACCCTCGTCGCGCCGTCCCGTCGTCGTGCTGGTCCCGGGCCGCGCTGCCCGCAGGCACGACCCTGGCACCTCGCCGCAGCCCTTGTCTAGTAAACCGCTCAAGTTGCAGGGGCTAGAGGTCTGACCACGGGTGCGGGGCGTCGCGGCCGTCCCGGACCGGCCCGTGCAGCGGCACCTGCCGCAGCGGCGCGCCGTCCCCGACGAGCAGCACGGCGCCGGGGGCGAGCGCGTCGCGGAGCCGTACGAGCGCGCGCCGCCCGGCGTCGGGGTGCCGGCCGTCGAGCGCCCCGACGCGGACCGCGACCGCGAGGTCGTACGGCGCCTCGCCCGGCTCCAGGACGAGGTCCTCGACCGCGACCCGCCGGAAGCCGAGGACGCCGGCGGCGACCTCCGGCGCGGAGCCCTCGAGCGCCTGCCGCACGGCGGTCGCCGAGCGGTCCACGCCGAGCACGTACCCGCCGTCGAGCCGGCGGGCGACCTCGCGGGCCAGCGCCCCGGGGCCGCAGCCGACCTCCAGGACGCGCAGACCCGGGCGCAGGGGGAGCGCGTCGGCGACGGCGCGCAGGCGGTCGGACAGCGGGGCCACGGCACCTCCTCGTCGCCGTGCACCGCAGCAGGGCGTCAGGGATCCGTCAAGACCGGGGGCGGGGGCGTCAGGGATCCGTCAGGAGGGCCGGGGGCGGGGTCGGGCCGGGCGTCCCCTGGAGGGGCACGACCCCGCACCCCCGACAGGAGCACCCCCATGTCCGACGTCCTCTTCCTCCTGCTGGTCCTGGCCTCCGTCGCCGGGCTGGCCCTGCTCGCGAAGGGGCTGGAGCGGCTGTGAGCGCCGAGGACGCGGTCGGGCTGGTGCTGGCCGTCCTGCTCGCCGCCTTCCTGCTCGCCGCCCTGCTGCGCCCGGGGGGCGAGTGATGTCCGAGGGCCTCGCCGGCGCCCTGCAGGTCGCCGTCCTCGTCGCCGCCCTCGCGGCCGTCCACGCGCCGCTCGGCGACGCCATGGCGCGGGTCTTCACCGCGCGCCGCCACCTCGCCGTCGAGCGGGCGCTCTACCGCGTGGCGCGCGTCGACCCGGGCGCCGACCAGCGCTGGTCGACGTACGCCTTGTCGCTCCTCGGCTTCAGCGCCGCCTCGATCCTCGCCCTCTACGGGCTGCTGCGCCTGCAGCACCTGCTGCCGCTCTCGCTGGGGCGCGAGGGCGTGCCGCCGGACGGCGCCTTCAACACCGCCGTCTCCTTCGTCACGAACACCAACTGGCAGTGGTACTCCGGCGAGTCCACGCTCGGGCACCTCGTGCAGGTGGTCGGCCTGACCGTCCAGAACTTCGTCTCGGCGGCCGTGGGGCTCGCCGTGCTCGTGGCGCTCCTGCGCGGCCTCACCCGCTCGCGCACGGACCGCCTGGGCTGCTTCTGGGTCGACCTGACCCGCGGGTGCGTCCGCATCCTCCTGCCGCTGGCCGCCGTGAGCGCGGTCGTGCTCGTCGCGGCCGGCGTGGTGCAGGACCTCGCGGGGCCCGAGGAGGTGCGCACCCTCTCGGGCGGGACGCAGACCCTGCTGACCGGGCCGGTGGCCTCGCAGGAGGCGATCAAGGAGCTCGGCACCAACGGCGGCGGCTCCTACAACGCCAACTCCGCGCACCCGTTCGCGTCGCCGAACCCCTTCACCAACCTCCTCGAGGTGTTCCTCCTGCTCCTCGTCCCGAGCGCTCTGCCCCGGACCTTCGGCCGGATGGTCGGCGACCGCCGGCAGGGGCTCGCGGTCCTCGGCGTCATGGCCTTCCTCTGGCTGGCGGCGCTCGTCGCCACCACGGCGGCGGAGGTGGCGCACGCCGGCACCGTGCCGCAGGCGGTCGGCGCCGCGATGGAGGGCAAGGAGGTGCGCTTCGGCGTCCCCGGCTCCGCCCTCTTCGCGGTGTCGACGACCGCGACGTCCACCGGTGCCGTGAACTCGTTCCACGACTCCTTCACCGCCGCCGGCGGCGGGGTCACGCTGCTCAACATGATGCTCGGGGAGGTGTCGCCGGGCGGCGTGGGCTCCGGCCTCTACGGGATGCTCGTGCTCGCCGTGCTGGCCGTCTTCCTCGGCGGCCTCATGGTCGGGCGCACCCCGGAGTACCTCGGCAAGAAGATCGGCCGGCGCGAGATCACGGTGGTGGCGCTCTACGTGCTCGCGACGCCGACGGCCCTGCTCGTCGGGTCGGCGCTCGCGGTGTCCTTCGCCGGCCCCGCGTCCTCGGTCCAGGACCCCGGTCCCCACGGGCTCACCGAAGTGCTCTACGCCTTCGCCTCGGCGTCCGGCAACAACGGCAGCGCCTTCGCCGGCCTGGCCGTGGCGACCCCGTTCTGGAACACCGCGCTGGGCCTGGCGATGCTGGTCGGCCGCTTCGTGCCGATCGTCCTCGTCCTCTGCCTGGCCGGCGCCCTCGCCCGCCAGCAGCCGGTCCCGGCGAGCGCCGGCACCCTGCCGTCGCACCGCCCGCTCTTCGCGGGCCTGCTGACGAGCGTCGTGCTCGTCGTCGCGGCGCTCACGTACGTCCCCGCCCTCGCGCTGGGCCCGGTCGCCGAGGCGCTCGCATGAGCGCCCGCGGCACCCGGTCTGCCGACCCCACCCCGGAGGCACCTGCCATGACCACCGACGTCGAGGCCCCCGCGGGCACGGAGCCCGCGCCGGTCGTCGGCGCCGCCGCCCGGCGCCGCGTCGCGGGAGGCGCTTTCCAGCCGCGCGCGCTGTGGGCGGCACTGCCGCAGGCGGTGCGCAAGCTCGACCCCCGCGACGTCGCCCGCACCCCGGTGCTGCTCGTCGTCGAGGTGGGGGCCGCCGTCACGACCGTCCTCGCGGTGGTGGACCCGTCCGTCTTCGCCGCGGCGATCGCGCTGTGGCTGTGGGCGACCGTCCTCTTCGCCACCCTCGCCGAGGCCGTCGCCGAGGGCCGCGGCCGCGCCCAGGCGGCGACGCTGCGCCGCGCCCGGGAGCACACGACCGCCCGCCGCACCACGGGCGAGGTCGTCCCCGCGTCCGAGCTGCGGGCCGGCGACCTGGTCGTGGTCGAGGCGGGCGAGACGGTCCCCGGGGACGGGGACGTCGTCGAGGGCGCCGCGAGCGTCGACGAGTCGGCCGTGACCGGCGAGTCGGCGCCCGTGGTCCGCGAGTCCGGCGGCGACCGCTCGGCGGTGACGGGCGGCACCCGCGTCCTCTCCGACCGCATCGTCGTGCGCGTGACGGCCAAGCCGGGGGAGAGCTTCCTCGACCGGATGATCGGCCTCGTCGAGGGCGCCTCGCGCCAGAAGACCCCGAACGAGGTGGCGCTCGACATCCTGCTGGCCGCGCTGACCCTCGTCTTCCTCCTCGCGGTCGTCACCCTCCAGCCGCTCGCCACCTGGTCGGGCGAGCCGCAGGCGCTCGTCGTGCTCACGGCGCTGCTCGTCTGCCTGATCCCGACGACCATCGGCGCGCTGCTGTCCGCCATCGGCATCGCGGGCATGGACCGGCTCGTGCAGCGCAACGTGCTCGCCATGTCGGGGCGCGCGGTGGAGGCCGCCGGCGACGTCGACGTGCTGCTGCTCGACAAGACGGGCACCATCACGCTCGGCGACCGGCAGGCGGTCGAGCTGCTCGCGGCACCGGGCGTCGGGGAGGAGGAGCTCGCCGACGCGGCGCGGCTGTCGAGCCTCGCCGACGAGACGCCGGAGGGCCGCTCGGTCGTCGTGCTGGTCGAGGAGCGCTACGGGCTGCGCGCCACCGGCCCCGGCGTCGTCGACGGGGCGTCGTTCGTCCCCTTCACCGCGCAGACCCGCATGAGCGGCGTCGACCTGGGCGACCGCCAGGTGCGCAAGGGCGCCGCGGCCGCCGTGCTGCAGTGGGTCCGCGAGGCCGGGGGCAGCACCCCGACGGAGGTGGGCGGGGCCGTCGACCGCGTCGCGGCCGCCGGCGGCACGCCGCTGGTCGTCGCCGAGGCGGGGCCCGGGACGACCGCCGGGGCGCGGGTGCTCGGCGTCGTCCACCTCAAGGACGTCGTCAAGCCGGGCATGCGCGAGCGCTTCGACGAGCTGCGCGCCATGGGCATCCGCACCGTGATGGTCACCGGCGACAACCCGCTGACGGCGCGCGCGATCGCCGCCGAGGCGGGGGTCGACGACGTCCTGGCCGAGGCGACGCCCGAGGACAAGCTGGCGCTCATCAGGGCCGAGCAGGCCGGCGGGCGGCTCGTGGCGATGACGGGCGACGGCACCAACGACGCGCCCGCCCTCGCGCAGGCCGACGTCGGCGTCGCGATGGGCACGGGGACGTCGGCCGCCAAGGAGGCCGGCAACATGGTCGACCTCGACAGCGACCCGACGAAGCTCATCGAGGTCGTGGAGGTCGGGAAGCAGCTGCTCATCACCCGCGGGGCGCTGACCACGTTCTCCATCGCCAACGACGTCGCGAAGTACTTCGCCATCGTGCCCGCGATGTTCACCGGGCTGTTCCCGCAGCTCGAGGCGCTCGACGTCATGCGCCTCGCGACGCCCGAGTCGGCCATCCTCTCCGCGGTCGTGTTCAACGCGCTCGTGATCGTCGGGCTCGTCCCGCTGGCGCTGCGCGGCGTGCGCTACCGCCCGTCGTCCGCCGAGGCGCTGCTGCGGCGCAACCTGCTCGTGTACGGCCTCGGCGGCCTCGTCGCGCCCTTCGCCGGCATCAAGCTCATCGACCTGCTCGTCCGCCTCGTCCCCGGGATCGGCTGACCATGACCTCGCTCACCGCCACGCTCGCCGCCCTCGGCCGGCAGTCGCTCGCCGGCCTGCGCGTGCTGCTGCTGCTCACGGTCCTGCTCGGGGTCGCGTACCCGCTCGCCGTCACCGCCGTCGCGCAGGTCGCGTTCCCGCGGCAGGCGCACGGCTCGATGATCGAGCTCGACGGGCGCACCGTCGGCTCGAGCCTCGTCGGGCAGGCCTTCGAGGGGCCGGAGTGGTTCCACGGCCGTCCCTCGGCCGCCGGCGACGGGTACGACGCCCTGGCCAGCGGCGCGTCCAACCTCGGCCCGGAGAACCCGGACCTGCTCGCGGCGGTCGAGGAGCGCCGGGCCGCCGTCGCCGCGCAGGACGGGGTCGACCCCGACGACGTGCCGCCCGACGCCCTCACGGCGTCGGCCAGCGGGCTCGACCCGCACGTCTCCCCGGAGTACGCCCGCCAGCAGGCCGACCGCGTCGCGTCCGCCCGGGGGCTCGACCCCGCGGAGGTCCGCGGCCTCGTCGAGGAGCACGTGCAGGGTCGTACGCTCGGCGTCCTGGGAGCGCCCCGCGTCAACGTCCTCGAGCTCAACGTCGCGCTCGAGCGGCGGTCCGGCGCGGGGGAGCCGTGAGCGCCGGAGGGGGCTGAGGTGCGCAGGGGCAGGCTGCGGGTCTACCTCGGGGCGGCGCCGGGGGTCGGCAAGACGTACCGGATGCTCGGCGAGGCGCACCGGCGGGCCGAGCGGGGCACCGACGTGGTCGTCGCGCTCGTCGAGACCCACGGGCGGCGGCGCACCGCCGCGATGGTCGAGGGGCTGGAGGTCGTCCCGCGCAGGGTCGTCGTGCACCGGGGCGTCGAGCTCGGCGAGCTCGACGTGGACGCCGTCCTCGCCCGCCGACCCGAGGTCGCCCTCGTCGACGAGCTCGCCCACACCAACGCGCCCGGCAGCCGGCACGAGAAGCGCTGGCAGGACGTCGAGGACCTCCTCGCCGCGGGGATCGACGTGATCTCCACGGTCAACATCCAGCACCTCGCGTCGCTGACCGACGTCGTCGCGTCGATCACCGGGGTGCGCCAGCAGGAGACGGTGCCCGACGAGGTGGTGCGCCGGGCCGACCAGGTCGAGCTCGTCGACATGACGCCGGAGGCGCTGCGGCGGCGGCTGGCCCACGGCAACGTCTACGCGGGCGAGACGGTCGACGCGGCGCTCGCGCAGTGGTTCCGCCCGGGCAACCTCACCGCCCTGCGCGAGCTCGCGCTGCTGTGGCTCGCCGACCGGGTGGACGACGCCCTCGAGGCGTACCGCGCCGAGCGGGGGATCGCCGCGACGTGGCCGGCCCGGGAGCGCGTGGTCGTCGCGCTGACGGGCGGGCCGGAGGGCGAGACGCTCGTACGGCGCGCCGCCCGCATCGCCCGCCGCGGCGCGGGCGGTGAGCTGCTGGCCGTGCACGTCGTGCGCGACGACGGCATCGCGGGGGCGGCGCCGGGGGCGCTCGCCGCGCAGCGCCGGCTGGTCGAGGAGCTCGGCGGCAGCTTCCACGCGGTGGTCGGGGACGACGTCGCCGACGCGGTGCTGGACTTCGCCCGCGGCGTCAACGCGTCGCTGCTCGTCCTCGGCGTGAGCCGCCGGCGCCGCCTCTCGGTGGCCCTGCGGCCCGGTGCCGGGGAGCGGGTGATCCAGGGGTCGGGCGCGATGGACGTCCACGTGGTGACGCACGAGCGGGCCGGGAGCCGCCGGCGCCGCGCGCCGCGCCGCGACCCGCTCGGCCGTCGCCGCAGGGTCGCGGGCTGGGTGCTCGCGCTCGCCGGCCCCGCCGCCCTCGCCGCCGTGCTCCTCGCGACGCAGGACCTGCACAGCCTGCCGACCGAGCTCATGCTCTTCCTGACCCTGACGGTCGTCGTGGCGCTGGTCGGCGGGCTGTGGCCGGCCGTCGCCGGCGCCGTCGTGGGCAGCCTGCTCGTCAACTTCCTCTTCACCCCGCCGGTGCGCACCTGGACCGTCGCCGACCCGGAGAACGCCTTCGCGCTCGGGGTGTTCGTCGCGGTCGCCGTGGCCGTCGCCTCGGTGGTGGACCTCGCCGCCCGGCGCTCGGCCCAGGCCTCGCGCGCCCGGGCGGAGGCCGAGACCCTCTCGCTGCTCGCCGGCAGCGTGCTGCGCGGCGAGGTCGGGGTGGACGCCGTGCTGGCCCGGCTGCGCGAGACCTTCGCGGTGCGCTCGGTGAGCCTGCTCGAGCGCGACGACGAGCGCAGCCCGTGGCGCTGCGTCCGGTCCAGCGGGGCCGGGCCCTGCGCCGCCCCGGAGGAGGGCGACGCGGAGATCGTGGTCTCCCCGCGGCTGGCGCTCGCCCTGCAGGGGCGGGTGCTGGCGGCGGGCGACCGGCGGGTGCTCGAGGCCTTCGCGGCGCACGCGGCGACGGCGCTGGAGCGCGAGCGCCTGGCCGCGGACGCCGCGCGGGCGCAGGAGCTCGAGGAGGGCAACAGCATCCGCTCGGCGCTGCTGGCGGCGGTCTCGCACGACCTGCGCACCCCGCTCGCGACGAGCCGCGCCGCCGTGAGCAGCCTGCTGCAGCAGGACGTCGCCTTCAGCCCCGAGGACGAGCGCGCCCTGCTCTCCACCGTCGACGAGGCGACGTCCCGGCTCGAGCGGCTCATCGACGACCTGCTCGACGTGTCGCGCATCGAGGCGGACGCGGTGCGGGTGCGGCTGCGCCCCGCCAGCCTCGACGAGGTGCTGCCGGGGGCGCTCGCGGCGGTCCCGCCGGGGGCGGTCGAGGTCGACGCCCCCGAGGACCTGCCGCTGGTGAGCACGGACCCCGGCCTCGTGGAGCGCGCGCTGGCCAACGTGGTGGAGAACGCGGTGCGGCACGCCCCGCGCGGCTCGCGGGTGCGGGTCTCCGCGGCCGTGGTCCCCGCCCCGGGCGGGCCGGTCGTGCAGGTGCGCGTCGTGGACCGGGGTCCAGGGGTCCCCGACGAGGACAAGCCGGCGATGTTCCGGCCGTTCCAGCGCCTGGGCGACGCCCCCGCGGGCGCCGGGACCGGCCTCGGGCTCGCCGTCGCGCGCGGCTTCCTCGACGCGGTCGGCGCCCGGGTCGCCGCCGAGGACACCCCGGGGGGTGGGCTGACCATGGTCGTCGACCTGCCGCTGGACGGGGCCGGGGCCCCCGCGGCCGCCGGGGCGGGCGCGTGAGCCGCGTCCTCGTCGTCGAGGACGAGCCCGGGCTCGCGCGCGCCCTCGCGATCAACCTGCGGGCCCGCGGCTGGGAGGTGGTCACGGCCGCGGACGGGCGGGGAGCGCTGGAGGCCGCGGCCGCGGAGCACCCCGACGTCGTGGTGCTCGACCTGGGCCTGCCCGACCTCGACGGCGTCGAGGTGATCCACGGCCTGCGCGGCTGGAGCCGGGTGCCGGTCGTCGTGCTCAGCGCCCGCCACGACTCCGACGACAAGGTCGAGGCGCTCGACGCGGGCGCCGACGACTACGTCACCAAGCCCTTCTCCATGGACGAGCTGCTCGCCCGGCTGCGCGCCGCCGTGCGGCGGGCGGCGCCGGGCGACGCCGACGAGGCGGTCGTCGTGGCCGGCGCCCTCACCGTCGACCTGGCGCGCAAGAAGGTGCGCCGGGACGGGCACGACGTGCGCCTGACCCCCACGGAGTGGCAGCTGCTCGAGGTGCTCGTGCGGGCCCGGGGCCGGCTCGTCGGCCGGCACGAGCTGCTCGCCGAGGTGTGGGGGCCTGCCTACCGCACGGAGACGCACTACCTGCGCGTCTACACCGCCCAGCTGCGCCGCAAGCTCGAGGACGACCCCGCCCACCCGCGGCACCTGCTCACCGAGGCGGGGATGGGCTACCGCTTCGAGGTCTGAGCACCGGGTGCACCGCTGACCCGACCGGGGTCGTACTTCGCGCAGGGTGAGACGAACTTTTCACACAGTGTTGACAACCTTGTCCCTCCTCCGGTGTGATGCGTCACAGGCCCCCCGGAACCGCCGGGGACGCCAGCCGTCCGGACCGCTGACCGGGCGCACGGGCCCCCCGCGCGCACCGGCACGGCCAGCGCCCGGACCGCGCCACGGCACGGGTGCCGGCCCGCCGTCGGCGCGCCCCCGTCCACCCCCGAACCGACGGCACGCGGTCGTTCCGCGTGCAAGCGCTTGCCGCCCTGCTCGGGGCACGAGGTCCCGAGGTCCGCGCACGCCTGCGCGCGCCCCGACGCACGACGCGTCGGCGGCGCCGCTCCGTGCTGCCCCGGCGGGCGCGCCTGGAAGGAGATCCATGAGCGAGCCCACCTCCCCGCGGGACCTGCGCCGGAACGCGTTGTCCCGGCGGGCCCTGCTCGTCGGCGCCGCGGGCACCGTCGCCGCGACCCCCGTGGCCACCCTGGCCCTGGGCGCCGGCGGCACCGTCACGGCCGCCCCGGCGGCGGCCGCCACCGGCCGGACCCGCGCCATCACCATGTACGCCGAGCGGATGGACGGCGGCATGGTCGGCTACGGCCTCGAGCCCGGGAAGGCGACGGTGCCCGGCCCCCTCCTGGAGATGTGGGAGGGCGACACCCTCGAGATCACGCTGGTGAACACGACCGACCAGCGCCTGTCGATCCACCCGCACGGGGTCAACTACGACGTCGACAGCGACGGCAGCCCCTTCAACGGCTCCTTCAACGAGCCGGGCGAGACGCGGACGTACACCTGGACGACCGTGCCCATGAAGCGCGACCGCGGCATCTGGATGCCCGGCAGCGCGGGCTACTGGCACTACCACGACCACGCGTGGGGCGAGCACGGCACCCAGGGCATCGCCGCGGGCCTGTACGGCGGCCTCGTCGTCCGGCGGGTCGGCGACATCCTCCCGGACCGCACGGTGACCGTCGTGTTCAACGACATGACGATCAACAACCGGATGGCCCCGGACGCCCCGATGTTCGAGGCCCGCCTGGGGGAGCGCGTCGAGTGGGTCTGCATCGGCCACGGCAACCAGCTGCACACCTTCCACCTGCACGCGCACCGCTGGGCCAACAACCGCACGGGGCTGCTGCAGGGCCGTGACGACGTGACGCAGGTCGTGGACAACCGCGACCTCAACCCCGGCGACTCGTTCGGGTTCCAGGTCGTCGCCGGGCTCGGCGTCGGCGCGGGCGCGTGGATGTACCACTGCCACGTCCAGTTCCACGCCGACGGCGGCATGGCCGGGATCTTCCTCGTGCGCAACGCCGACGGGAGCATGCCGCCCGGCGCGCAGGAGTCCATCGACCGCTTCCACGCGGGCCACGGCCACGGCACCACCGCGCCGCCGGCGAGCGGCAGCACCGGCGGCCACGCCGGCCACTGACCAGGCCCCCCCGAGAGACCTCCCGGCCCGACCCTGCCCCGGGCGCCCGCACCGATGACGAAGGAGCCAGAGAGTGCTACGTAGGCGCGAGACCCCCACGACGGCGAGGGGGCGCTCCCGACCGGGGGTCCTCCGGCCGCTGGCCGTGGCCCTGACGAGCGCGGCGCTCGCGGTCGGCCCGGCCGCGGTCCCCGCAGGCGCCCAGCCCGACGCGGCAGCGCAGGCCACCGCGGCGCAGCAGGCTCCCGCGGAGGCCCGCACGAAGGCGGCCGCGAAGGCGTCCGCGAAGGCGGCGGCGACGGCGGCGGCGCCGGTGCGCGTCCTCGTCTTCCACGGCGCCCCGGACGCGCAGGACGACCCGGTCGCGGAGGCGGCCCAGGCGGTCGCCCAGCTCGGCGCGCAGCACGGCTTCGCGGTCGAGGCGTCCTCCGACCCGGCCGTGTTCAGCGCCGCGGGCCTGGACGGCTACCGCGGCGTGGTGTTCCTGTCGGCCGAGGGCGTCGAGCTCACCGGCGCCCAGGAGAGCGCGCTCCAGGACTACGTCGGTGCCGGCGGCGGCTTCCTCGGCGTGCGCGACGCCGCGCGGGCCCAGGAGGCGTCGCAGTGGTTCGGCGGCCTCATCGGCGCCCGCGTGGCCGGCGCCCGGCCGGACCCGGAGGACGTCGCGGAGGTCTCCGCCACGGCGGAGAACGCCCCGAACGAGGACGCGGAGAACCTCGTCGACGGCGACCCCGGGACCAAGTGGCTGGCCTTCGAGCCGACCGCGACGCTCACGGTGCGCCTGGCCGAGGCGGTCGCGGTGAAGCGCTACACCCTGACCTCGGCGAACGACTTCGACGGCCGCGACCCCCGGTCGTGGACCCTGCAGGGCTCGCAGGACGGCCAGGCGTGGGAGGACGTCGACGCCCGCAGCGGCGAGGACTTCCCCGAGCGCTTCCAGCCGCGCGACTTCGACGTCGAGGGCGAGACCGCGTACGGCTGGTACCGCCTCGTCATCACCGAGAACGCGGGCGACGACCTCACGCAGCTCGCCGAGCTGTCCCTCTTCGGCCCGGACGCGGTCGAGCAGCCCGACCCCGAGCTGCCGGTGGAGGAGGGCACCGTCGACCTCGTCGACCGCCAGCACCCGGCGACGGCCCCGCTGCCGCTCACGTGGGACCACGAGGACAAGTGGCTGGACTGGGCCGACGACCCGGCGGGCGAGGTGCACACCGTCGCCCAGCTCGAGCCGCAGGGCCAGCCGGCCGGCGGCGTCTCCGCGTTCACGCCCGTGTCCTGGTGCCGTGACTACGACGGCGGCCGCTCGTTCTACACCGGCCTCGGCGGGACGCCGGAGACCTGGACCGACGCGACGTTCCGCCGGCACCTGCTGGGCGCCCTGCAGTGGACGACGGGCACGGTCCGCGGCGACTGCCAGGCGACCATCGCCTCGAACTACCGCACCGAGCGCCTCACGGCGGAGAACGAGGACGGCGAGCTCGACCAGATCGGCGAGCCGCACGGCCTCACGGTCGCGCAGGACGGCACCGTCTTCTACGTCGGTCGCGGCGCCTGCCCGAGCGGGCCGGTCGTGCCCTGGAGCGACCCCGACGTCGGGCTCGGCTGCGGCACGATCCACCAGTGGGACCCCGAGACCGGCCAGGCCTCGCTGCTGACGACGCTCGACGTCATGGGCAACCGCGGCAGCGGCGACGAGCTCGTCAAGAACGAGGAGGGCCTGCTCGGCATCGTGCCGGACCCGGACTTCGCCGAGAACCACTGGCTCTACGTCTACTGGATGCCGCACGACTCGATCGACCGCGAGCGGCGCGTCGGGCTGCGCACGGTGTCCCGCTTCACCTACGACCCCTCGGGGCCGAGCATCGACCAGAACACGCGGGTCGACCTGCTGCAGTGGGAGACGCAGATCCACAGCTGCTGCCACGCCGGCGGCGGGATGGCGTTCGACGACGAGGGCAACCTCTACGTCGGCTCCGGTGACAGCAACTCCTCCGGAGGGTCCGGCGGCTACTCCGGCAACAACTGGGAGCAGGAGTACGCCGGGATCAGCTTCCAGGACGCGCGCCGCACCGCGGGCAACACCAACGACCTCAACGGCAAGATCCTGCGGATCCACCCGGAGGACGACGGCACGTACTCGATCCCGGCCGGCAACCTCTTCCCGGAGTCCCGCGACCCGGGCGACAAGACCCGCCCCGAGATCTACGTCATGGGCGTGCGCAACATCTCGCGCCTGCAGGTCGACGCCGACACCGACTGGCTGACCGCGGCCTGGGTCGGGCCGGACGCCTTCGCGCCGGACCCCGAGCTCGGGCCCGCGAAGTACGAGACGGCGACGATCATCACCTCGGCGGGCAACCAGGGCTGGCCGTACTGCATGGGCAACGGCCAGCCGTACCGCGACCGGAGCAACGAGGACGCCGACGTCCTCGCCGGCTGGTACGACTGCGACGCGCCCAAGAACACCTCGCCGCGCAACACCGGCCTCGTCGACCTGCCGCCGGTGCGCGACAACATGATCTGGTACTCGCCGAGCGGCGGCGGCCCGGTCTTCCCGCTCCGCGAGGACGGCAGCGGCATCCCCACGTACGAGGAGGAGGACGCCACCTACACGCTGCCGTGGCTGCGCGGCGGCGGGCAGGCCGTCATGTCCGGCCCGACGTACCGCACCTCGCAGGTCGACCCGGCCAGCGACGTGGCCTGGCCGTCGTACTGGGAGGGCAAGTGGTTCCTCGGGGACCAGTCCAACCCGAACAACCGCGTCGCCGTGACGGTCGACCCGGCGCAGGTGCCGGCCCAGGGCGCCCCCGCGTTCGGCGAGGACCTGCGGCACATCCTCCCCGGCGGGCGGGCGGACGACCGCGTGCAGAGCTGGATGGACGCCAAGTTCGGCCCTGACGGCGCGCTCTACATGCTCGACTACGCCGGCGGCTTCTTCAGCCTCGACGACAACCAGAAGCTCGTCCGGGTGACGTACCACGGCGGGGCCCCGACCCCCGCGCCCGCCGCGTCCGGCACGAGCGTGCAGGGCGACCCGCTGACCGTGGCCTTCACCGGCGAGCGGTCCGGGGGCGTCGCGTACCGCTGGGACTTCGGCGACGGCACCACGTCGACGCAGGCGAACCCGCGGCACACCTACGCCCGGGTCGGCTCCTACGAGGCCACGCTCACCGTGACCTACGCCGACGGCAGCACCGCCACCGTCACCGCGGACGCGACGACGACCTGCACCATCCCGGACGACCGGGGGACCGTGTGGTTCGGCGACGTGGACTCCGGGGTCGCCAACGACGACCTGGGCGGCTGCACGGTCAACGACCTGTTCCAGGACGAGAAGGAGTGGGCGAGCCACAACCAGTTCCTGCGCCACGTCAAGGGCGTCGCGGCCGGCCTGTTCGAGGACAGCCGCATCACCCGCAAGGAGCGCCAGGCCCTGGTGAACGCTGCCGCCCGCTCGCAGATCGGCGTGGAGCCCGGCGGCTACCGCACGATCTTCGACGGCACGCGCGAGTCGCTGCGCGACTGGGTGCAGCTGCCCGGCGGGAGGTTCGACCTGCGCCCCGACGGCTCCCTGCGCTCGAACGGCGGGCTGGGGATGCTCTGGTACGCCGGCGAGGAGCTCGGCGACTTCTCGGTGAAGCTGAAGTTCCGGGACGTGTCCCAGGGCGACACCTACGCCAACGGCGGCGTCTTTACCCGCTTCCCGGACCCGACCGCCCCGGCGGACGAGCTGCCGGAGTGTGCGCAGGGCGCCTCGTCGCCGGCCTGGGTGGCCATCTACTGCGGCCATGAGATCCAGATCTACGACGGGCCCACCGGCGAGCCGCAGAAGACCGGCTCGGTCTACAACTTCGACCCGGTCGGCCTCGACCAGGCCGCGGTCAGCCCGAAGGGCGCGTGGAACGAGTACGAGGTCCGCGTGGTCGGCCAGCAGTACACGATCATCCGCAACGGCGTGGTCATCAACGAGTTCGAGAACTCGCCCGGCAAGCAGTCGTCCCGGGCGGGCGACCCGCCGACGGACCTGCGCCAGTTCGAGCGCGGCTTCATCGGGCTGCAGAACCACGGCGCGAACGACCTCATCGAGATCCGCGACGTCCGGGTGCAGGAGCTGTAGCGCCCGGCCGGGCCGGCGGGGCGGCACGTCCGCCCCGCCGGCCCGGCGCCCCCTGCCGCTCCTGCGGCACACAGACCACCGGAACCACGACGCACGAGGAGTGCGAACCCCATGGATCGACGCAGCGCACGGCGGGTCATGGTCGGCGTGCTCGCCGGCCTCACCGCCGTCACGGTCGCCCCGGCAGCGGCCTCCGCCGCACCGGCGGCGGTCCCCGTCACGGCCCGGGCCGCCGAGCGGGCCGCGGAGCAGGCCGCCGAGCAGACCCTCGTCTGGACGGCCGACAACAGCGTCACGGACTACAAGTCCGCCCCGGCGACGGCCGTCGCCGGCGAGACCACCATCGTCTTCGAGAACAGCACGGCGACTGGCAACACCATCGCCATGCCGCACACCCTGACGTTCGACACGTCGACGCCGGGCTACAACCACGACGTCGCCCTCAACATCCTCGCCAACCCGTTCGACGCGAACCAGGGCCGGCACGAGGCGACGGTGACGCTGACGCCGGGCACGTACCTCTACTTCTGCTCCATCCCGGGCCACGGCCAGATGCGCGGCGAGCTCGTCGTCACCGGCGAGGGCGGGGGCGGCGACGAGGACACCACGGCGCCCGAGGTCACCGCCGAGGTGACCGGCGAGCAGGACGGCGACGGGGCGTACGTCGGCTCCGCGACCGTCGCGCTCACCGCCACCGACGAGGAGGGCGGCTCCGGCGTCGCCTCGGTCGAGTACGCCCTCGACGGCGGCGGCTGGACGGCGTACGGCGAGCCGGTCGTCGTCGACGCGCCGGGCGAGCACACGCTGACGTACCGGGCCACCGACACGGCGGGCAACGCCTCGGAGACCGGCTCGACGACCTTCACGGTCGTCGAGGGCGGCGGTGGCGGCGAGGAGGACACCACGGCGCCCGAGGTCACCGCCGAGGTGAGCGGCGAGCGGGACGCCGACGGGGCGTACGTCGGCTCCGCGACCCTCGCCCTGACCGCGACCGACGAGGGCTCGGGCGTGGCGTCGATCGAGTACGACGCGCACGGCGGGCACTGGATGCCCTACACCGAGCCCGTGGTCTTCTCCGAGCCCGGCGAGCACACGGTGTCGTACCGCGCCACCGACGAGGCCGGCAACGTCTCCGAGACCGGCTCGACGACCTTCACCGTCGTCGAGGGCGGGGGTGGCGGCGAGGAGGACACGACCGCCCCCGAGGTCACGGCCGAGGTCAGCGGGCAGCAGGACGCCTCGGGCGCGTACGTCGGGTCGGCGGCCGTCACGGTCACCGCGGCCGACGAGGGCTCGGGCGTCGCGTCGGTCGAGTACGACCTCGACGGCGCCGGCTGGCAGCCGTACACCGGGGCGGTCGTCATCGACGGGCCCGGCGAGCACACGCTCTCCTACCGGGCCACCGACGAGGCCGGCAACGTGTCCGAGGACGGCTCGGTGACCGTCACGGTCGTCGCGGCGGACCCGGGCGACACCGAGGCCCCGTCGGTCTCGGCCCGCCTCACCGGCGCGCGCAACGCCGCGGGGGAGTACCTCACCGCCACGGTGCAGCTGAGCGCCAGCGACGGGGACTCCGGCGTGGAGAAGGTGGAGTTCCAGCTCGACGGTGGCGCCTGGACGCGCTACGCGAACAAGATCACGGTGACCGCGGCGGGCGAGCACGTGCTCGCGTACCGGGCCACCGACGTCGCCGGCAACGTGTCGGCGCCGCAGACGCTCGCCTTCGCGGTCGCCTCGCGGGTGCCCGCGGACACCACGGCCCCCGAGGTCACCGCGGCGGTCGGCGGGTCGCGGAACGGCGACGGCGCCTTCGTCGGGCGCGCGTCGGTGCAGGTCACCGCGACCGACGCGGGCTCCGGGGTCGGCACCGTCGAGGTGCAGGTGGACGGCGGCGCGTGGCAGCGCTACGCGGCGCCCGTCGTGCTCGTCGGCGACGGCGACCACACGGTCGCGTACCGCGCGACCGACGTGGCCGGGAACGCGTCCCGCACCCGGTCCGTGACCTTCACCGTCGTCACGCTGGCCCGGGACGCCTGCCCCGGGTCGGACGTGCGCCCGACCGTGGTCATCGGCGGGCACGACAGCACGGTCGAGAACAAGGACGACGGCGAGGGCTGCACGGTCAACGACCACATCGCCGAGGGAGGCGACCACGCCAGCCACCGCGCGTTCCTGCAGCACGTCAAGGCCGTGACGTCGGACCTGACCCGCGGCAAGGTCATCTCCTGGGCGGAGCGCCGGCGCATCGTCGCCGCCGCGACGCTGTCGGACGTCGGCCGCAGCTGACGAGGTCCCACCCACGACGAGGGCCCGGGTCGCGCCCCTCCGGGCGCGGCCCGGGCCCTCGTCGTACGGGCCCGGTGCAGCCCGCTAGGCCGCCGCGGCGGCGCGCCGCACGAGCTCCTCGACCGCGGACGGGTCGTCCTCGTCGACGACGAGGAACCCGGCCCCGGTCTCGCCCTCCTGGTGGATCGCGATCCCGGGGTTGTGCACGTCGGTGCCGTCGGCGAGGAAGAAGTGCGGGCTCCCCTGCACGGCGTCGCGGTGCGCGCGGTACTCGCGCAGCATCGGCCCCCGGGCCCGGCCCGACTCGAGGTCGTCCCGCAGCCGGTCGAGGTCCACCCGGTCGCAGGCCGCGGCCACGTCGAGCACCTCGTGCAGCATCGACACGCAGCGGCTGTCCCGCCAGAAGCCCAGCCGCAGCGCCATGTCCAGCTGCTCCGCGGCGGCGTACGACTGCCCCTTGGCCGCCTGCACCGCCTCGTTGGCGAGCAGGCTCGTCACCGGGTACTCGGAGAGGTCGCGCTGCCAGGGCTTCACGCCGAGGCCGGGCTCGCAGGCGCCGACGACGGGCTTCTCCGGCTCGATGATCCGCCAGCCCAGCGCCACCTGGTTGACGTCCTCCAGCAGGAACACCCGGTGGTCGACGCGGACCGCGTCGTCGAGCCCCGCGGCGGCGCGGGCCCGGTAGAAGCGGTGCAGGGCCACCGTGGCCCACCCGCACATGACGTCGCTGACGAGGGTGACGGTGCCGGGCGCGGTCGTCGGTCGGCTCATGCGGGCCGTCCTACCCCGCGCCCGGCGCGGCGGCACCCGGGGGCGCTAGAGGATCGGGCGCCCGCCGGTCACGGCGATGCGCGCACCGCTGATGTAGCTGCCCTCGTCGGAGGCGAGCAGGACGTACACCGGCGCGAGCTCCGCCGGCTGCCCGGGGCGCCCCAGCGGCGTGTCGCCGCCGAAGCTCTCGACCTTCTCCTCCGGCATGGTCGCCGGGATGAGCGGGGTCCACACCGGCCCGGGGGCGACGCTGTTGGCGCGGATGCCGCGCTCGCCGAGCATCTGCGCCAGGCTCGCCGTGAAGTTCGCGATGGCGGCCTTGGTCGCGGCGTAGGGCGCGAGGGTCGGCGAGGGCGAGTCCGAGTTCACCGACGAGCTGCCGATGATCGACGAGCCCGGCCCCATGTGCGGCAGCGCCGCCTTGACCAGGTGGAACATCGCCCGCACGTTCGTGTCGAACGTCCGGTCCCACTCCTCGTCCGGGATCTCCTCGATCGACTGCCGCGTCATCTGGTAGGCGGCGTTGCTGACGAGGACGTCCACCTTGCCGAACTCCTCGACCGCCTTGGCGACGACCGCCTTGCAGTGCTGCGGGTCGGCGAGGTCGCCCGGCACGAGGACGGCGCGGCGGCCGGCCCGCTCGACCCAGGACGCAGTGTCGCGCGCGTCCTCCTCCTCGTCGAGGTAGCTGATGAGCACGTCCGCGCCCTCGCGGGCGTAGGCGATGGCGACGGCGCGCCCGATGCCGCTGTCGCCGCCGGTGATGATCGCGGCCCGGCCCTCGAGGCGGCCGTGCCCGCGGTAGCTCTCCTCGCCGCAGTCGGGCTTCGGCGTCATCTCGCCCTGGGTGCCGGGCACGTCCTGCTGCTGGGGTGGCTGGCTCACGTCGACCTCTCCTGTGGTGGTGGCGTACGCCGCCCCTGCTGCCCCGCGGCGGCCCGCTCACGCGCCCGGACCGCTCCCGGGCGCCGGGCGGGGCCGGCGGGTGCGCGGGGGGCGACGGGTCGCGCGGCCGCGGGCGGGTACGGGAGGGCAGCGGCCGGCCGGCCGACGACCAGCGGGACGGACCGCGGCCCGCGGACGACGACGGGAGACCCACGTGCCCCTGGACCACCCCACCGAGCCCCCCGCGGCCGGCGGGCCGCCGGCGGACGAGCCCGTCGGCGAGCTCGAGCTCGTGCACGCCTTCACCGGTCCGATGCCGACCGGCGTGAGCGTCTCGCACGGCGGCCGCGTCTTCGTCAACTTCCCCGAGTGGGGGGACGAGGTGCCCGCGACCGTCGTCGAGCTGCGGGACGGGCAGGAGGTGCCCTTCCCCGACGAGCGGTGGAACAGCCCCGCGGGCGACGACGACGCGACGGCCTTCGTGTCCGTGCAGAGCATCGTCGTCGACCCGCTCGACCGGCTGTGGGTGCTCGACACCGGCAGCCCCCTGTTCCGGCCGACGCGGCCCGGCGGTCCCAAGCTGGTCTGCGTCGACCTCGAGCGCGACGAGGTCGTGCGGGTCATCACCTTCCCGCCCGACGTGGCGCTGCCGACGACGTACCTCAACGACGTCCGCTTCGACCTGCGCCGGGGGACGGCCGGGACCGCGTTCATCAGCGACTCGGCCGACCAGGGGCCGAACGGGATCATCGTCGTCGACCTGGGGTCCGGCACGTCCTGGCGGCGGCTCCACGAGCACCCGTCCACCACGGCGCTGCCGCTGCAGGAGTTCCGCCCGGTGGTCGAGGGCCGCCCGTTCCTCGAGCGGCCCGAGGAGGGTCCCCCGCAGCCCGTGACCATGGGCGCGGACGGCATCGCGATCTCCGCCGACGGGCACCGGCTCTACTACTGCCCCCTGGCCTCCCGCCGGCTGTGGAGCGTCGCCGTCGGCGCGCTGCTCGACCGGGGCATGGACGACGCGACGGTGGCCGAGACGGTGCAGGACGAGGGCGACCGCGGGTCGGGCGCCGACGGCCTCGAGACGGACGACGCCGGGCGGCTGTACGCGACGGCGTACGAGCAGGACGCGGTGCTGCGCCGCACGCCCGACGGGGACTGGGAGACCCTCGTCCACGACCCGCGGCTCCTCTGGCCCGACACCCTGTCCCTCGCCGCCGACGGGCACCTCTACGTCACGGCGAACCAGCTGCACCGCCAGGAGAAGTACCAGGGCGGGCAGGACCTGCGGCGCAAGCCCTACGCCCTGTTCCGCACGCCGGTCGACGCGGGCCCCGTGCTGCTGCGCTGAGCCCTAGGCTGCGCCCGTGGACGCGGAGGTGCGCGAGGTCGAGCGGGTGCAGGGCGCCTGCGGCGAGCTCGTGCTGCGCACCGACGGACGGCACCACGAGATCGTCGCCAACGGCACGTTCCTCATGGACGACCGCGACGGCCGCTCCGAGCGGCTGCTCGCCCGGGCGCCCCTCGACCTCGTCGCGCGCCCGGCCCACGTCCTGATCGGCGGGCTGGGGGTGGGGACGACGCTGCGGGAAGCGTTGTCCCACCCCCGCGCCGCCCGGGTGACCGTCGTCGAGGTCGAGCCGGCGGTCGTGCGCTGGAACCGGGAGCTGCTGGGGGGCGCGGGGGCCCTCGACGACCCCCGTACGGTCCTCGTCGTCGGCGACCTGCTCGAGCACCTGGCGACGACGGGCGCCACCTACGACGCGGTCTGCCTCGACGTCGACAACGGGCCGGACTGGACGGTCGTCCCGGGCAACGCCAGGCTCTACGAGCCGCAGGGGCTCGCGCTGGTCCGGCGGGTGCTCGCCCCCGGCGGTGTCCTCGCGGTGTGGGGGGCGGCCCGCGCCCCGGCGTACGAGGCCCTGCTGGCCCGGACGGGGGAGGTCGCCGTGCACGAGGTCCCGGTGGCGCGGGGCGAGCCCGACGTGGTGCTCGTGGTGCGGGCGGGAGGGGGTGGTCCCCGTGGCGGATGACGCGCGCCGCGCGCCGGCCGGCCAGGGGCCGCTGTCGCGGGTGCTGCCGGCCGTCGGCCACGCGCTGCACGCGCTGGGCGTCGGGCGGCACGAGCCGCCCCCGCCGCCCCTGCGCCCGACGGAGCGGGTCGTCGGGCAGGTGCGCCGGCTCGTGGCCGACGCGCAGGTGCTGCACGACGTCGCCGCCGAGCGGGTGGGCCGCAACGACCACACGATGCGCGAGTTCGTCCTCATCCGGGACCGGCTGGCGGACCTCGTCGGCGAGGACGGCGCGGCGGTGCGCACCGAGCTGTCCACCCGCTTCGACGACCCGGAGCAGTGCACCCGGATGGCGCGGCTCGTCGGCGGCGACGAGGTGCTGACGATCCAGGCGTTCGACGCCTACCGCTACGCGCGCGCCCGCGGTCGCGGCGCCGGCAGCTCCGTCGACGAGCTGTTCCTCGTCGTGGAGCGGGGCGGCGGCGCCGGCCGGGGTGCGCCGGAGGTCGTCGCGGTGCTCCCGCTCGACCCCGACACGCTGCAGTGGGAGGACGCGCTGCGCGGCGGCAGCCCGGAGGCGTGGCTGCGCGAGCTCACCCGCTTCGTCGAGCAGGACGCGGCCGCCGTGTCGGCGCAGGTGGGGCAGCTGCGCCGGAGCTGACGCACTCAGGACCGCGGGGGCGGCGCCATGCCGCCCGGGGCCCCGCCCCCGCTCGGCGGCTGCCCGCCGCCGGTGGGCTCGGTGCGGGTGTCGACGCGGACGGCGAGGGACACCGCGTAGCCCGCGTCCACGTCGCCGGTCGCCGTGGCGAGCTGGCTCGCGCCGCCGTCGTCGCCGAAGACGCCGTCGGAGTCCAGGCTGACGCGCGCCAGGTTGGCGACCGACGCCTCGTACCCGTCGGTCGCGTAGACGGCCTCGCACACGGCCTGCGGCAGGGCGAGCTGGGAGGTCGCGATGGCGTTCGCCGCGTCGTCCGTGCTGTCGAGGTCGGGGTAGACCTCGACGTGCACGTGCGGCCAGCGGCCGTCGTAGCAGGCGGGCACGACGCTGGTGAAGCGCACCCGGCCGTCGGCGTCGGCGACCTGGACGCCGCGCAGGTAGTCCTCGTCCTCGACGCCCTCGGAGTACATCGAGTACCGGCCCTCGCGGTCGCAGTGCCAGACGTACACCGCGACGCCGGCGAAGGCCGAGCCGCCGCTCGCCAGGTCGCTCACCGCGAGCTCCAGGGTCATCGGCACGCCCTCGGCGGTGCCACCGGCGCCGCCGAGGCTCGTGCGCAGGTCGCTGCGGACGACGCCGCTCTGCTCGAGGACGTCCGGCCCGTTCGAGCCGTCCCCCGGGTACGGCCCCGCCGTCTCGTCGGGGATCTCGCCGGTGGCGCCCGCCGCGGACGCCGAGGACGTCCCCGAGGACGACGCCGAGGACGACGCCGAGGACGCCGCGGAGCCCGTCCCGCAGGCGGCGAGGCCGAGCCCCAGCGTCCCCAGGCCCAGGGCGCGCAGCGCCTGCCGCCGCCCGAGCAGCGTGCCCAGGTCGAACCCGAGCCCCTGGTCGACGACCTCCTCGTCGGGGCGGGCCAGGGCCCGGCCCTCGTACGTCGGTGCGTCCCGCCGCGTGCGGCGCCCAGCGCGGTCCATCCGGTCCTCCTCGTCGTCCCCGCCGGTGCCTCCGGCGGTACGACGAGCCTCGGCGGTGGACCCGGGCACCGGCTGTGGCGCCCCTGTGGGCCTGCTGTGGACGCTGCTCGAGCGGCCGCGCGTGGCGCCGGGGACCCGGGGTAGTCGCCGTCCACGACCTCGCGGCCGGCCGGCAGGTCGTGGGGCCGAGGCCCGGCGCTCCAGACCACGTGGGCGCCGGGCCGCCCCGCGCCCGCGACGGCCGGGGACGCGAGGGTCAGGCCGGGGAGCCAGCCCCGCGGCCGGTGGCGGACGCACGCGGCGTGCGCCGCGTCGCGACGCGTCGGGCGGCGACCTCGCGCAGCACCTGCGGGGCCAGTTGCGTGGTGGTCGCGAAGCCCTGGCCGGGCCTCCACCGCCTCCCTCCGCCGCCGCGCGCCGGTGGGCCGCGGGTCCCGCGCCCCCACCGGGGCTCGGCCCCGGCGGCGGCGCGTCACACGGCGAGGGCCGCGCCGCCGCCGGTGCGCGCCCCGGACCCCACCTCGACGACGCGCCAGCGCGCGTCCAGCGCCGCCGGGCTGTGCGTGACGAGCAGCACCGCGCGCGGGTCGTCGGCGAGCACGCGCAGCACCCGGGCCGCGAGCGGGCCGTCGAGGTGCGCGGTCGGCTCGTCGAGCAGCAGCAGGGGCGCGGGGCTCAGCAGGGCGCGCGCGACCGACACCCGGGCGCGCTCCCCGGCGGAGAGCCGCTCGCCGGACTCGCCGACCCAGCCGTGCAGGCCGACGCCGTCGAGGACGTCGTCGAGGCCGAGGGCGCGCAGGACGTGCGCGAGGTCGGCGTCGGTCGCGTCGTGCCGGGCGAGGCGCAGGTTGCCGGCGACCGTGCCGCCGAGGAGCTGGGGGGACTGGGCCGACCAGGCCGAGCGGGCCCGCACGTCGGCGAGCGCGAGGTCCCGCGCGTCGGTGCCGCCGAGGAGCACCCGCCCGCGGTCGGGGTCGCGGGCGCGCAGGGCGAGGGCGAGCACGGTGCTCTTGCCGGCGCCGCTGGGCCCGGTGAGCGCGACCTTGTCGCCGGGGCCCACCTCGAGGTCGAGCCCGTCGAGGGCGGGGCGGGCCGCGCCGGGGTAGGTGAGGGCGACGCCCTCGAGCCGCAGCCCCGTCGCCCCGGGGGCGGGCAGCGGCTGCCCGGGCTCGCGGACCGCGGGCTCCAGCGCGCCGAGGGCCCGGACCCGGTCCGCCGCGGCGCGCACGCCCGCCGCGGCGGCCCAGGCGGCGCCCAGGCCCGCGACCGCCTCGAAGGCGCCGAGGACGCCGAGGGCGGCGGCGGCGAGGAGGGCGGGGTCCGTACCGCCCGCGGCGACGCCCTCCCCGACGAGCCACAGGGCCGCGACGAGCCCGAGCGCCGGCACGCCCTCGCGCAGCCAGGTGGTCGCCGCCGCGACGCGGGCGGCGGAGCGCTCGGCGATGACCTGCCGGTCCAGGTGCGCGTCGAGCGCGCCGAGGGCCGTACGGCCGCCGTCCGCGCCGAGGTGGTCGGCGAGCCCGTGCAGCAGGTCGAGGACGTCGGCGCCGACGGCCGCCTCCTCGCGCGCGCGGGCCACGGCCGAGCGCCGCCCCGCCCGCCGGGCCCACAGCGGCACGCCGGCCCCGAGCAGCACGAGCAGCGCGGCGAGGACGAGGGCCAGCGCCGGGCTCACGAGGGCGGTCAGGGCCACCGCCGCCCCCCCGGCCACGACCGCGACGGCGGCGGGGGCGAGCAGGCGGACGAAGGCGCCCTGCAGCTCGTCGACGTCCGCGCGGACCGTGGCGAGCAGGTCGCCGCCGCGCACCCCGGTCAGGGCCGCCGGCGCGAGGGGGACGAGCCGCTCGAGCAGCCCGGCGCGCAGGCGCGTGACGAGCCGCAGGGTGAGGTCGTGGGAGACGAGGCGCTCGGCGTACCGGGCCGCGGCGCGGGCCACGCCGAAGAGCCGGACGGCCGTGATGAGCGGCATGAGGACGAGCAGGGTGCTCGGCCGCTGGGCCGCGCCGGTGATGAGGGCGCCCGAGGCCGCGAGGAGGGCCGCGCCGCACAGGACGGTCAGCGTGCCCAGCAGCACCGCCAGCGCGGCCCGGCCGCGGGGGAGCAGGCGCAGCAGGTCGCTCACCGCCCGGCCCCCGAGGGCACCGCGGCGCCGTCGCGCAGCACGACGACCCGGTCGTGCAGGGCCAGGGGCGCCTCGCGGTGCGTGACCGTGAGGACGGTGCGGCCGCGCGCCAGCGCGTCGAGGGCGGCGAGGACCTCCGCCTCGCCCTCGGGGTCGAGCTGCGACGTCGGCTCGTCGAGCACGACGAGGACGGCGTCCTTGACGAGGGCCCGGGCCAGCGCCACCCGCAGGCGCTCGCCGCCCGACAGCAGCGCGCCGTCCTCGCCGACGGGCGTCGCCGCGCCCCGCGGCAGTGCGCGCACGAAGCCCAGCGCGTGCGCGGCCGCCAGCGCCGCCTCCACCTCCGCGTCGCTCGCGCCGGGCCGGCCGAGGCGCACGTTGTCCGCGACGCTGGCCGGCATGAGCCACGGGCGCTCGGGGACGTACGCCACCCGCGCGCGCCAGGCGTCCGGGTCGAGCTCGGCGAGGGGCACCCCGTCGACGAGGACCGCCCCCTCGTCGGGCGCGGTGAAGCCGAGCAGGACCCGCGCGACGGTGCTCTTGCCGGCGCCGCTGGGGCCGACGAGCGCGGTGCGCGAGCCCGCGGGCAGGTCGAGGTCGAGCCCGTCGAGGGCCGCCTGCCCGTCGTGCCGCACCACGACGCCCTGCAGCCGCACGCCCGGCACGCCCGCGGGGACGGGGCGGGTGCCGCGCGGCGGCTGCGGCCGGTCCAGCAGCGCGAGGAGCCGCTCGGCGGCCGGCACCCCCTCCAGCCGCGCGTGGTGGTCGCCGCCGAGGGCGCGCAGCGGGGCGAAGAACTCGGGGGTGAGCAGCAGGACGAGCAGCGCGCGCTCGAAGCCGAGGTGGCCCTCGAAGAGCCGGACGCCGACGGTGACCGCCACGAGGGCGGTGCAGAGCACCGCGCCGAACTCGAGGACGAAGCCGGAGAGGAACGCGGTGCGCAGCACGCGCATCGTCGACGCGCGGTACGCCTCGCCGGTGCGCACCAGCCAGTCCGCGCTGCCGCGCGCCCTGCCGTAGGCGACGAGGGTCGGCAGCGCGCGCAGCGTGTCGACGAGCAGGGCGCCGAGCCGGCCCAGGGCCTCCCACTGCCGGTCGGCGGCCTGGGCGGCGCGGGTGCCGACGAGCCAGAGGAAGACGACGAGGAGCGGACCGGTGACGACGAGGAGCAGGCCGCTCGGGGGGTCGAGCACGAGCACGGTCCCGGCGACGAGCACCGGCACCACGGCGGCGGTCACCGCCCCCGGCACGAAGCGGGCGACGACCGCGTCGAGCCGCGCCACGCCCTCCGTGGCGGTGCTCGCGACCTCGCCGGCGCGCTCCCCGACGACGGCGTCCGGGCCGAGCGCCAGCAGCGCGCGGGCGAGCCGGGCCCGGGCCGTGCGCCGTGCGGCGGAGGACGCGCGGGCGGCGAGCAGGTCGCGGGCCGCGACGGCACCGGCGCGGGCCGCCCAGGCCGCGAGCACGCCTGCGAGGGGCGCCGGCAGGGCGGCGGGCGGCGTGCCGTCGACCACGGCCACGACGACGTGCGCCACGAGCGCCCACTGCGCCAGCAGCAGCGCCCAGACGAGCACCGCCAGCGCGGCGCACGCCGGGACGAGCCACCGCGCGCCGGCGAGGGCGAGCACCCGTCCGGTCGCGCCCCCGGCTCCCCTGGCCACTAGGAGACCGCCACTAGTAGCCCCGGTCGAGCGCGCCCTCGTCCGGGCGCACCCGCTCGCGGAAGACGTAGTAGTTCCAGATCTGGTAGCCGATGATGAGCGGCAGGAAGATGGCGCCGACCCACGTCATGAGCTCCAACGTGTACGGCTCGCTGGCCGTCTCCTCGAGGGTCAGGCTGAGGTCGTCGCTGATGGTCGACGGCAGGACGACCCCGCGCGTGAACAGCGCGATGAAGACCGTCATCGTGGCGAAGACGATGGTCAGCCCGCTCATGACGAAGGCGAGGACGTCCCGGCGCGTCACGAGCGCGAGCCAGATGCTCGCCAGGGTCAGGAAAGCGGCTGCCGGGAAAAGCCACGGCAGCACGCCGAAGTCCTCGAAGAGGCCCTCGGTCACGTAGCCCTGGATGACGAACACGAGGATCGCCACGGTCGCCAGGGCGCCCCAGACGAAGGCCATGGTCCGGGCCCGGCGGTAGAGGACGGTGTCCGTGTGCAGGCGCAGCAGCAGGAAGTTCGCGCCGTGCAGGACGAAGAGCAGCAGGGTCGCCGCGCCGCCGGCGAGCGCGAACGGCGTGAACACGTCGCCGAGCCCGCCGCCGACCGTCTGGTCGTCCCGCACCGGCATGCCCTCGATGATCTTGGCCATGACGACGCCCCACAGGAACGACGGCACGATGCTGCCGAGGAAGGACATCCAGTCCCAGACGTCGCGCCAGCGCTGGCTGTCCACCTGGTTGCGGTACTCGAAGGACACCCCGCGCAGCAGCAGCGCCAGCAGGATGACGACGAACACCGGGTAGAGCCCGCTGAAGAGCGCGCCGTACCAGACGGGGAACGTCGAGAACATCACGCCGGCGGCGGCGATCACCCACACCTCGTTGCCGTCCCAGAACGGGCCGATGGTGCCGGTGAGGGCGCGCTCCTCGCTCTCGTCCTTGGCGATGAGCGGGCGCAGCGCGTCGACGCCGAAGTCGAACCCCTCGAGGAAGAAGTAGAGGGTGAAGGTGAGCGCGATGAGCCAGAACCAGAGGTCGACGAGGTCCACGGCTCAGCGCTCCCGGTCGTAGCCCACGGGCCCGCCGACCCCCGTGCCCTCGTAGTCCGGGGCGGGCGCGGCAAGGATCTCGGCATCGGGCTTGTGCGTGCCCGCCTTCGCCGTCTTGGTGAGCAGGTAGATGTCGAGCCCGATGAGCCCGAGGTAGACCACCCACAGGCCGACGAGCCCGGTGAGCACCTCGGTCACGGAGTTGGCGCTGACGCCCTCGTCGACGGTGAGCAGGCCGTAGACCATGAACGGCTGGCGGCCCATCTCGGTCGTCATCCAGCCCGTGAAGTTGGCGATCCACGGCAGCGGCAGCAGGAGCACGAGGGCGCGGAGGTACCACCGGGTGCCGTCCAGGGCGCCGCGGCGGCGCCACCACAGGAACAGGCCCGCGAAGGCCGCGCCCATGAGCAGGACGCCGATGCCGACCATGATGCGGAACGACCAGTAGACCCAGGTGACCGGCGGGATGTAGTCGCGGCCCTCGCCGTAGAGCTCCTGGTACTCCTCGTTGAGCGAGTTCAGCCCGCGGTAGCTCGCGCTGAGGTTGTTCTCGGCGAGGATCGACCCGACGTACGGGATCTCCAGGCTCCAGGTGTTCTCCCGGCGCTCCTCGTCGATGAGGGCGAGGGCGGACCAGGGGGCCGGGGAGCCCGAGTCCTCCCACTGGGCCTCCATCGCCGCGAACTTCATCGGCTGGTCCTCGCGGGCGTACTGCGCGGCGGTGTGCCCGCTGGCCGCCGAGAAGACCGTGCCGACGGCCGCGAAGACGAGCGCGAGGCGCAGCGCGCGGGAGAAGACGTCGACGTCGTGCTTGCGCAGCAGGTGGTAGGCGCTGATGGCCAGGACGAAGAAGCCGGCGACGGTCCAGGCGCTGCCCTGCACGTGCAGCGAGTAGAGCCACGCCTTGGGGTTGAAGACGACGGCGGAGAAGTCGGTGAGCAGCGCGCGGTCGCCCACCACCTCGTACCCGACGGGGTGGTGCATCCAGGCGTTGGCGAGCACGATCCAGAACATGCTGATCTGGGTGCCGATGGCGACGAGCCAGATCGCGCCGAGGCGCATCCACGGCTTGAGCCGGTCCTTGCCGAACCACCACAGGCCGATGAACGTGCTCTCGAGGAAGAACGCCATGAGCACCTCGAGCGCCAGCGGCACGCCGAAGATGTTGCCGACGAACTCCGAGTACTCGCTCCAGTTCATGCCGAACTGGAACTCCTGCACGATGCCCGTCACGACGCCCACGGCGAAGTTGATGAGGAACAGGTGCCCGAAGAAGGAGCTCATCCGGTCGTAGACCGTGCTCCGCCCGCGCCGGAAGTACGCGAACGTCTCCATGACCGCGATGAGGAAGGCCAGTCCGACCGTCAGCGAGACGAAGAAGAAGTGGAAGATGCTCGTGGACGCGAACTGGAACCGGCTGAGATCGACCACGTCCATGGGGTGCGGACCTTCCTCCGTACGGGGGACCGTGCCCGTCCAGCCTGGCACGGGTCCCCGCGGTCGGCAGGGGGACGTTCGTCACGCTGCCCCGGTACGGCGGGGTCAGTCGCCCCGGTCGGCGCTGGTGGACCGCGTGGACCCGTTGCCGCGGGCACCGTCCCGGCGGTCGTCCCACAGGGGCTGCGGCGTGCCGAGCAGGCGGTTCAGCGCCACGCCGAGCACGGTGACGAGCACGACGGCGCCGCCCATCGCGACGAGCTCCGCGGCCGAGGTGAGGATGCCCAGGCTGACGATGAGCGTCGTCGCCCCGGCCGGCGGGTGCGGGGCGTCGAGGAGCTTGAGCACGAGGGCCGTGAGGGCGACGGAGAGCGCGGCCGCGCCCGTACGGGCCGCGGTCACGCCCTCCTGCACCACCGGCGGGTGGTCCGCGAGGCCGAAGGCGACGAGGCAGGCCGCACCGGCCAGCAGCGCCACGCCGTGCCCGAGGAGCGTGTTGCGCGGCGCGGCCGAGCGCTGCCGCGGCGTCTCGAAGAACAGCATCACGGTCGGGCCGAGGCTCGGGAAGAGCAGCGGCTGGCGCAGGAGCAGCGCGGCGAGCCCGGCCGCCGCCAGGACCGCGAGGCAGAGGAGGAAGGCGTACGCGCCGCCGCCGACCCGCCCGGCCCGCTCCTGCGCCGCCCCCAGCAGACCGCCGCTCACGTCGAGCCGCCGCCGGCGAGGAGCGCCTGCGGCGCGGCCTGCTTGATGCGGGTGTTGAGCCACCGCAGCTGCTGCGTCGTCTCCTGCTCGCACTCCGCGACGAGCTGGAGCAGCTCGCGGTCGCGCACGCCCTGCGCCGCCTGGCCCAGGACGGTCCAGGTGATGTCCACCAGGCTCGCGAGGAGGTAGAGGTCCTGCAGGTCGCGCAGCAGCCCCACGCCGCCGGAGCGGGTCTCGGACAGGGCTTGCGCGTGCAGCCGCTCGGGCTCCTCCTCACGCTGCTCGCCGTAGCGCTCGACGGCTGTCCGCAGGCGCTCGACGTGACCGTCGCACCACTGGGCGAGGTGGTGGCAGAGGACGTGGACGTCGGGCTCGGCCGCGTGCCCGTCGGCGACCTGCCGGAAGGAGGCGGCGAGCGCCTGCGAGGCGCCGTGCTGCAGGCCGAGGTACGTCGCGAGGTGCACGTCAGCCCCTCCCGGTCCGGACGTCCTCGTCGACCCGGGCGTCCGGCCCGCCGACCGTCCGCGGCACGCCGTCGGGCCGCGCCGGGGCGGAGGCCGTCGTCGTCGGGGCGGGCGAGGCGCCGGTGCCGGGCCGGACGCGCGTGATGCTCACGGCACCCACCTTGAAGAGCGGCTGCTTCGACACCGGGTCCCACTCGGTGAGGGTCATCTCGTTGGCCGCGCGGCCCGGCCCGCCGCCGGGCGATGACCCGTCGCCCGGGAGGTCCCAGTAGCCGAAGTGGAACGGCACGAAGGCCACGCCGTCGCGCCCCCTGCCGACCCGTGCCGGTGCCTCCACGGACCCGCGGGGCGAGGCGACCCGCACGACGTCGCCCTCCTCGACGCCGAGCCGCTGCGCGTCGCCCACGGAGAGCTCGACCCACGCGCCCGGCGCCGCGCGGCGCAGCTGCCGGGACCGCCCGGTCTTGGTGCGGGTGTGGAAGTGGTAGACCGTCCGGCCCGTGGTCAGGGCGAAGGGGAACTCCTCGGACGGCGACTCCGGCGGCGGGACGTACGGTGCGCCCTTGAGGAAGGCGCGGCCGTCGGGGCGCTTCGCGCGGTAGGTCTGCTCCCCGATCGCCCCGCCGGTGAGCAGGTCGTGCCCGTACGACTCGCAGACGTCCGGCGCCGTGGGGAAGACGCCGTCGGCGTAGAGCCGGTCGGTGCCCTCCGGGCGCTCCGCCGGGGCTGGCCACGGGATGCCGCTGCCGCCGCGCAGGCGGTCGTAGGACAGGCCGGTGTAGTCGCAGGGGCGCCCGCGCGTGCACTCCCTCCAGGCCTCGAACACCTCCTCCGGGGAGGTCCAGGTGACGAGCGGCGCCCCGTCCTTGTCGCGGAAGCCCATGCGCCGGGCGTAGTCGAGGAAGATGTCGAGGTCGCTGCGCGCCTCGCCGGGCGGCTCGACGGCCTTGTCCGACAGGTGGACGGTCCGGTTCACGTTGGTGAACGTCCCCTGCTTCTCGCCCCAGAGTGCGGCCGGCAGGACGACGTCGGCGAAGCGGGCCGTCTCGGTGAGGAAGCCGTCCTGCACGACCACGAACAGGCCCTCCCGCTGGAGGATCCGCCGGACCCTGGCCAGCTCGGGCAGGCTCACCGCGGGGTTGGTCGCGGAGATCCAGAGGAAGCGGATCGACCCCTGCTCGCAGTAGCGCCAGATCTGCATCGCGTGGGTCGGCGGGGACCAGTGCGGGATGACGAGCGGGTCGACGTTCCACAGGTCCGCCAGCTCCTGGATGTGCTCGGCGTTGTCCCAGTTCCGGAACCCGGGGAGGTCGCCGTCGGCGCCGCACTCCCGGGTGTTCTGCGCCGTGGGCTGGCCGTTCATCTGCAGGACGCCGCAGCCCGGGCGGCCGAGCAGGCCGCGCAGCAGGTGCAGGTTGTTCACCTGGCAGGCCGCCGCCGTCGCCTGGTTCGACTGGTAGAAGCCCTGCAGCACGGTCGAGAGCACGCGCCCGCTGGTGCCGAAGACCTCGGCGGCGCGCCGGACGTCGGCGGCGGGGACCCCGCAGACCTCGGCCACGTGCTCCGGGGTGTACGGCTCGACCTCCCGCGCGAGCTCGTCGAGGCCCAGCGTGTGCGCGGCGACGTACTCCTCGTCGACCCAGCCGCGGTGGAGCACCTCCCGGACGAGCCCGTTCATGAGGGCCTGGTTCGTGCCCGGGAGGGGGGCGAGGTGCACGCCGCCGGTGGCGACGGCGGCCTCCGCGACCTTGGTGGTGCGGGGGTCGACGGCGACGACCACCGGCGGGTCCACCCCCTCGATGCGGTCGAGCACGCGCATCCACAGGACCGTCTGCGTCTCGGCCATGTTGTGCCCGTAGAGGAAGATCGCGTCGGTCGCCTCGATGTCGGTGTAGCTGCCCGGCTGGCCGTCCGAGCCGAAGCTCTCCTTCATGGCGGCGGCGGCCGTCGCCGTGCACAGGCGCGTGTTGCCGTCCATGTGCGGGGTTCCGAGGCCGGCCTTGCCGATGACGCCGAGGGCGTAGTACTCCTCGAGGAACAGCTGCCCGCTGGTGTAGAAGCCGTGGGTCAGCGCCCCCGCCTCGGTGGCCAGCAGGCGCTGGGACTCCGCGACGACCCGGCCCATCGCCGTGTCCCAGTCGGTCTCGACGAGCTCCCCGGAGCCGTCGCGCACCAGGGGCCGGGTCAGGCGGTCGCTGCGGTCCCACTGCCAGGAGCCGTACAGCCCCTTGGGCCCGAGCCGGCCCCGGTTGACGACGTCCACCGCCCGGCCGCGGACGCCGACCATCCGCCCGTCCTTGACGGCGATGTCGCACGCGCAGCCGTTGCTGCAGAGCACGCACGCCGACTGGACCCAGCGGTCCGGCTCGCCGGACCCGGGGTCGAGGTGGGTGTCGATGCGCACGGGCCACGGCTCGTCCCGGCCGTGCGGGGTGCGCGTGCCCCAGACGTCGGCGATGCGGTCGGTCACCGGTCCTCCTCGTACCCCGTCCCGTCGGTCCGGGCGCCGGACCGTCGCGACGACTACCCCGCGGGACCCGCGGCGCACCTGTCGGTCGCCTGACGGTCCCGACGGTGGTGCACCACCGGCCGTGTCCGGCGGCGGCCGGTGGGGCAGGGTCGGGGCATGGGCTCCCGGATCGAGGACTACGCCGTCGTCGGCGACCTGCAGACCGCCGCGCTCGTGGGGCGCGACGGCTCCGTCGACTGGCTCTGCCTGCCCTCGTTCGACTCGGGGGCCTGCTTCGCGGCCCTGCTGGGCGACCGGCAGGCCGGGCGGTGGCGCGTCGCTCCGGCGGGGGCGGGGGACTGCACGAGCCGGCGCTACGTCGGGGAGTCGCTGGTGCTCGAGCAGACCTGGGAGACCCCGACGGGCACCGTGCGGGTGCTCGACCTCATGCCGCCGCGCGGGGAGGCGCCCGACCTGGTGCGCATCGTCGAGGGGGTGGAGGGCGAGGTCGAGGTCGAGAGCGACCTCGTGGTCCGGTTCGACTACGGCAGCGTCGTCCCGTGGGTGCGCCACCCCAAGGGCCGCTGGTCGGCCGTGGCGGGACCCGACGCGCTGTGGCTCGACACGCCGGTGCGGCTCGAGGGGCGCGACGACCGGACGACGTCGTCGCGGTTCCGGGTGCGGGCCGGCGAGCGGGTCCCGTTCGTGCTGACCTGGCACGAGTCGTACCGCAAGGCGCCCCACCCGGTCGACCCGGAGCACGCGCTGCAGGAGACGCTGCGCTTCTGGCGGCACTGGCTGCGGGGCTCGACCTACGCGGGACCGTACGAGGCCGCCGTGCGCCGCAGCCTGGTCGTCCTCAAGGCGCTCACCTACGCCCCGACCGGCGGCGTCGTCGCCGCGGTCACCACGTCGCTCCCGGAGGCGCTCGGCGGGGTCCGCAACTGGGACTACCGCTTCTGCTGGCTGCGTGACGCCGCGTTCACGCTGCAGGCCCTCGCCGGCGCGGGCTTCGTCGACGAGGCCAAGGCCTGGCGGCGCTGGCTGCTGCGGGCCGCCGCGGGCGACCCGGCCGACGTGCAGATCATGTACGGCCTCGACGGCCGCCGCCGGCTGCCCGAGCACGAGCTGCCGTGGCTGGCCGGGTACGAGGGCTCGTCGCCCGTCCGCGTGGGCAACGCCGCGGTCGACCAGTTCCAGCTCGACGTCTACGGCGAGGTCCTCGACGGCCTGCACGCCGCCCGCTCGGCCGGCCTGAGCGCCAACGACGACGCGTGGGACCTGCAGGTGGCGATCACCGAGCACCTCGCGACGGTGTGGCGGCGCCCCGACCGCTCGCTGTGGGAGGTGCGCGGCCCGGAGCGCCACTTCGTGCACTCGAAGGTCATGGCCTGGGTGGGCTTCGACCGGATGGTCAGGACCGCCGAGGAGGGGGGCCTGGACGCGCCGCTGGACCGGTGGCGGGCCGAGCGCGACGCGGTGCACGCGCAGGTGTGCGAGCAGGGCTGGGACGCGGAGCGCGGGACCTTCACGCAGTACTACGGCTCCCGCGGGCTCGACGCGGCGCTGCTGCTGCTGCCGCGCCTGGGCTTCCTGCCGCCGGAGGACCCCCGGGTGCGGTCCACGGTGCGCGCGGTGCAGCGCGAGCTGTGCGAGGACGGCTTCGTGGTGCGCTACCGCCCCGACGCCGACCCCGAGGGCGAGCACGGCAGCGTCGACGGCCTCCCCGGTACGGAAGGCGCTTTCCTCGCCTGCAGCTTCTGGCTGGCGGACGCCCTGGCGCTCATCGGCGAGGAGGACGAGGCGGTCGCGCTCTTCGAGCGCCTCCTGGGACTCTGCAACGACGTCGGGCTGCTCAGCGAGATGTGGGACCCGCACCTCGGCCGCCAGCTGGGGAACACCCCGCAGGCCTTCAGCCACGTCGAGCTGGTCAACACCGCGATCGCGCTTGGGGCGCACCGCCCGGAGCGGCTGCGCACCGACGACGGGACCGACGCGCGAGGTTGCGGGCCGGGGTGACGGGTAGCCGGTGCCGGAGCGACCGACCAGCAACGGGAGGCACCATGAAGGCCGTCGTGTGGCACGGGCCCGGCGACATCAGGCTCGACGACGTGAGCGACCCGACCATCCAGGAGCCGAACGACGCGGTCGTGCGGATCACGACGTCGGCGATCTGCGGCACCGACCTGCACATGGTCCGCGGCACCATGGCCGGGATGGAGCCCGGCACGGTCCTCGGGCACGAGGCCGTCGGCGTGGTCGAGGAGACCGGGCCCGGGGTCCGGAACCTGCCGAAGGGCACCCGGGTCGTCATCGGCTCGACCGTCGGGTGCGGCTACTGCTCGTACTGCCGCTCGGGGACGTACTCGCAGTGCGACAACGCCAACCCCAACGGGCGCAACGCGGGCACCGCGTTCTTCGGCGGCCCGGGGCCGACCGGGCCGTTCGACGGCATGCAGGCGGAGTACGTGCGCGTGCCGTTCGCCAACGTGGGCGCGGTCCCGGTGCCCGAGGGCGTCACCGACGAGCAGGCGATCATGGTGTCGGACATCTTCCCCACCGCCTGGTTCGGCGGGCGGCTCGCGGAGGTCGGCCAGGGGGACACCGTGGCGGTGCTCGGGGCCGGTCCCGTCGGGCAGTTCGCGGTCGTGTCCGCGCTGCTGCAGGGCGCCGGGCGGGTCATCGTCGTCGACGGGGTGCCGAGCCGGCTCGAGGCGGCGCGGCGGCTCGGTGGCGAGGCCGTGGACTACAACGCCGAGGACCCCGTGCAGGTCCTGCAGGAGATCACCGGCGGCAGCGGCCCGGACCGGGTCATCGACGCGGTCGGCGTCGACAGCGAGCGCCCGAAGACCGGCCCCGCCGCCGAGGGCGCCGAGCCCGCCGAGCAGGCGGAGCAGGAGCGCGCCCAGGTCGCGCCGGACAGCGGGCAGCGGGGCGAGCAGTGGGAGCCGGGCGACGGGCCCTCGCAGGCGGCGCTGTGGGCCGTGCAGGGGATCGCCAAGGCGGGGACGATCGGGGTCATCGGCGTCTACCCGCAGACCTACGCGACCTACCCGTTCGGCCAGGCGTTCATGAAGAACCTGACGATCCGCACCGGCAACTGCCCGCACCGGCGCTACATCCCCGACCTGCTGCGGCTCGTCGCGAGCGGTGTCGTCGACCCGGCCACCGTGATGACGCAGCACGAGGGGGTCACGAACGCGATCGAGGCGTACGAGACCTTCGACCGCCGCGAGGAGGGCTGGATCAAGACGGTCCTGAGCACGTCGTGAGGGCGCTGCTCGTCGGGGCGGCCGCCGGGGCGGCCGGCACGACGGCGCTCGACGCGGTGACCTACGTCGACATGGCGCTCCGCGGGCGACCCGCCAGCTCGACGCCGGAGCAGTCCGTGGAGAGGCTGGCGGACAGGGCGCACGTGCGGGTCCCGGGTGAGGGGGAGCAGCAGGACGCCCGGGTCTCGGGGCTGGGTCCGCTGCTCGGCATCGCCAGCGGCGTCGGCGTGGGCGTGCTGTACGGCGCCGTGCGCGACCTGGGCTGGCGCCCCTCCGTGCTCGTCGGCGGGCTGGCCACGGCGGCTGCCGCGATGGTGGGCACCAACGGACCCATGGCCGTGCTCGGCGTCTCGGACCCCCGGACGTGGAGCGCCTCGTCCTGGGTGTCTGACGTCGTCCCGCACCTCGCGTACGGCCTCGTCACCGCGGCGACGGCGGCAGCGGCGGAGCGCTGAGGCGGAGGGTCACCGGCGGCGGTCGCGGACGAGGTCCGTGACCGCCGCCGCGTCGTAGCGGGGCCGCCCGCCCGCGACGGACACCGCGAGCGAGGCGGCGGCCGAGGCCCGCCAGGCCGCGTCCTCCACCGGGTCGCCCCTGAGCAGGGCGACGGCGAGGGCGGCGACGTACGAGTCCCCGCCGCCGGTCTTGTCGACGACGTCCACGTCGAGCAGGGGGATGCGCAGGCAACCGCGTTCCCACGCCACGACGTTGCCCTCGGGCCCCGCGCCAAGGGCCACGACCCGCGGGCCGGCGGCGACGAGCTCGCGGGCGGCTTCCTCGACGGCCCCGACGTCGGGCAGCTCGCGCCCCACGAGAAGCTCGGCCTCGTGCGCGTCGGCGCGCAGCACGTCCGCCCGGCGCAGCAGCGCCTCGCGCAGGCCGTCGTCCCCCGGCGCGCCGTCGGCCAGCAGGCACGGAGCGCCCGGAGCGGCGGGGCCGAGGGCCTCGAGGGCGGCGTACGCGGCGTCCGCGGGGGTCTGCAGCTGGAGCAGGACCCACCGCGCGGCGGCGAGCGCACCCGCCGACGCCCTGACGTCCTCGGGTCGTACGAGCACCTCGTCCGGCGCGTCCTCCAGCAGCCGGCGGGTGCCGTCCTCCTCGACGACGTCGAGCAGCAGCGCGGTGGCGGCTGCGGGGCGCACCACGACGCCCGACACGTCCACGCCGTCCCGGCCCGCCGTGCGCAGCGCCCGCGCGCCGGCGTCGTCGTCGCCGACCACGCCGACGAGCGCGGCGGAGGCGCCGAGCCGGCGGCACGCCACGGCCTGGTTCGCGCCCTTGCCGCCGAGGCCCTCCCACTCCCGTCGGGCCGGCGCCGACCCGTCGGGGCCGGGCAGGCGCGACGCGCGCACCACCAGGTCGCGGGCGACCTGCCCCACGACGACGACCTCGGCCGCGCTCACCGCGCCACCGGGTCGCGCTGGCGGAGGGCCCGCCGCGAACGGCAGCAGGTGGCCGAGCGAGCGGCCGGCAGGACGTCGCCGGCGCTGCGCACGCCGAGGTCCGCGACCGCCCCCGCCGGGCCTGCCACGAGGTCCGGGTCCTCGCCCCGGGGGACCCGCCGGCCCACGTGCCGCATCCGTGCCTCCTGCGTCCTGCGTCCTGCCGCGCCCGGGCAGGCGCAGCGCAGGGTGCCGGGCTACCCGCCGAGGGGCCGCTCCACGCCGTGGCGCTCGCCGTGCCCCCGGGGAGGGAGCCGGACCGCCTGCCGCCCCGGACCGACGCCGCTGCCTTGCGGTCGCCTGACGACCTCAGCCCGGGCCGTGACGCGCCCGGCCCGGCCGGGCACCGGGGCTCCATGACCGGTGGACGACGCACGGCGCTGCGCGCCGCGACGGGGGCGCTCGCCGCCCTGGCCGTCGCGGGCTGCGGCGCGGGGACCTGGGGGCAGGAGCAGGAGAGCGCCTCGACCACGCCCGACGTGGCCGAGGTCGACGACGACCGGGGGGTGCTGCTGCGCGGGGCGTACCTGCAGGAGCCGCCGGACGGCGCGCGGGCGTGGGCGGAGGGCAGCGACGTGGCGGTGCAGGGCCGGCTGCTCAACGAGGCCGCGGCCCGCGACGCCGTGCTGTCCGCCTCCTCGCCGGCGGCGGCGGGCGTCGACCTCGTCGACCCGTCCGGCGCGGTCGTCGGCTCGCTCCCGCTGCCGCCGGGCGAGCCGGTCGACCTGCGTCCCGGCGGCCCGACGCTGGTGCTCCGCGACGTGCAGCGGGAGCTGCCCGAGGGCGAGCAGGTCCAGCTCACGCTCGTGCTGCGCGAGGCCGGCGAGCTGCCCGCGACCCTCCAGGTGCTCATCGAGGACCCGGCGGCCGGCTGAGCGTTCGCACCGCGCCCAGCGGGGTAGCGGCGTGCGGGGTCGGCCGGGAGGGAGCGGAGGTGCGCGATGGGCGAGTACGCGGGTGCCCTCGGCCTCCTCCTCGTGGCGCTGGCCGGGGTCGGCGGGCTCTACCTCGTGCACCGTGCCACCGCGCTGCGCCCGGACGCCGTCGAGGCGCTGCCGTTCCTGTCCGGCTGGGAGCCGGAGCAGCACGCGCTGTCCCGCTTCCACGTGCGCTGGTACCCCGCGACGCTCGTCTTCCTGGCCTTCGACGTGGAGATGCTCTTCATGTACCCGTGGGCCGTGGTGGTCGCGGAGGTCGGCGCGTCCGCCGTCGTCGAGATGTTCCTCTTCCTCGGCGTCCTGTTCGTCCCCGTGGTGTGGGCCTGGCGCGAGGGGGCGCTGCGGTGGGTCTGAGCCTGGACCGCCTCGCCCTCGGCGGCACGCGCGTGCTCGTCGCCGAGGCGCCCGGGGCCCGGGTCGTCCGCGCCGCCGTGGAGCGCGCGGCCCTGGGCCGCGGCTGGGGGCTGGCCTCGTCGCCGGCGCAGGCCGGGGTGCTCGTCGTCTGCGGCGCGCCGCAGCAGCGGCTGCAGGAGGCGGTCGACCGGGTCTGGGACCAGCTGCCGGGGCCCCGGGCCCGGGTGGGGGTGCTCGTGCCGCAGGACGCCGCCCCCGCGCTCGAGCGCGCCGCGGGGCACCTCGCCGACCGGGCCGAGCAGCGGCGCGACGCGGACGCGCGCGGCGCCGGCCCGGGCGCCGGCGGCGAGGAGGGCGACGACGGGGGGCACGGGGACGACGGGGACATGAGCGACATGGGCATGGCGCCCGCCGGGGTGCCGCTCGCCGGCGGCGACGAGGACCGGGACGGGCTGGAGATGGACGTCCTGCAGGTGCCGCTGGGGCCCGTCCTGCCGGCGTGGCCCGCGGGGCTCGTGCTGCGCTGCGCGCTGCACGGGGACGTCGTGGCGTCGGCGGAGGTCGAGGTGCTCGCGGGGAGCGGCCCGGGCGGCGGCAGCGCCGCTTCCCGGGCCGCCGACGGCGCGGCGCGGCTGCTCGCCCTGGCCGGCTGGGACGACGCCGCCGCCGCAGCCCGGCGGGCGCGCGACGCGCTGCTCGACGGGGACGACGCGCGCGCCGGGCACGTCCTGGAGGGCCTGCGGCGGCGCGTCGCCCGCTCCCGGGCCCTGCGCTGGCAGCTGCGGGGCCTGGGCCGGCTCGACGGGGCGGCGCTCGCCGAGCACGGCCTGCCCGGCCGGCTCGGCGGCGACGTGCACGACCGCCTGCTCGCGCTGCTCGACGCGGCCGCGGGCGACCCGCGGTATACGGGCGAGGGGGACCCCGACTCCGCCGCTGCTGCCGACGCCGCTGCGGCCGACGCTGCCGTCGTCGCGGCCCTCCCGGCGCTCGTCGCCGGGCTCGACCTCGCCGCCGCGCGCCTCGTCGTCGCGAGCCTGGACCCGGAGCCCGTACCGGAGCGGCGGGTGGCCCGTGGCTGAGGCGGCGGTGGAGACGGCCGCGGCGCCGTGGGCGCTGCTGGCGGCCGTGCTGCTGGGCGCGCTGGCGCTCGGGGCCGCGTGCCTCGACGGCGTCCTCGCGGCGTGCGCCGAGGGGGTCCCGGCACGGGTGGGGCTGCGCGCCCCCGTGGCGCGCACGGCCGCGCTGCTGCGCCAGCGCCGGCGCACGACCGTGGCGGCGGACGGGCTGCTGCAGCGGGCCGGTGGCGGCGGCCTCGTCGTCGCCGCCCTGCTCATGGTCGCGGTCGTCCCGCTGGGCGGGCACGCCCTCGCCGACCTCCCCGCCGGCGTCGTGTGGTTCAACGCGATGGACGTCCTCGTCTGGGCGCTCGTCTGGCTGGCCGGCTGGGGCGGGGACTCCGCCCTGGCCCTCGTCGGCGGCTACCGCTTCCTCGCCCAGGCCCTCGCGTACGAGCTCCCGCTCATGTTCGCCCTCACGGCCCCGGCGGTCGCCGCGGGCAGCCTCCGGGTCGCCGACGTGGCCGCGGCCCAGGACGGGCTGTGGCACGTGGTGTGGATGCCGGTCGCCTTCGCGGTGTACTGCGCCGGCGTCGTCGCCTTCAGCGTGCAGGGGCCCTTCGCGCCGCCGGCCGGCCTCGACCTCGCGGGGGGCGTCCTCACCGAGGCCTCCGGCGCCGACCGGCTCCTGCTGCAGGCCGGTCGGTACGCCCTGCTCGCCGCGGGGGCGGCGTTCGCGGTGCCGCTCTTCCTCGGCGGCGGCGCGGGGCCGCTGCTCCCGGGCTGGGCCTGGGTCCTGCTCAAGGCAGGGCTGCTGCTCGCCGCCCTCGTCGTCCTGCGCCGCCGCGTCCCGGCGGTGCGCCCCGACCGCTTCCTCGAGGCGGGCTGGCTGGTGCTCCTGCCCGCCGTGCTGCTGCAGCTGCTCGTCGTCGCCGTCGTCGTCGTGGGGAGGGGCTGAGCGTGCCGACCGACCTGGGCGCCGCCGTGGGCGTCGCGTTCTGGGGGCTCGCCGTCGTGGCGGTCGCCGCCGGCGTCGCCGTCTTCCGCGTCGACTCGATGGCCCGGGCGACGTACGCGCTCGCGGTCTCGTTCGTCGCCGTCGGCGCGGCGCTGCTCCTCGTCGGGCTCGACTACGTCGGGCTCGTCGTCGTCCTCATGATGGTCATGGAGATGGCCGTCATGGGCGTCTACATGGTCATGCTCATGGGGATGAACCCGGCCCTCATGCCGATGAGCATGGTGCACTCGGGCCGGCGCGCGGCCGTGCTCGCCGCCGGGACCTTCGTCGTCCTCGCCGCCGGGGCGCTGCTCGTGCCCTGGCCCGAGCGCCGCGGCGCCCCCGCCCCCGACACGGTCGCCGCGCTCGGCACCGCGCTCATGGAGTCGACGATGCTCGTGATGCTCGTCGTCAGCCCGGTGATGGTCGCGACGATCGTGGCCGGCGTGGCGCTCGCCGTGCCGCGCGGGCGCTACGACCGGCTCGGCGACGACCTGCGCCGGCGCCCCGCGGACGACCCCCAGCCGGGCGGGGTGGGCCGGTGACCCTCGAGGCCGTGCTCGTCGTGGCCGCCGCGCTCGTCGCCGTGGGCCTCTACGGCGCGCTGTCGCAGCAGGTCGTCGTCATGGTGATGATGGGCCTCGAGCTCATGCTCAACGGCGTCATCCTCGCCGCGGGGGCGGTGTGGTGGTTCCTCGCGCCCGACCCGACCGGGCAGGTGCTGCTCCTCGTCGTCGTCGCCGCCATGACCGTGGAGATGGCCATGGGGTTCGCCGTGGCCACGCTGCTGCACCGCTCCCGCGGCACGGACATGACCGACATGGCCGCGGACCTGCGGCGGTGAGCGCTCTCCCGCTCTGGGGCCTCGTCCTGCTGCCGGCGGTCGCGGGGGCGGCGCTGGCGCTCGCCGGGCCGCGGGCCGAGCGGGTCGCCGTGCCCGTGTCGCTGGTGACGGCGACCGCCACGGCCGTGCTCGCCGGCGTCGCCGCGGTCCAGCGGCCGTCGCTGTCGGTGCCGTTCGTCGCGGGGGCGCCGTTCGCCCTCGCCGTCGACGCGCTCGCGGCCCTCGTGCTGCCGGCGGTGGCGGTGGTCACGCTCCTCGTGCTCGTCTTCGCGGCGGGGGACGTGCACGCCTCGCGGGCGCGGTTCCACGGCCTGGTGCTGCTCTTCGCCGCCGCGGTCGGCGTCACGGCGACCGCGACCACCCTGCCCGCGCTCCTGCTGGCGTGGGAGGTGATGGGGGCGACCTCGTACGCCCTCATCGGCTTCCCCTGGTCCGACCGGGCGCACGTCGCCGGCGGCGAGGCGGCGTTCGTCACGACCCGCACGGCCGACCTCGGCCTCTACGCCGCGGCGGCGGCCGGGCTGGCGGGCGGCGCGGGGCTGCGCCTCGACGACCTCGCGTCCGCCGACGGGGCCTGGCAGGACCTGGCGGCGGCGGGCGTCCTCGTCGCGGCGCTGGGCAAGGCGGCGCAGCTCCCGTTCTCCGCCTGGCTCTCGCGGGCCATGCTGGGGCCGAGCCCGGTGAGCGCCCTCCTGCACTCGGCGGCGATGGTCGCCATGGGCGGCTACCTGCTGCTGAGGGCCGCGCCCCTGCTGGAGGCGACGGGCTGGGCCGCGACCGCGGCGGCGTGGGCGGGTGCCGCGACGGCGCTGCTCCTCGGCGTCGTCGCGCTCGCCCAGCGGGACCTCAAGCAGCTGCTCGCGGCGTCCACCGCGGCGCAGCTCGGCTTCGTCGTCCTCGCGGCGGGCCTCGGCGCGGTGGCGGGCGGGGCGGCGCACCTCGTCGCCCACGCGGCCACCAAGGCGCTGCTGTTCCTCGCGGCGGGCGCCTGGCTCTCCGCCCTGGGCACGCGGCGCCTGGAGGCCCTGCGGGGTGCGGGGCGCCGGTGGGTGCTCGTCGGCGCGACGGCGGCGGTGGGCGCCCTCTCCCTCGCCGGGGTCGCGCCGCTCGCGCTCTGGGCGACGAAGGACGCGGTGCTCGCGGCCGCCCGGGAGGAGGCGCCCGCCCTGTACGCCGTCGGCCTGGCCGCCGCGGCCCTCTCGGCGGCGTACGCGGGCAAGGTCCTGCTCGTCGTGTGGCGGCCCGCTCCCGACGGCGTCGAGGACGGCTGGGACGACGAGCGCCCCGGGACGCGCCACGTCGGCCGCCTGGAGCAGGCGCCGCTGGTCGTGCTCGCGCTGGGGGCGGCGCTGCTCGGCGCGCTCGCGCTGCCGCCGGCCGGGGACGCGCTGCGCCGCGCCCTGGGCGGGTCGACGCCCGCCGCCGGCGCCGCCGAGCTGGCCCTGTCCGCGGTGCTGGCGCTGGCCGCCGTCGCCGCGGTGGCGCGGTGGGGCTCCCCGGAGCCGCGCTGGGCGCTCGACTGGCTGGGGCTCGAGCGGGCCACCCGGGCCGTCGCCGTGCGCCCCGTGCTGGCCCTCGCCGAGGGGCTGGCGCGGTTCGACGACCGCGTGCTCGACCGGGCGGTGCACGGCGGCGCGGGCGCGGCGCTCGCGGCCGCGCGGGCGCTCGCGGGCCTGGACGACCGCCGGGTGGACGGCGCCGTCCGGGCCGCGTCCCGGGGCGGCCTGCTGCTCGGGGCCGCGGCCGCGCGGGCGGACACCGGGGGCGTGGACCGGGCCGTCGAGGCGACCGCCGGGGGCGCGCGGCGGGCCGGGCGGCTCGCCCGCCGCCCGCAGACCGGCCTCCTGCACGAGTACTACGCCCAGGCCGCCGCGGTGCTCGCGGCCGGTGTCCTCCTCCTCGTCCTCGTGAGGTGAGCGTGCTCAGCGTCCTCGTCGTCCTGCCCCTCGTCGCCGCGGCGGTGCTCGCCGCGGCCCCCGCGCTGCCCGACCGGGCCGCGCGCCGGGGCTGGGTCGCCGTCAGCGGCGTCGAGGTGGCCCTCGTGGCGGCGCTCTGGCTCGGCTACGAGGACCCCGGCCCCCGGCGGCTGGCGCACGAGGAGCAGGTGCCGTGGATCCCGGGCGTGGGCAGCAGCTACCACGTCGGCGTCGACGGGCTGAGCCTGCCGCTGCTCGCGCTGACCTGCGTGGTGTTCGCCGCGTGCGCGGTGCACGCGCTGCGCGAGGAGCGCCGGCCCCGCGTGCAGGCGGCGCTCATGCTGTTCCTCCAGGCGACCTGCCTCGGGGTCTTCGCGGCCCAGGACCTCGTCCTGTTCTTCGTGTTCTTCGACCTGTCGATCGTCGGGATGGACTTCCTCATCGCCGGCTGGGGCCACGGCGACGCCGCCCGCTCGGCGCTGAAGTTCTTCCTCTACACGTTCCTGGGCTCGCTCGCCCTGCTGCTCGGGTTCATCGGCCTCTACGCCGCGTCCGAGCCGCGCACCTTCGACATGGTCGCGCTGGCGCAGGACCCCCCGCTGCAGGACGAGCCCCTGGTGGGCGGCCTCGTGCTCGCGGCACTGCTCGTCGGCCTGGCGGTCAAGACGCCCACGTTCCCCTTCCACACCTGGCTGCCGCCCGCCCACACCGACGCGCCGGCGGTGGGGTCGGCCGTGCTGGCGGGCGTGCTGCTCAAGATGGGCACGTACGGCTTCGTGCGCATCGCGATGCCGATGCTCCCGGCCGCCTGGCGCGACTGGGCGTGGGTCGTCGTGGCCGTGGGGGTCGTCTCGGTCCTGCACGGCGCCCTCGTCGCGCTCGCGCAGACCGACCTCAAGCGCATGGTCGCCTACACGTCCGTGAACCACATGGGCTACGTCGTCCTGGCCGTCGGCGCCGCGGGCGTCGTCGCGGGCTCGGACGCCGAGGCCCGCGAGGTGGCCGTGACGGGGGCGGTCGTGCAGATGGTGAGCCACGGCCTCATCACCGGCGCCCTCTTCCTGCTGGCCGGCACGCTGCACGACCGGGCGGGCACCTACGACCTCGACGCGTACGGGGGCCTCGGCACGGTCGCGCCGCGCTTCGCCGTGCTGCTGTCGGTGGGGGCCTTCGCCTCGCTCGGGCTGCCCGGCTTCAGCGGCTTCATCGCGGAGTTCCAGGTGTTCGCGGGCAGCGTCGCCACGGTGCCCTGGACCGCGGTCGCCCTGCTCGGGATCCTCGTGACCGCCGCGCTGTTCCTGCGGGCCCTGCAGCGCCTGCTCGTCGGCGAGGTGCGCGGGCGCTCGGCGGGCTTCCGCGACCTGCGCCCCTCCGAGGTGTGGTCGGTCGCCCCGCTGCTGCTCCTGGCCCTCGTCCTCGGCATCGTGCCGCGCCCGCTGCTCGACGTCGTGGAGCCCGCCGCCGGGGCCGTGGTCGGCCTCGTCGGGCGGTAGGCGTGGAGCCGCTCGCCCTGCTGCCCGAGGCGCTGCTCCTCGGCGGGGCGCTCGCCGCCCTCCTGGCCGGCTCCTTCCTGCCGCGGGAGCGGCAGTGGGTCGCCCGCCTCGTCGCGGCCGCCGCGCTCCTCGCGTCGTCGGTGGCGTCGGCTGTCGCCCTCGCCGGCCCCGCGCGGACGGTGTTCGAGGGGACGTACGCCGTCGACACCGCCACGGGAGCGGCCCGTCTCGTCGTGGCCCTCGCGACGCTCCTCGTGCTGGGCCTGGGGGTCGACGAGCTGGCGGGGGACCGGCAGGAGAGCGAGGCGTACTGCCTGCTCCTGCTCTCCGCGCTCGGGGCGGTCGTGGTCGCCGGCGCCGACGACCTGCTCGTCCTCGCCGTCGGCTTCCTCCTCGCGAGCATCCCGCTCTACGCGCTGGTCGGACTCGCCCGCACGCCCGCGGCGGCGGAGGCCGCGCTGAAGACGTACCTGCTCGGTGCCCTCTTCGGCATCACCATGCTCCTCGGGGTCACCGTCCTCTACGGCGCGACCGGCACCACCTCGTACGCCCTCCTCGGCGAGCGCTTGCCCGGTGCGCCGGACGCGGCGGTCGCGCTGGGCGCGGTCGCCGTCGTGGGTGGCCTCATGTTCAAGGCCGGCGGCGTGCCGGGCCACTTCTGGGTGCCCGACGCCGCGCAGGGCGCGGGGGTCGCGGCCGCGGCCTTCGCCACCACCGTGCCGAAGGTGGGCGCCCTCGTGGCCGTGCTCCGGCTCGTCGACGTGCTGGCGCCCGTGGCCGGCGTACGCCTCCTCGTCGGCCTCCTCGCCGCGGCCGGGATGGTGCTGGGGAACCTCGCGGCGCTCGGGCAGACCGACCCGCGCCGGCTGCTGGGCTGGTCGACCGTCGCCCAGGTCGGCTACCTGCTCGTCCCGGTCGCCGTGGTCGGCCGCTCGGACCTCGCCGTCCCGTCGCTGCTGCTCTACCTCGCCGCGTACGCCGTCACGAACCTCGCCGCCTTCGCGGTCGTCGCAGCGCTGCCCGCGCGGCGGGACCTCGCCGCGTACCGGGGCCTCGCCGGCGCGCGCCCTGGGCTGGCCGCGGCGCTGCTCGTCGCCCTGCTGGGTCTGCTCGGGACGCCGCCGACGGCGGTGTTCGCGGGGAAGCTCACGACGGCGACCGCGGCGTGGGACGGCGGCGAGCCCTGGCTCGCGGTCGTCGTGGTCGTCACCACGCTGCTCAGCCTCGGCTACCACCTGCGGTGGTTCGTCCCGGCGTACCGGGCGGGGGAGCCGCCGGAGCGCGCGGACCGCGGTGCCTTCGTCCCGCGGCCGCGGGCCGCGGCGGCCGCCGCCGTGGCGGCGGTGGCGAGCGTGGCGCTGGGGGTCGCGGCCGGCCTCGCCTGGGCCGTCGCCGACGGCCCGCTCGTGCGCTGAGCCGCCGCCCCGGCGGTGCGCCGGGGCCGGTCAGCGCAGCCAGGTGTCCGACGGGTCGCCGGGCCCCGGGGCCGGCGCGTCCTGCGCCGCGCTCCGCCGCGCGGCCACCGCCGCGTCCACGGCGTCCCGGTGCTCGGGCAGGGCGGCCTCCCGCAGGTCCGCGAGCATGACGTCCAGCCGCCGCAGGACGCGGGGGGAGTCCGAGCCCCAGTGGGCGATCTCCTCGGTGGCCAGGGCCAGGTGGTCGGCGAGGGCCGGACCGGGCACGTGGACCGCGAGCGCGCCGTCCCGCGTGCACCGCTGGCGCGGCCGCAGGTGCCGGCTGACCAGGCGGCGCAGGAGGTCGTGCAGCTGGTCGACGACCTGCACCGCGGTGGTGGGGTCGTTGACGCCCGGCGACAGCGCCCGCTCGGCGATGTCGACGAGCTGGCGCAGGCCGAAGCCCACGTCCTGCTGCAGGCTGCGCTCCTTGCCGAGCAGGACGCCCGCCCGCAGCCGCGCGGCGGGCAGCGCGTCCTCGTCGGCGCCGTGGACGTCGAGCAGCGGCGCCCCCGCCGGCACGAACTCGCCGACGGCGCGCCGCAGGACGACCGTAGCCCCGCAGCCGCCGGCGAGGCGGGCGAGCCCGGCGTCGTCGACCTCCTGCACCACCCCCGGCGCCGCTGCCGCCACCGTGCGCCCCGGCCACGGGGGCAGCGGCAGGCCCGCTGCGGGGTCGGCGTCGGCCGGGTGCACGCGCTCCAGCAGCGCGCGGGTCTCGTCGCCGATGCGCTCGACGATGGTGGCGGCCCGGATGGACTGCGCGATGTGGTGGATGTAGCCGAGGAAGACGAGCACGCTCGCGAGGACGAAGGCGAACGCGGTCGTGACGGCGAGCTGGGGGACGAACGGGTCGACCTGCGCGGTCCCCCGGACCGAGCGGAGCACGACGAGGGCGTACGTGAAGGTCGCCACGAAGACGCCGAGCGCGAGCTGGTTGGAGCGGTCGTCCAGGAAGCTGCGCAGCACCCGGGGCGAGAACTGGCTGCTCGTGAGCTGCAGGACGACGACCGTGATCGAGAAGACGAGGCCCGTGAACGAGATCATCGACGAGATGACGGCCGACAGGACGGCGCGGGCACCCTCCGGCCCGCCGGCGAAGAGGAACGGCAGCGTCAGCGAGGTGTCGAGCGAGCGGTCGAGCCGGGCCAGCGCGAGGCCCAGCAGCGCCGCGGACGCCGTGCACACCAGCGGGAGCACCCAGAAGCGCCGGGCCAGCCGGCGCACCCTCTCCAGCACGGGACCTCCCCGGGTACGGGCCGGCCCTTCCGGCGCCGGCCTCGTCCGCGCCCTGGCCACTCCCGACGCGACCGGTCACGGCGCGCGGCACGGGCCGGGCTCAGGGCGCCGCGCCGACGAGGAGCCCGCCGAGCCCGAGGAGCCGCAGGACGCGGGCCACCGGGGGGCGCGCCCCCCAGACGCGCAGGCAGGTGCCCCGCGCCTCGGCCTCGCCCGCGAGGAGCCCGAGGAAGCCGGCGCCGGCCGCGTCGGCGGAGGTGACGTCGGACAGGTCGACGACGAGCACCGGCGGGACCGGCCGGACCCGCTCCAGCACCCGCTCGAGCTCGGGCACCCGGGCGAGGTCCAGCTCCCCGTCGAGCTCGACGGTGACGGCGACCGGTCCCCGGTCGTGGACGGCGACGTTCATCGGGTCCCCCTCCCGCGGCCTGACGGACGCCTCCACCCGACCAGCCGGCGGGCGCCCGGGCAAGCCCGCGGCCGGCATCGTCAGCGGACCGTCAGGCGCGGCGGGTGCCGCGGGCGGTGCGGGCGGGGGCGTGCCCGTCGCCGGGGCGGGTAGCGGACCGGCAGCGACCTCGGGCCCGCGGGGGCGCACCGGGAGGAAGGGGGCCGTGATGGCCGGCAGCAAGCCGCACGAGGAGGCCGAGGAGCTGCGCGACGAGGTGCCCTCGACCGTGGCGCGGTCCGACGACAAGGCCGTGCGCACGTTCGCCAAGACGCTCGAGTCGGCGGAGGAGTCGTACGGGCCGGGCGAGCGCGCCCGGCGGACCGCCTTCGCCTCGCTGAAGCACACGCACGAGAAGGTCGGCGACCACTGGGAGCCGAAGGACGAGAACGGGCCGTCCGACCCTCAGGCGGCGAAGAGCGCGCCGGAGTCGCGCGACGCCCCGCGGGAGAGCGCGCAGGGCGTCGACGCGGCGGCGAGCAAGGCGCACCTGCTCGAGGTGGCGGAGAAGGTGGGCGTGGAGCACACGAGCCGGATGACCAAGGACGACCTCGTCGAGGCGATCCAGAAGGCGAACGCCCGCGCCACGGCGAAGGCGCGCCGGGGCTGAGCGCGCCGTCCCTGCTCACGGTCGGGCACGGCACCCTGCCCGCCCCCGACCTCCTGGCGCTCCTCGCCGGCGCGGGCGTCGAGGAGCTCGTCGACGTGCGCCGCTTCCCGGGCAGCCGCCGCCACCCGGACGTCGCCGGACCGGCGCTCGCCGCGGAGCTGGAGCGGGGCGGGGTGGCGTACCGGTGGGAGGAGGCGCTGGGCGGGCGGCGCCGGCTCGCCCCCGGCGACCCCTCGCCCGACGCCTGGTGGCAGGTCGCCTCGTTCCGCGCCTACGCGGCGCACACCCGCACCCCGGGGTTCCGGGCCGCGCTCGACGCCCTGCTCGACGGCGCGGCGGGCCGGCGCACCGCGGTGCTCTGCAGCGAGGCGGTGTGGTGGCGGTGCCACCGCCGGCTCGTCGCGGACGTCGCCGTGCTGGCGCGCGGGCGGCCCGTCGACCACCTCATGCCGGACGGGCGGCTCGCCCCGCACCGCCCGGCGGCCGGGGCGCGCGTGGTCGGCGACGACCTGGTCTGGGACGGCCCGCCCCAGCAGCCTCAGGCGCCGGTCGCCGCGGGGCGCCCGCTCGCGCTCCAGGCCGACCAGGAGCCCGGGTAGAGGCGGCCGCGGCCGAGCCCGGCGTGCTCCATCGCGAGCAGCACGTGGCAGGCGGTGACGCCGGACCCGCAGTACGCCACGACGGGCCGGCCGCCGTCCGCCCCCGCGGCGGCGAAGCGCTCCCGCAGCGCCGCCGGCGGCAGGAAGCGCCCGTCGGGGCCGAGCGCGCCGCGCGCGGGGAGGCTCACGGCCCCGGGGACGTGCCCGGGCCGCGGGTCCACCGGCTCCACCTCGCCGCGGTAGCGCGCGGCGTCCCGCGCGTCGAGGACGACGTGCGCCGGGTCGGCGGCGTCGTCGGCGTCCGCGAGCAGCGCCCCGGGCCACGGGCGCGGGGTGCGCGGGGCCGGCGGGAGGCGGACGTCGGCGGTCTCGAGCGCGCCGGCCTCGGCGCTTCCGGCCGCGAGCCCGCCGTCGAGCAGGGCGGCCGGCTCGCCCAGGGCGCGCAGCAGCCACACGAGCCGCGCGGCGACCGTGCCGCCGGCGTCGTCGTACGCCACCACGGCCTGCCCGTCGCCCACGCCGAGCGCGCCGAGCCCCTCGGCGAACGCCGCCGGGTCCGGCAGCGGGTGCCGGCCCCCGTCCGCACTGGGCGGGGCCGCGAGCACGCGGTCGAGGTCGACGTGCACCGCGCCGGGCAGGTGCCCCTCCCGGTAGGCCGTCCGCCCCGACCGGCCGTCGAGGTACCAGCGCACGTCGGCGAGCACGACCTCCCCGCGGTGCGCGTGCAGCCAGTCCGCGTCGACGACGGGGGGCAGCCGGGGGTCGGGCGGCGCGGCGTCGGGGGCGGCGGGTGAGGCGGGTGCGGGCACGGCGGCAGCGTACGCGCGGGGCCTCCGCCCGGCACCGGAAAGACGTACTGTGGTTCGCATGAAGCGGTCGCTGGGGGCCCTGGCCGCCGTCGTGGCGGCCCCCGTGCTCGCCGGGTGCGAGCGCCCCGTGCCGGCGGTCACGCTCGCCGCGGACGCCGGGTCGGTGCGGACCACGGCCGCCGCCTGGTGCTGGGGGCCGGCGGGGCCCTGCGTGGACCGCCCCTCGGACGTGCCGGGCCTGCCGGTGCGGGCCGGGGACTGGCTGCTCGTGGCGGTCGACCCCGACGTGGTCGAGCGGGGGTGGCGGGTGCTCCTCGACGGCGTGCCGCAGCCGCCGGTCACCGGGACGACGACGCTGGAGCTGGTGGCCCCGCGCGTCGCCCCGGGCGGGCGGGTCGAGGTCGTCGTCGAGGCGCTCGGCGGCCCCGGGGGCGGGCCCTCCGGGCGCTGGGCGCTGCAGCTGCTGCCGCGCTGATCAGCTCCGGGGCGGGGCGACCAGGTCGAGGAAGGCGCTCACCTGCACGTGCGCCTCGAGCGGGTGCCGGAACGGCAGCCCGGTCGCGACGCGGTACGTGTTGCGCCGCCCGACGCGCTCGCGCTCGACGTACCCGGCCTCCTCGAGGTCGCGCACGATGAGCTGCACCGCCCGCTCGGTGATGCCCACCCGCTCGGCGACCTCGCGCACCCGCGCGTGCGGGTCGCGGGAGAGGGCCACGAGCACGTGCCCGTGGTTGGACAGGAAGGTCCAGTCGGCGGCCACGGGCCGAGGCTAGCGACCCGCGGCACCGGGGTTGCGCAGAACGACGAACTGCGTTTCACTGGTCGTGTCGTTGGAGGGGAGTACCCCCGCAGCGCAGCGTCGTCACTCCGGCCGCCAGGCCCGGCGCTGCGGACCCCCGGCAGGGGGTCGGGGGAGACCTCCGGTCCCTGCGGATCGGGAGGCCCTCGTTGGACGTACCCCTCTGGGCGTGGCTCGCCGTCCTCGCCCTCATCCTCGGCATGCTCGCCGTCGACCTCGTGGCCCACCGGCGCGCGCACGCCATCGGCGTCGGCGAGGCGGCGGCCTGGTCGGCGGTCTGGGTGGCCACCGGCGTCGCCTTCGGCGTCGTCGTCTGGCGCGCCTGGGGCGCCGAGGCCGGCCAGCAGTACTTCGCCGGCTACCTCGTCGAGAAGTCGCTCGCCGTCGACAACGTCTTCGTGTGGGCGGTCGTGCTCACCTGGTTCGGCGTCCCGCGCGAGCTCCAGCACCGCGTGCTCTTCCTCGGCGTCCTCGGGGCGCTGGTCTTCCGCGGCGCCTTCATCGCCGCCGGCAGCGTCCTCATCGCGAGCTTCTCGTGGGTGCTCTACCTCTTCGCCGCGCTGCTGCTGTGGACGGGCTGGCGGATGCTGCGCCAGCGCGACCAGCACCTCGACCCCGAGCGCTCGCGCGCGCTGCGCCTGTTCCGGCGCTGGGTGCCGATGACCGACGCCTACCACGGACAGCGCTTCCTCGTACGGATCGACGGTCGCCTCCTCGCGACGCCGCTGCTCGCGGTGCTCGTCGTCATCGAGGTCAGCGACGTCGTCTTCGCCGTCGACTCGATCCCGGCCATCTTCGCCGTCACCGAGGAGCCGTTCCTCGTCTTCACGGCCAACGCGTTCGCGGTGCTGGGCCTGCGCGCCATGTACTTCCTGCTCGCCGACCTCATCCACCGCTTCGTCTACCTCAAGACCGGGCTCGCCCTCGTCCTGCTCTGGGTCGGCGTGAAGATGCTCCTCAAGGTCGACCTGGTCTACGTCCCCACCACGCTCTCGCTGGCCGTCGTCACGGCCATCCTCACCGTCTCCGTCGTCGCCAGCCTGCGGGCCACCCGCGGCCAGGGCCGCCAGGCGCCCCCGGCGCCGGCCGACCCGCCGTTCCGCGTGGCCTCGCCGGAGGAGACCGCCGCCCTCGAGCCCGTCCTGCGCCGCCGCACCCGTACGACCGTCGGAGGAGCCCCGTGACCAGCCCCGTGACCAGCCCCGTGACCAGCGCCGTGACCGGCCCGCCGGACGAGCCCGCCGCGCCGGCGGCGGGCCCCTCGACCCCCGTGCGCCCCGCCGGTCGGGCCCGCCGCCCGCGCGTCCCCTCGCCGGCCCAGGTCTCCGCCCTGCAGGCGGTGCGCGGGCGGCCCTGCGTGTCCCTGCTCTGCAGCACGACGCCGGGGCAGCGCATGGCGCCGGCGGACGCCGCCCGCCTGCGCGCGCTCGCCGCGCAGGCCGTGCGCCGGGTCGCCGCGGAGGGCCGCGACGACGCCGACGCGGTCCTCGACCGCCTCGGGCAGCTCGTGCCGGAGGCGGTCGCGGGACCCGTCGACGCCGCGGTGGCGGTGTTCGCCTCGGCCCGGATCGGCCAGGTCGTGCACCTCCCCGTCCCCGTGGCCGACCGCGCGGTCGTGGACCGCAGCTTCGCCACCCGCGACCTCGTGCGCGCCCTGCACCGCACGCCCCGGCACGTGGTGCTGGTCCTCAGCGCCGACGAGGCCCGGCTGTTCGACGGCGTCGGGGGGACGCTGCAGCCCGCCGTGCGCAGCGGCTTCCCGCTGCGCGCCCGTGACGTCCTGCCGGCCCCGCGCGACGGGCGGGCGGACGGGCGCGGCGACCGCGGCGGGCGGCGCCCCGCCGACGCCGCCACCGCGGCGTTCCTCAGGGCGGTCGACCGGGTGCTCGTGGCGTACCTGCGGCTGCACCCGGCGCCCCTCGTGCTCGTCGGGCCCGAGCGGCTCGTCGCCGCCTTGCGCCTCACGACGCGCGCCACCCGGGTGGCCGGGGCCGTCACGGGCGCGCGCCCCGGGGCCCCGCTGCCGGAGCTGGCGCGGCTCGTGCGACCGGTGCTCGACGCGTACCTGCACTCGCGCCAAGCCGAGGCCCTCGCCCTGCTCGAGCGGCGCACCGGCCAGCACCGGGCCGTGTCCGGCCTGGAGGACTGCTGGTTCGCCGCCCGCCGCGAGCGCCCGGAGATGCTCGCGGTCGAGGACACCCTCGCCCGCGCGGCCCGGCTCGGGCCCGACGGCGACGTCCTCCTGCCGGTCGACGACCCGTCCTCCCCGGACGTCCTCGAGGACGCGGTGGACGAGCTCATCGAGCTGGTCCTCGAGCGCGGCGGGTGGGTCGCCCTGGTCGAGGAGGGCGCCCTCGCCGGCCGCGGCGGGGTGGCGCTGAGCCTGCGCACCCGCTGACGAGGGGCACCCCCAGGCGCTGCGCCCGCGCGGGCGCGACGCCTGGGGCTCCCGCTCAGCGGCCCGCCGGGACCGCTCCCGCGGCGGGCCCGGGCCGCGCGGGGTCGCGGGGCCGCAGCGCGAGGTGGGCCTCCCCGTCGACCTCGACGCGGCGCACGCGCACCTCGTACACCGGCTCGAGCACCCCGGGCACGAGGACCTCCGCGGGGGTGCCGGTGGCGACGACCCGCCCGCCCTGCAGCAGCACGAGGTCGTCGCAGTAGCGCTCGGCCAGACCGAGGTCGTGGAGCACGACGACGACGGTGGTGCCGAGGCCGCGGACGAGCGCGAGCACCTCGTGCTGGTAGCGCACGTCGAGGTGGTTGGTGGGCTCGTCGAGCAGCAGGTGGTCGGCCTCCTGCGCCAGCGCCCGGGCGAGCAGGACCCGCTGCCTCTCCCCGCCGGACAGGGCGGCGAAGGGCCGGTCGGCGAGGTGCAGCGCCCCGACCCTCAGCAGGGCCCCCTCCGCGACCTCCTCGTCGTGCCCGCCGGCGCGGGAGAACGTCCCCAGGTGGGGCGAGCGCCCGAGCATCACCATGTCGGCGACGGTCAGCGGCACGTCGCCGCCGTGCTCCTGCACCACGACCGCGAGCCGCGTCGCGAGCGTGAGCGCGGACAACTCGGAGAGCGCTGTCCCGTCCAGCCGCACGCTGCCCGCCGACGGGCGGAGGGAGCCGTACAGGGTGCGCAGCAGGGTCGTCTTGCCGCTCCCGTTCGGGCCGATGAGCCCGAGGACGCGCCCCGGCCGCGCCCGCAGCGAGGCGCCGTGCAGCACCTCCGTGGCGCCGTACGCGAAGGACACCCCCTCGGCCTCGATCACCGCGCCCCCCGGTCCCACGCGACGAGCCGCTGCAGGCCCTCCAGGGCGAGGGGCGACGGCGGCTCGGTGAAGTTGAAGAGCTGCGTGAAGAGCCGGTCCTCGCGGACCGCGGTGAGCCGGTCGGCCCCCGGCAGCGACGCCAGCGCCTCGCGCACCGGGCCCGGCTCGCCCTCGGAGTGCAGCAGGACGAGGACGTCCGGGTCGCGGCCGATGACCTCCTCGAGCGTCACCTCGAACACCCGCTGGTCCACGTCCGCGAAGGCGTCCTCGAAGCCGGCGGCCTCGAGCTGCGGGTGCGCCATGCTCCGGGTGCCGTACGCGTAGAGCGTGCCGCCGCCGACGGTCGGGTAGAGCACGGCCGCGGTGCGGGCCTCGCCCTCGGGCGCGTCGACCACGGACGCGGTCGTCTGCTCGAGCTCGGCCCGCAGGGCGGCGACGCGCTCCTCGGCGCGCTGCTCGCGGTCGAAGACGCGCCCGTACGCCCGCAGCTGCTCCTCCACGGCGGCGAAGGAGGGCTCCTCGGGCGGGTCGGGGCACAGGGCCGGCTCCTCGAGCAGCGGGACGCCGACCGCCTCCAGCGTGGCGCGGTCCAGGTTGTCGGTCTGGCCGAGCACGAGGTCGGGCTCGAGGTCGAGCACCGACTCCGGGGAGAGCTGCAGGTGCCCGCTCGCGTCGAGCTCGTCGGTGAGCAGCGGCACCTCCTGCAGCTCCGCCCACGTGGCGTCGTCGTAGTACCCGCGCGGGTAGGCCCCGGCGCGCGCCACCACCCGGTCCAGGACCCCCAGCTCGTGCAGGTACGTCACGGGCGCGCTCTTGAGGAGCACCACCCGCTCCGGCGGGGCGTCGAGGGTGACCTCCGCGCCGCAGTTCTCCAGCGTGAGCGGGTACGCGCCGCCCGCGGCGGCCGCGCCGCCCTGGTCGCCGGCACCGGCGTCCGCGCCGCAGGCCGGCAGGGCGAGGACGGCGGCCCCGGCGAGGGCGAGGGCGGTGCGGCGGCGGGCGGTCACGGGGGGGTCCTCCGGGTGGTGTCGGGTCGCGCCGTCAGGCGGTGTGGAGGCGGCGGACGAGGGTCAGCAGGAACGGGGCGCCGACCAGGGCGGTGACGATGCCGATGGGCAGCTCGCGCGGCTGCAGGGCGACGCGGGCGACGACGTCGGCCCAGACGAGGAACACCGCGCCCATGAGGGCCGCGACCGGGACCGCGCGGGCGTGCGCGGCGCCGACGGCGCGCCGCGCGAGGTGCGGCACGACGAGCCCGACGAACCCGATGCTCCCCGAGACCGCGACGAGCACGCCGACGCAGAGCGAGACGAGCACGAGGAGCCGCGTGCGGAAGGCCGTGGGGGACACCCCGAGCGAGAGCGCGGTGTCGTCGCCGATCGCGAGCGCGTCGAGCCGCCGGCCCCGGAGCGCCAGCAGCGCCACGGTCAGCGCGACGACGACGGCGACGACCGCGAGCGGGCCGCCCCAGCGCGCGAGGCCGAGCGAGCCGAGCAGCCAGAAGAGCACCGACCGCGCGCCCTCGGCCGAGCCGGAGGCGAAGATGAGGAAGCTCGTGGCGGCGTAGAGCGCGTACCCGACGGCGACGCCGGCGAGCAGCAGCCGCACGGAGGTCACCGTCCCCGCCGACCGCGCGACGAGGAACACGAGCAGCGCGGCGGCGAGGGCGCCGACGAAGGCGCTGCCCTGGAGCGCGTAATCGCCGAAGCCCGCCCCGACGCCGAAGAGGATCGCCGCCGCGGCGCCGCTGGACGCCCCGGAGCCGATCCCCAGCAGGTACGGGTCCGCGAGCACGTTGCGCACCATGGCCTGCAGCGCGGCGCCGCAGACGGCGAGCCCCGCGCCGACGAGGACCGCGAGCAGCACGCGCGGCACCCGCACCTGCCAGACGATGGCGTCCTGGCTCGGGCTCCACGCCTGCTCCGCGGGCCAGCCGAGGGTGTGGTGGCCGACCACGGCGGCGACGGTCGCCGGGGGCACGGCCACCGCCCCGGCGCCGACCGCCACGAGGACGCTGACGACGAGCAGGGCCAGCAGCCCCCCGGTCCACAGCACGGCCCGGCGCCGGCGCCGCGCGAGGCCGAGCCGATCGGCCGCGTTCGCGCCGGCCCCGGCGGGCGCCCCCGGGCGCGGCGGCGCGGGCGCGGGGCCTGCGCTCATGCCGGGGTCCTCCTGGGGGGTGCAGCGGTGGTCGTGCCGGCAGCCTCCCACGCCCCGCGACGCGTGTGCAATTGCGCAGCGTTCGCAGGAAGCGGGCGGAGGTGGCGGCGCAGCAGCGCGACGGCCACCGCGCCCGCGGCGGGCAGCGCGGCGACCAGGAGCCAGGGCAGCGCCCGGGCCGGCCCCGCGGCCCCACCCGCGTCGAAGGCGCGCCCGACCAGCGCGCCGCTCGCGAGGACGGCGACGCCGCCCGCGGTGCTCAGCAGCCCGTAGCGCGCGCCGAGGTGGCGCCCTGCCGCCAGGCGCGCGACGACGTCGCGGGTCACCGGCAGCAGGAGCATCTGCCCGAGCGTGAGCAGCAGCACGAAGCCGCCCGCCGCGGCGACGAGCGCGCCCGACGCGCCGGGCTGCGCCTGGCGGACCGCGGCGACGAGGAGCGCGCCGGCGGCGAGGGCGATGAAGCCGAGCACGAGGGACCGTACGGTCCCCAGCCGCCGCTCCGCCCACCGGGTGAGGGGCAGCTGGGCGAGGACGACGAGCAGCGACGCGCCGACGAAGAAGGGGCCGACCGCGGCGTCGGAGCCGGTGCTGCGCGCGAGCTCCAGGGGCAGCGCCAGGTAGAGCTGGTGGTAGGTGGCGAGGTAGCCGCAGGAGGCCGCGGCGAAGAGCAGGAACGGCCGGTCGCGCAGCACCTCGCCCCAGCCGGCGAGCACCGGCGCGCCGCGGTGCGCGGGGGCGTCGCGCGGCAGCAGGCGCAGGTGGACGGCGAGGACGCCGGCGAAGACCGCCGCGGCCACCAGGCAGGAGGCCCGGAAGCCGGCGAGCAGCAGCGCGGTGCCGAGGGCGGGGCCGAGCAGGGTGCCCACCTGCGAGCAGACGCCGTTGAGCGCGAAGACCTCGCTGCGCGACGGCCCGTCCCCGCGCTCCTGCGTCGTCCGCGCGAGCGCCGCCTCCACCGCCGGCGTGAAGAGCGCGCCCGCCACGCCGACGAGCACGACCCCGGCGACGACGCCGCCGAGGCCCTGCGCGGCGCCGAGCAGCACGAAGCCCGCGATGCGCACGACGATGCCCGTGAGCACGACCGGCCGGGTGCCCAGGTGGTCCGCCAGCGTGCCCCCGAGGAGGAACAGCCCCTGCTGGCTCGCCGTCCGCAGTCCCAGCAGGAGGCCGACGGTGCCGGCCGCGAGGCCGAGGTCCTCGCCGAGGTGCACCGCGAGGAACGGCAGCACCATGAAGAAGCCGACGTTGAAGGCGAGCATCGTCAGCACGAGCAGGCGCGCCACGGGGTCGACCCGCCGGAGCAGGGCGAGCGCGGACCAGCGGTCCAGGGCGCGCGGCACGGGCTGCCTCCGGGTGCGGTTGCTGCGAGGACTTCGCAACAGCGAAGCACACGCGCTAGCGTCGCCCGCATGACGGTCCTCGAGCGCGCGCCCGCCCCCGTCGGCGGGTACGCGGTCCGCCCCGCCGGACCGTCCGACCTGGCCGCGGTGCGCGCGCTCGTGCTCGACGTCACCCTGCGCGACCTCGGCTACGGCTACGAGCCCGCGTGGCACCGCGACCTCGACCGCGCGGCGCAGACCTACCTCGCGCCCGGGCGCACGCTGCTCGTCGCCGTCGACGGCGACGGCCGGGTCGTCGCCACGGCGGGGGTCCGGCCGGGCGGGCCGACGGCGCCGGCCGCCATGGTCGAGCGGTACGCCCGCGCCGGGCGCGTCGCGCAGCTCGTCCGGGTCGCGACCGACCCGGCGCACCGGCGGCGGGGCCTGGCCCGCGCGCTCGCCGAGGGCTGCCGCGCCTTCGCCGCGACCGCCGGGTACGACGTCCTCTGCCTGCACACGAACGCCCGCACCCCCGCCGCGCTGCCGTTCTGGCGCTCCCTCGGGGCCGTCGTCGTGCTCGACGAGCGCGGGCGCGAGGCCGACCCTCGCCTGGCGACGGTGCACCTCGAGCTGCCGCTGGGTCGGGCCGCCGCGGGCTGAGCCGGGTGGGGCCCGGCCGCGCCCGAGCCCGTCCTCCCGCGCGGCCGGCCGGGCGGGGCCGGGACAGGTCCGGCTGGTGCCGCGCGCCGGCGCCCCCGCTGCTGCCGCGGGTGCGCCGGCGTGACGGCCTTGTGTGCGCCATGAGGGGCACCCTCAGGCAGCGGTGCCGGATGAGGGGCACCCTCAGGCAGGGGTGCCGGATGAGGGGCACCCCCAGGCAGCGGTGCCGGATGAGGGGCACCCTGAGGCAGCGGTGCCGGATGAGGGGCACCCTCAGCAGAGTCGAGTCTGCTGAGGGGCACCCTCAGGCGGGGAAGCCGCTCGAGGGGCACCCTCAGGCGGGAGGGTGAGGCACGCTCAGGCGGCTGTGCTCAGGCGGTTGTGCTCAGGCGGCGTGCTTGCAGGTGCTGCAGGAGCAGTCGGCACAGGTGCAGTTCGCGCAGCTGTCGGAGCAGTGCGCGCAGGCGCAGGTGTTGTGGTTGCACGTGGCGCAGGTGCAGTCCGTGCACGAGCAGTTCGCGCACAGGTCGGTGCAGCCCTGGCACGAGCAGGTGGCGCACTCGTCGTAGTGGCCGTCGTGCTCGTGGTGGGCGTGGCCGTCGTGCAGGTAGTCGACGTGGTCCTCGTGGATCACGGCCTCGTGCCCGCAGGCGGGGCCGTGGGTGTGCCCGTGGGACTCGGCGGTGCGGTGGTCGGTGACCGTCATGCGGGGTTCCTCTCGTGCTCCCCGGCGCGGCGGGCGCCGGGGCAGGGCGGGGCGACGGCGGACCGGGCGTCCGTCGGCGGTGGTCGTGCTGGTGGTCGTGCGGGTGGTCGTGCGCCCGGTCAGGTCGCGACGGGGCGGTCCTCGGCGGCGTGCTGCACCGCGTCGAGGACGATGTGCGCCACGTGCTCGTCCGCGAGCGCGTAGACGACCTCGCGGCCCTGCCGGTCGCCGCGCACGAGGTGCGCGGCGCGCAGGTGCCGCAGGTGCTGGCTCACCAGGGGCTGCGAGGCCCCCAGCGCGTCGACCAGCTCCTGGACCCGCCGCTCGGCCCGCGCGAGCTCCACGACGATGCCCAGCCGGAGCGGGGTCGACAGCACCTTGAACAGCTCGGCGGCCGCCAGGAGGGCGGGGTCGCCCCCGGGGCGGCCGTCGGGCTGCTCGTCAGGCACCGCAGGACCGTAGCACGTATAGCGACGTGTGCATATGTCGATCTCCGCCGGCGGCAATTACCGCACCGCGAGCGTGAAGAGCAGCAGCCCCGCCCCGTGCGTCTCGACCTCGAACTGGCCGGTCTCGTCGGCGGTGAGCTCCAGGGTGCCGGGCACGCCGGGCTCGAGGTCGAGCGACGGGCCGCCGAAGCCGTGCACGTGCAGCTCGTCCTGCTCGTCGCTGGTCACGGTGATCCGCACGCGGTCGCCCTCGGCGATGTCGTACGTGCCCGTCGCCGGGCTGACCTCGCCGTCGGCGATGGCCACCTCGATCTCCCGCGCCGCGGTGGCGTCGGGCGCCTCGGGCGCGGTCGTGCCGGGGGCGGGGACAGCGGCAGAGGGGCTGGCGGGCGGGCTGGCGGGCGGGCTGGCGGACGGGCTGGCGGACGCCGCGGGGGCGGCGCCCGACGTGCCCTCCTCGTCCGCCGACGCGCAGCCGGCGAGGCCGCCGGCGAGCGCGGCGAGCAGCAGGAGCGCGGCAGGGGCGCGGCGGGCGCGGGTCGTACGGGTCGTGCGCGTGGTCATGCGTGGTCCTCCTGGGGCGTGCGGGGCCGCCGGGCCCGCCCCACGGACAGGGGCGGGCCCGGCGGGGCTCGGGTGTGCGCTCGTGGCGCGGGGGTGCGCGGGTCAGGCGCCGGCGGGCGTGCGCCGCCGCAGCCGGGCGCGCAGCCCGAGCAGCACGTCGACGGCGAGGAACGCGAGCAGGCTCACCCCGAGCAGGGGCAGGGCCCAGCCCACGGCGAGCGCGGCGAGGCCGACGAGCGCGACCGCCCACGGCGGGGCCGAGCGCAGGGCGCCCCGCGGGTACGGCCGCCCCACCCCGCCGCGGCGGGACAGGTCGGGCCGGCGCTGCCACCACATCCGGTAGCCCCAGACGATCGTGCAGGCCAGGCCCAGGGCCAGGGCGAGCAGCACGAGCTGGTTGAGCAGGCCCCACGAGCCCATGTGCAGGTCGACGCCCCAGCGGGCCAGCTTGGCCATGAGCGGGTGGTCGGCGAAGTCGACCCGGTCCACGACGGTGCCGCTCGCGGGGTCCACCGACGCGGCGTCGACGTCGGTCGGGAAGCCGCGGTCGATCTCGGTGACGGTCCACGCCGCGCCCTCGCCGGCCGGCGGCTCCACCTCGACCTTGCCGGCGTCGATCCCGCCGTCGCGGGCGACGGCCAGCGCGCGCTCGTAGTCCGAGGCCAGCGCCGCCGGGTGCACGTCGGCGCCGTGCCCCTCGTGCCCCGCGAGCCCGCCGTGGTCCGCGTGCTCGCCGGCCGGCTCGGAGGTGCCCTCGCTGCCGGGCAGCGCCGTGCTCACCGCGGGCGTCGACCAGCCCAGCGCGCTGCGGAGGTCGGAGACGCCGGCCCCGGCGTACGTCGACCACGTGAGGCCGGTCGCCGACAGCGCCAGGAGGCCGAGCGAGGTCCACGCGCCGACGGCGCCGTGGAAGCTGCGGGTGCGCCGCCGGCCCGAGGCCGACAGGTCGGGCAGCAGGAGCCGCCGGGCGCGCGCCCGGCGCCGCGCGCGCGCCGTCCACAGCACGAGGCCGCTGAGGGCGAGCACCCACAGCCACGAGGCGGCGAGCTCGCTGTAGAGGCGTCCGGGCTCGCCGAGGTGCAGGTGCCGGTGCAGCTGGCTGACCCAGGTGCGCAGCGGGAGGACGCCGCTCGTGCCGTACACGGTGAGCTCGCCGCGCACCTCGCCCGTCCCGGGGTCGACGAAGACGGCCCGGGTCTCGGACTCCGCGAGGTCGCCGACGGCGAACATGACGCGGGTCGTGTCGGAGGGCGTCGGCGCGGGGCGCACCGCGACGAGGTCCTCGGCGTCGTGCACGGCGAACGCGGCTTCGACCTGCTGGCCGAGCGGCAGCTGCGTCGGCGACGGGTCGACGCGCAGCTCGTCGCGGTAGACGACCTGCTCGAGCTGCGGCGTGGCGGCGTAGAGGGCGCCGCTGAGCGCCGCGACGAGCAGGAACGGGCCGACGAGGACGCCGGCGTAGAAGTGCCAGCGCAGCAGCAGCGGGCGCCACCAGCCGGCACGGGGGGCGCTGGGGCCCTCCGGCGAGGTGCGGGGGCGGACGAGGGCGGTACGGGCGGCGCCGTCGGTGCGGCCGCCGGTGCGGCTGTCGGGGCCGGTGCGGGCGTCGGTCGGCGGGGTGGTCGGCGGGGCGGTCTGCGGGGCGGCGCCGGGCACGGCGGGGCCTGGGGGTGGGTTCACGGGGGTCCGTCCTGGGACGCGGGGTGTCGGGGGCACGGCGGGGCCGGCCCCGCACCCCGTCTCAGCGGACGGCGGCGGCGGCGACGGCCCGGCGGTGCGCCGGGGGGCCGCGACGGGCGGCGTCGAGCACGAGCAGGCGCGGGCGCAGCGGCACGGGCCGCGCGGCCGGTCGCGCCAGCGGGGCGCGGGCGGGCAGCGCCCGGGCCACGAGCAGGCGCACGAGCGGGCGCAGCAGCTCCAGCAGGGCGGCGGCGGCCCGCTCGCCCGCGCGGAGCACGACGGCCGCGGCGAGCGTCGCGACGACGTGGGCGAGGCCCATCGCGTCCGGCGGCAGCACGGGGTCGGCGGCGGGCAGCGCGCCGTGCGCGTGCCCGGCGGCGCCGGCCGCGTGCAGGAGCACGTGCACCGCCACCTGCCCGAGGGCCAGCAGCGCCAGCACCTCGGCGGCACCGACCGGGCGGCGCGTGGCGGGCCACCAGAGCGCCGCGACGAGCGCCGCGGACAGCAGGGCGGCGAGGGCGTCCGGCGGGTGGCCGGAGGCCAGGACGTGCGCGAGCACGCCCAGCGCCGTCGTCGTGCCGGCCGCGACGAGGCAGCGCAGGGCGCGCAGCGCACCCCGTGCCGTCGTCGTCACGCGGGCCACCCTAGGCGCAGGCGCACCGCGCGCACGAGGGGTCCGGGGCGCGCGCAGGCAAGCCTCTCCTGCCTGGACGGACCTGTGCGGACCCGGCACGCTGGGGCACGACCCGGCCGTCACGGGTCGCCCGGCGACGAGGAGGAGAAGGACATGTCGACCGTCCAGGAGCTGCCCCCGGTCCAGGAGTGCTCCGTCGGCAGCTGCTCGTACAACGCGGACGCCGCCTGCCACGCGGGCGCGATCACCGTCGGTGGCGAGCACGCCCACTGCGGCACCTTCGTGGAGATCCCGCTCAAGGGCGGTCTCGACCGGGTCGGCCGCGTCGGGGCCTGCCACCGGCAGGAGTGCCGGCACAACGACGACCTCGAGTGCGGCGCGCCGTCGGTGCGCGTGGGGCCGGCGCGCGACGTCGCCGACTGCCTGACCTTCGAGCCGCGCTGACGGCCGGGGCGCGACGAGCCCGGGCTGCCCTCGGCGTCGGCCGACCTGCCGCCGGGCCGGCGTGACCGGCTAGGGCGCGGCGAGGGCCGGCACGGCCAGGTCGTCGTGGGCGAGGGAGCCGTCGTCGCCGCACCGCAGGGCGGCGTCGGCCACGGCCAGCGCCGCCACGGGGTCGGCGTCGTCGAGCAGCACGGCCGCGCCGGTGGCCGCGACGCGGCGCACCGCGGCGAGGACGTCGCGTCGCTCGGCCGCGGCGAGCCCGGCCGAGGGCCGTACGGCGAGGAGCACCGGCACGCGCTCCCGGCAGGCCTCGTCGAGGGCCGCGACGCGCGCGGCCGCGGGCTCGCCCGGGGCGGGCTCGACGCGCAGCACGCCACGCACGGCGTGCCCGCCGGCGCAGCGCGCCGCGCGGGGGTCGAGCGCGGAGCGCACGCGGTCGCGGGCGCCCTCGGGCCCCAGCAGGACGGTGACCTGGCCGCGCTGCAGGCGCAGGCGCGGCGCGTCGTCGTGGCGGTGCACGGCGCTCCTCGGCTCGGGGTCAGGGAAGCCTAACCTGAGCTCCGCCCCGGAGCCAAGGCCGTGCCCGCCGGCAGCGGGCAGTCGCCGCACGTCCCCCCGCCCGGCAGCCGGTAGTAGAGGCAGCAGGTCGAGCGCCGGAAGCCGCGCGACGCGCCGCCCGCGCCCCGCAGGGGGTGGCGGGCCAGCAGCCGGTCGACCAGGTCGTGCGCGCGCCCGCCGGCCTCCGCGTCGTGGCGGGCCAGCACCGCGGCCGCGCCCGCGAGCCCCGAGGCGACGTTCCCCAGGAGCAGGGCCCGGGCCAGGGGGGCGACCCGCCGCGCGGTGCGCGCCAGCGGCACGAGCAGGGGCTCGACGAGCTGCTCCTGCAGCGCGTCGGCCAGCCGGGGCGCGCCGCCGGTGGCGGCCCACGACGTACCGGGGTCGAGGCGCAGGGCCACGGGGCCGGGTCCCGCGTCGCGCCACCGGAGCCCGTCCGGCTGCGGGACCATGCCGTGCAGCGCCGCGAGGCCGAGGACGGGCGCGCTGAGCCGCGCTGCGACGCCGAGGACGACCACGGACGCGGCCACGCGCTGCTCGACCTCCCCCGGCGCCAGCCCGGCGAGGCGGGCGAGCAGGGCGCGGCCCGCCTCCACCCGCCCCCGCAGGAGGGCCTCGTCGGCGACGAGCGCGCCGACCGGCCGCCACCCGCCGGGCGGATCGCCCGGCCCGGGTCCCTCGAGGATGAAGAACGGCCCCGCGCCCCCGAGGGAGCGCAGGGCCGTCGCGAGGTCCTGCGGGGCGGGACCGGCCTCAGGCACCGGCGGGCACGGGGGGAGCCGTCCGGTGGGCGCCCCGGCCGCGCAGGTGCCGGTCCACGAGCGCGCCGGTCACCAGGCCCAGCGCAGCCCAGAGCACGGCCTGCACGGCGAGCGTGCTCACCCGGAAGCGCCACAGGACGTCGGCGGGGAAGCCCTCGCTGGACACCTGCTGGTCGGGCAGCAGCAGCGCGACCAGGGCGCAGCCGACGACGTACGCGCCGACCGCCACCAGCACCGCGTCCCAGCGGCCGAGCCGCGGCACGAGCGCCCCGGCCAGCACGGCCGCGGCGACCGCGAGGGCGACCGAGGCCGCGACCATGGCGAAGTACGTCGCCGTGCGCGTCCCGATGCTGTCCGGGTCGCCCACCGCGGGCGGGTTCGCCGGCTGCACGAGGAACGGGACCAGGTAGACGGCGACGAAGCCGACCAGCGCGAGCACGCCGGCCGTCGAGCGGGCGCCGGTGAGCCCGAGCGCGCGGAGCCGGCCGGAGGCGGCGCCCAGGACGAGGGCGAAGACGCCGCCGAGCGCCACGCCGTACAGCGTCGTGGCGGTCAGCAGGCCGACCCCGCTCTGGGTGGAGCGGCTGACGAGCTCCTCGTCGTCGGTGCCGGGCGCCTCGTCGGTGCCGGTGGCGGCGCCGTGGTCGTGGGCGCCGTGGTCGTGGCCGCCCGCCGCGCTCTCGACCGCGATGGCGTCGCGGAGCGGGGCCTCGCCGTAGGACCAGGCGACCACGAAGGCGAGCAGGCCCGCGACGAGCCCGGCGAGCAGGCCGCGGACGAGCAGGGTGCGTGCCACGCTCCCCCGCCTCAGTGGCAGGGGAAGCCGAGCAGGTGGCGGCCGTCGTGCACGAACTCGTGCACGGCCTCGCCGGAGACCAGCGACGTGGCGCCCTGCTCGGCGCCGACGAAGTAGACGAGGACCAGGCCCAGCACGGCGGCGAAGAGCGCCCAGGGCAGGAGCTCGCGCACCGGCACGGTCGGCAGGCTCGGGGCCTCGACCGCGGTGCCGGTCAGGGCCGGGCCGGGCAGGGGGAGGGAGGGGCTGGACACGGGGGCCTCCTCGGGATCGTGCGTCCCGTCGTGGGGTGACCGGCGGCGGAGGGTCTGACTCCCGGTCCTCGGCGCGCTGGGCGCCGGGGGCCGGACACAGTGGCGCGACCGTGCCGAGGTTTCATCGGCTTCCTCCACCGCCGCGCTGCGGAGGGCGAACGTACGCCACCGCCGCTCCGGCCGTCCACCCCCGTCCCCGCCCGGGCCCGGGTAGCGCCGCGGCGCCCGACCGGGGCGGTGGCCCGGCCGGGCGCCGCGGGCGCCGTACGGCCGCTCAGCCGTCGGTCGGGCCGCCGAGCTGGCCCTTGAGCTCCTGCATCACCGTGTTCGGGCCGTCCACCTCGCGCACGCCCTTGAGGGCGTCCACGAGCTCCTGGTCGGCACCGTTGGACTGGGCGAGCTCGGAGAGCGCCGCGCCGTCCATGGGGTAGTTGGCGCCCTTGAGGGCCTTCTGCACTTCGGTCACCTGGAATCCAGCCATGCGCCGGACGTACCCCCGCCGCGCGGGGCGAACCGCCCGCGCCCGGCCGCCGCGCCGGTGCGGCGCACCGCCGGGCCCCGGGTCCGGGACCGGGACCTAGGGCCCTGGCCGCGGTGCGGCGCGGGGGGCACCGTCGGGGGCGTGGACGCGGAGATGACGATGATGGAGCGCGCGGAGTGCCTCGCGCTGCTCGCGGACCAGCAGGTGGGACGGGTCGTGCACGGGGGCGGTCCGCTGCCCGCGGTCGTCCCGGTGACGTACGCCCTCGACGGCGAGGACGTGCTGCTGCGCACCCTCGCCAGCTCCCAGCTCGCCGCGGCGGTGGGCCGAGTCGTGGCGTTCGAGGTCGACGAGGTCGAGCCGGCGCTGCGGGCGGGCTGGAGCGTGGTGCTCCAGGGGCGCCTCGAGCGCGTCACCGGGCCGGAGCAGGCGGAGCGGGCCGAGCGCCTCGTCGAGGCCTGGGCGCCCGGCCCGCGCGACCTGCTCCTGCGGGTGCGCCCGACCCTCGTCAGCGGCCGGCGCATCCGGCCCGCCACGGGCGCCCGGGCGCGGACGGGCTGAGGGTCCCCGCCGGTGCCGCCGGCGCCGGGCCGCTCGCGGCGGCCCGGGTCGCTCCGGCCTGCTCGGGCCTGCTCGGGCCTGCTCGGGCCTGCTCGGGCCTGCTCGGGCCTGCTCGGGCCTGCTCGGGCCTGCTCGGGCCTGCTCGGGCCTGCTCGGGCCTGCTCGGGCCTGCTCGGGCCTGCTCGGGCCTGCTCGGGCCTGCTCGGGCCTGCTCGGGCCTGCTCGGGCCTGCTCGGGCCTGCTCGGGCCTGCTCGGGCCTGCTCGGGCCTGCTCGGGCCTGCTCGGGCCTGCTCGGGCCTGCTCGGGCCTGCTCGGGCCTGCTCGGGCCTGCTCGGGCCTGCTCGGGCCTGCTCGGGCCTGCTCGGGCCTGCTCGGGCCTGCTCGGGCCTGCTCGGGCCTGCTCGGGCCTGCTCGGGCCTGCTCGGGCCTGCTCGGGCCTGCTCGGGCCTGCTCGGGCCTGCTCGGGCCTGCTCGGGCCTGCGCTCGGGCCTGCTCGGGCCTGCTCCGGCTGCTCCGGGGCCGCGCTGGTGCGGGCCGCTCAGAGGTACCCGTGCTGCTCGAAGGCCGGCGGCAGGGGCGCGGGGACGAGGCGGACCCCCGTGACCCGCTGCGGGATGAGCCTGACCCAGTGCTCGTGCGGGCCGGGGGCCCAGGGCTCGAGGCCCGTGGCCGCGCTGGCCCGCACGAGCGCCTCGTCGTGCTCGGGGCCGAGGACCTCGGCGAGCCCCCGCACGAGGACCGACCAGCCCGCCTCGTGCACGGGGTCGACCTGGTCGACCTGCAGCGAGGCGTTCGCGTGGTCGGCGGCGTCGAGCACCAGCCCGGGCGCGAGGCGCAGCACGACGACCCGGTCGTGCAGGGCGTAGTTGACCGGGTGGACGACGGGCCAGTGCCCCGCGACGACCGCGAGCCGGCCCACGCGCTGGGAGGCGAGCAGGGTCCAGCAGGCGTCGGGGTGCAGGTGCAGGCGCTGCGCGCCGTCCGCGCTCACGGCGCGCTCCGGCGGGCCACCGCGACGGGGCACTCGGCGCGACGGAGGACCGCGCGGCTCACGGAGCCGAGCAGCATGCCCGCGAAGGCGCCGCGCCCGTGCGAGCCGACGACGAGCAGCCGCGCGCCGCGGCCGGCGTCGACGAGGGCCGGTACGGGGTGGGCGGCCACGACGCACTCCTCCACCCGGACGTCGGGGTGGCGCTCGCGCACCCCGGCCACCGACTCCGAGACCCAGCACCGCGCCTCCTGCACCAGCTGGGTGCGGAAGTCCTCGTGGACCCAGAGCTCGAGCGGGGCGGTGACGGCCATGACCACCTGCAGGAGCGCGCCCGCCGCGGAGGCCTGCTCCGCCGCGAACGGCACGGCGTCGAGCGAGCACGCGCTGCCGTCGACGCCCACGACGACCCGCTGGGGGCCCGTGCCCGCCGGGAGCGGGGAGCGGACGACGACGAGGGGGCACCGGCTGCGCGCCGCCAGGTGGGTGACGAGCGAGCCGACGCCGCGCGCGCCGACGAGGGACTCGTGCGCACCGAGGACGAGCACCGCCGAGCGCCCGCTCTCCTCGACGAGCTCGGGCACCCGCCCGCCGCGGCGCTCCACGACCTCGACCCGCAGGTCGGGGGCGACGGCCGCGACGTGCGCCTGCGCCTGCTCCAGGGCCTTGCGCCCCTGCTCGAGCAGCAGCCCGTAGAACGCCCCCGGCACCGGCGCGAGCGCCGCCTCGTGCGCGGCGAGGTCCGCGACGTTGACGAGCCGCAGCGGCACCCTGCGCCGCGACGCCTCCTGCACCGCCCAGTCCAGCGCGTGCGCGCCCGTCCCGCCCCCGTCGACCCCGACGGTCACCCTCTGCTGCACAGCCCCTCCCGGTGCTCCTCGTGGTCCCCGTGGTCCCCGTGCCCGCTCGTGCGGTCAGCCGACGCGGGAGGGCGCCAGCGCCCGCCCGATCCCGGCGGCCCAGTCCTCGACCTGCGCCCAGTCGCGGAAGTCGCCCTCGGGCGCCCGCAGCGCGCGCAGCACCGCCCGCTCCGCGAACGACAGCCGGGCGCGCTCCACGCGGCCCGGCAGCACGCGGTGGTCGCGGGCCGCGGTGCTCGCCAGCACCCGCTCCACGTCGACCGGCTCCCCGACCGGGTACGGCGGGTCCCCGACCGGTCCGCTCGAGAAGAGCCAGACCGGCCGCAGGACCAGCTGCGCGCTGAGGCGCAGGGCGAGGGCGCGGGCGGGGGCGAGCCAGTGCCCCGCGTACACCGCGCTGCCGAGCACGACCGCGTCGTAGCCGTCGACGGCGCCGACGTCGTCGGGCCGCACGAGGTCGACGTCGTGCCCCCCGGTGCGCAGCACCTGGGCGACGCGCTCGCCGATCTCGGCGGTGGCCCCGTGCTTGCTGGCGACGCTCACCAGGACGCGGGCGCCGGCCGGCGCGCGCGGTGGGGTGGGGTGCACGGCTCCTCCTCGGGTCGTCTGCTCCCAGGCTCGCTGCGGCGCCCGTACGGCGGCAGGGCCGAAGGTCCCGGCCCGGCCCCGCCGGCCTGCGGTAGGACTGGGCGCATGGACGGGACGGGCGTGGTGCGGGTCTTCCTCCTCGACGACCACGAGCTGGTGCGCTCGGGGCTGCGCGAGCTGCTCGAGCACGCCGGGGGGTTCGAGGTCGTCGGCGAGTCGGGGTCGGCGCAGGAGGCGTCCCGGCGGATCCCGGCGCTGCGCCCGCACGTGGCGGTGCTCGACGCCCGGCTGCCCGACGGATCGGGGATCGACGTGTGCCGGGACGTGCGCTCGGTCGACCCGTCGGTGCGGGGGCTCGTCCTCACCTCGTACGACGACGACGAGGCCCTCGTGTCGGCGGTGCTGGCGGGCGCGTCGGGCTACGTGCTGAAGACGGTGCGCTCGCGCGAGCTGCTCGACGCCGTGCGCCGGGTCGCGGCGGGCAAGTCCCTGCTCGACCCGGTGCTCGTGCAGCGGGTGCAGGAGCGGCTGCAGGCCGGCCCCGACGAGCCCGAGGAGCTGGCGGGGCTGACCGTCCAGGAGCGGCGGGTGCTCATGCTCGTCGCCGAGGGGCTCACGAACCGCGAGGTCGGCGAGCGGCTCTCGCTCGCGGAGAAGACGGTGAAGAACTACGTGTCGAGCGTGCTCGCGAAGCTCGGCTTCGAGCGGCGCACGCAGGCGGCGATCTTCGCCACCCGGCTCACCGGCCGCTGACGGGCACGGTCCAGGTCAGGACGGTGCCGCCGCCGTCGCGGTCGGCGACGGAGGACGTGCCGCCGTGGCGGGCCGCCCGCGCGTCGAGGCCGGCGAGGCCGCTGCGGTGCTCGGGCGAGCCGACGCCGCGGCCGTCGTCCTGCACCGTCAGGCGCACGGCCTCCCGGTCCACCGACAGGTGGATCTCGACGTGGCGGGCACCGGCGTGGCGCACGACGTTGGAGAGCGCTTCCTGCAGGGCCGCCAGGAGGTCGTGGCGCACCTCGGGCGGCACGCCGAGGTCCACCGGCCCGTCGAGCACCAGCCGGGGGGAGGTGCCGAGGTGGTGCCGGGCGTCCTCGACGAGGCGGGCCAGCTCCGCGGCGAGCCCGGTGTCGTCGCGCCGCCGGTGCAGCTGGAAGATCGCCGCGCGCAGGTCCCGCATCGTCACGTCGATGTCCTCCACCGCGGCGAGGACCCGCTCCTCGGCGGGGCCGGGGCCGGCGAGCTCCGCGGCGGTCTGCAGCCGGAGCCCGACGGCGAAGAGGCGCTGGATGACGGTGTCGTGCAGGTCGCGGGCGATGCGGTCGCGGTCCTCGAGCACCGCGATGCGCTGGCGGTCCTCACGGGCCCGCGCGCTCTGCAGACCGAGGGAGGCCTGGTCGGCGAACGACTGCAGCTCGGGGACGTCGTCGGCGACGAGGCCGGCGCCACCGGGACCGGGCCGCGCGAGCAGCAGCACGCCGACGGGCCCCTGCGGGCCGGGCAGCGGCACCAGCAGGCCCGTACCCGCGGGGACGGCGGCCCCGAGGCCCGGGACGGCGGCGGCGAGGTCCGGGACGACGACGGCGTCGCCGGAGAGCGCCTCGCCGAGCGCCCCGTCGTCGGCGGCGAGGCGCACCCCCTCGGCCGCGCGGGCGCCGGGACCGTCCGCCGCGCGCACCTCGAGCAGGTCGCCCTGGCGGACCGCCACGAGGGCGGCGTCCGCGCCGGTCAGCGCCAGGGCCTGCTCCGCGACGACCCGGGCGGCGCCGCGCCCGTCGGCCGGGCCGAGCACCGCCTCGGCGGCGGCGGCGGCGCCCTCGAGCCAGCGCTGGTGGCGCCGGGCGCTCTCGAACAGGCGGGCGTTCTCGACGGCGATGCCGGCGGCCGAGGCGAGGGCGGTGACCACCGTCTCGTCGTCGTCGGTGAACTGGTGGCCCCCGGCCTTCTCGGTGAGGTAGAGGTTGCCGAACACCTGCCCGTGCACCCGCAGGGGGACGCCGAGGAACGTCGTCATCGGCGGGTGGTGGGCCGGGAAGCCGTACGACGCCGCGTGCTCGCGGATGTCGGGCAGGCGGATCGGGGCCGGGTGCGTGATGAGGTGCCCGAGGACGCCGTGGCCCTCAGGCGGAGGGCCGATGCGCGCGCGCTCCTCGTCGGTGATGCCGTGGGTGATGAACTCGACGAGGGTGTCGTCCGGGCCGATGACGCCGAGCGCCCCGTAGCGGGCGCCGGAGAGCCGGCACGCCGTGCCGGTGATGCGCTGGAGCAGGCTGCGCAGGTCGAGGTCGGAGCCGAGCGCCACGACGGCGTCGAGGAGCTGGCGCAGCCGCTCCTGGGTGGAGACGACCTCGCCGACGCGGTCGAGGAGCTCGGCGAGGAGCTCGTCGAGGTGCACGCGCTCCAGCGGTCGCAGGGCGCTCGACGGCGCGGGCTCCGGGATCCTCTCGGCCACCCGCCGAGGGTACGGCGCGGTACGTGACCTTCGACCCTGCCGCCGGGCCCCGCGCGGGCCGATGCTGCGGGGCATGGTCGGTCGTGCGGCGGGTGGTGAGCTGGGGTCCGAGGAGAGCCGGGCCCTGCTGCTGGCCGCTGCGCTGGCGCGGCTCGTGTACGTCCACCGGGCGCTGCCGGCGGTGGCCCCGGTGGTGCCCGTGGCCGACGGGGGCTGCCTCGTGTTCGCCGCGCCCGCCGGCTCGGAGGTCGCCACCGCCGCTCCGGGGAGCGTCGTGGCCCTGCACGCCGACGACCTGCACGGTGACGGCGGGTGGGCGGTGACGGCCACGGGCCTGGCCGAGCTGGTCGCGCCGGAGGAGGAGCCGGAGCTGCGGCGGCGGGCCGGGGAGGCGTGGGGGCCGTACGACGTGCTCCTGCGGCTGCCGCTCGAGGTCGTGCGGGGGCAGCGGCTGGGCTGAGGCGGGGCCGCCGTCGGCCACGGGCGGTCGTCGGGCGGCGGCGCGGGGCGGAGGGCCTGCGCCGTACGGGTGGCTGTGGTGCGCTGCCGTGGGATAGCGCCCTCCTGGTCGTGGAGCTGTCGGTGCTCGAACGTGGGTTCGCAGCGGGGTGGAGCAGGTGGTGGGGTCGCCGGTGGCGGCTGCGCTGGGCGAGGTCGCGGCGGTGCTGGGGTCGGTGTCGCTGGTGACGTCCGACCCGCGCGCGGTCGCCGCGGAGGACCCGGGTGCTGCGGGTGCTGGTGGCGCGGGTGGTGCGGTGTGGCAGGTGCCGACGGGGAGCTGTCGCAGGTGGTGGCGGCGGTGCTGGGGTCGCGGGCCGGTTGGACGCTGTGCTGCTGGCGGTGGTGCGTGAGGCGGACGTGCGGGGGGTGCACGCGGCGGCGGGTGCCGGGTCGACGGCGCGGTGGTCGGCCGGGGTGGCGCGGTGGGAGCCGGCGGAGGCGCGGGGGTGAACCGCCCACGAGGGTCGGGCCGGGACCGTGGTGGAGGTGGTGCCGCCGCGGTGGGTCGACCCCGAGCAGCGACCCCGCCGCCACGAACGCCACCTCGCCCAGCGCCTCACCCGGCGCCGGTGGGAGCCCGCCGCGTCGGTCCGGCCGCGGCCGGCCCCGGCGAGGTCCTGCGCAGGCGGCTCGCGCCCCGGAGGGAGTCCCCGCGGCCCGTGCGTCAGCGCAGGACGCGCCCGGAGCTACGCCGCCAGCGGCGCCGTGAGCGGCGTGACCGTGCCGGCGTCGACCCGGACCACGGCGTCGAGCCCCTGCAGCGCCTCGGCGCGGTGGGTGACGACGACCAGGGTGCGACCGCGGGCGGCCTCGCGCAGCGAGGCGGTGAGCTCGCGGGCGAGCGCGACGTCGAGGTGCGCCGTGGGCTCGTCGAGGAGCAGCACCGGGGCGCCCGAGAGCAGGGCGCGGGCCAGGGCGAGCCGCTGGCGCTCGCCGCCGCTGAGCGTGGCGCCCTCCTCGCCGAGCACGGTGCCGAGGCCGGCGGGCAGGGTGCGGACGCGGTCGAGGAGGCGTACGGCGCGCAGGGCCGCCTCGAGGTCGGCGTCCGCCGCGCCCGGTGCGGCGAGCCGCAGGTTCTCGCGCACCGACGTGTGGAAGACGTGCGCGTCCTGGCCGCACCAGGCGAGCCGGCTGGCCACCGCGTCGCCCAGCGCGGCGGGGTCCTCGCCGCCGACCCGCACCCGCCCGCGCTCGGGCACCAGCGCGCCGAGCAGCGCGGCGACGAGCGTGCTCTTGCCCGCGCCGCTGGCACCCACCACCCCGACGTGGGCACCGGCGGGGACCACGAGGTCGACGTCCCGCAGCACGGGGGCGGCCGCCCCCGGCCAGCGCAGCGTCGCCCCCTCCACGAGCAGGTCGGGCACGCCCGTCGGCGCCCCGGAGGCGTCCGGCCCCGCGAGCGGGCGCGCCGCCGGCCGCTCCTGCGCCAGCACCTCCTGCACCCTCGCCGCAGCGGCCCGGGCGCGCTGCAGGGCCACGGCCGCGGCCGGCAGCCCGGCCACCGCCTCGGCGACCGCGAGCGGCACGAGCACGACCAGCGCGAGCAGCACCGGGTCGAGGGCGCCCGTGCGCACGGCCGGCACCCCCACGAGCAGGCCGCCGGCGACCGGCACCGCCAGCCCGAGCTGCGACAGGGCCGTGCCGGCCCCCGCCCAGCGCGCGGACCGGCGCTCGGCCGCCGCGAGCCGGGCCTCGAGCCGGTCGAGGTGGTCCAGACGGGCCGGCCCGGCGCCGAGCACGAGCAGGTCCGGCGCGGCCCCCACGAGCTCGGCCGCCGCGGCCGCGACGTCGGCCCGCGCGGTGGCGGCAGAGCGCTCCGCGCGACGCGCCGTCGCCGCGGTCAGCGCCGGTGCCGCCACCCCGGCGACGCCGAGCCCGGCGAGCAGCAGCAGCGCCGCGGCCGGCAGCACCGCGGCGAGCAGGGCCGCGCTCCCCAGCGACACCGCGGCGGCGGCGACCGCCGGCAGCAGCACCCTCAGCGCGAGGTCGGGCACCGCGTCCACGTCCGCGACGAGCCGCGCGAGGAGGTCCCCCCGGCGCCGCCCGGCCAGGCCGCCGGCGCCCCCGGCGTCCACCGCCCGGAAGACGCGCACCCGCAGGCCCGCGAGCAGCCGCAGCGCCGCGTCGTGGGCCAGCAGCCGCTCCAGGTAGCGCAGCACCGGCCGCCCCAGCCCGAAGGCGCGCACGCCCACGACCGCGACGGAGAGCACCAGCACCGGCGGGTGCTGCGCCGCCCGGCTGATGAGCCACGCCGAGCACGCCATGAGGGCGACGCCGCAGCCGAGCGCGAGGCTCCCGACCGCCGCCGCGATGGCGAGGCGCCGCGCCGCCGGCCGCAGCAGCGCGGACGGGCTCACCGGGCGCTCCCCGCGGTCGCGAGGGGCGGCACGACGACCTCGACGGCGTCGCAGAGGTCCAGCGCCGCACGGCGGTGGGTGACGAGCACGACGGTACGACCGCCGGCCTGCGCGGCCAGGGCGGCGAGCACCTGGGCCTCCGTCGCGTCGTCGAGGTCCTCGCTCGGCTCGTCGAGCAGGAGCAGCGGGGCGTCGCGCAGCAACGCGCGGGCCAGCGCGACGCGGCGGCGCTGCCCCGCCGACAGGGTGGCGCCCCGCTCGCCCACGACGAGGTCGAGCGGCAGGTCGACCTGCGCGGCGGACGCGGCCGCCGCGACCTCCGCCGCCGCGGCGGTGGTGCCGAGCGCGACGTTCTCGGCGACCGTCCCGGCCACGAGGCGCGGGCGCTGGGGCACCCAGGCGACGTGCCGGCGCCAGGCGTCCGGCGGCACGTCGGCCAGGTCGGTCCCGTCGACGAGCACGCGTCCGCGCGTGGGCCGCACCGTCGCGAGCAGCAGGCCCAGCACCGTGGACTTCCCGGCCCCGCTGGGACCGACAAGCCCCAGCACCGTCCCGGGCTCGACGACGAGGGAGAGCCCCTCGAGGGCGGGGCCGTCGGCGCCCTCGTACGTCACGGCGACGTCCTGCAGCTCGATGCGGCCGGGCCGCGGCGCCGGCCGGTCGCCGTGCTCCGGGAGGGGCTCCCCGAGCACCGCGAAGGCGCTCTCCAGCGCGGCGGCGCCCTCGGCAGCGGCGTGGTACTGCTCGCCGACCCGCCGCAGCGGCAGGTAGGCCTCCGGTGCGAGGAGCAGCACCAGCAGCGCGGTCTCGAGGTCGACCGAGCCGTGGACGAGCCGCAGCCCGATCGACACCGCGACCAGCGCGACGGACAGCGTCGCCACGAGCTCGAGCACCAGCGAGGACAGGAAGGCCACGCGCAGCGTGCCCATCGTCTCCCGGCGGTGCCGTTCGCTGACCTCCCGCACGGCGTCCGCGTAGCCGCGCGAGCGGCCGTACGCGCGCAGCTCGGCGAGCCCGCCCAGCGCGTCGGCGAAGTGCCCGCCGAGCCGCTCCAGCGCGCGCCACCGGCGCCGCGTGCGCTCGCGCGTCGCCAGCCCCACGAGCACCATGAAGAGCGGCACCAGCGGCACGGTCACCGCGACGACGAGCCCGGAGAGCGGGTCGGCGACGAGCATCCGCAGGCCGACGAGGGCGGGGACCAGCGCCGCCAGCGGCAGCTGGGGCAGGTAGCGGGCGAACCACGGGTCGAGCGCGTCGAGGCCGCGCGTCGCGAGCGTCGTCACCTCCCCGGCGCGGTGCCGGGCCAGCCGCTGCGGGCCCAGGAGCAGCACGTGCTCGAGCAGCCGGCGGCGCAGGCGGGCCCGCACCGCGGCGGAGGTGCGGGCCGCGAGGGACTCGGTCAGCCAGGACAGCCCGGCGCGGGCCGCCAGCACCGCGCCCAGCGCCAGGACGGCCCCGCCGACCTGCCCCGGCCCGGCGCCGTGGACGGCACGGGCCACGGCGGAGGCGACGAGCTCGGCCTGCAGCACGACGAGGACCGCCGTGACGAGGCCGACCGCGACGCAGAGCACCAGGTACGCCGCCGCGGGCCGCGCCTCGCGCAGCAGGCGCGGGTCGACCGGCCCCGCCACGTCAGCCGACCTGCTCGGGGGCGGTCTCCGGGCGGCGCTGCGCCGGCAGCGCGACCGGGGCGGGGATCGACCCCCGGCCGATCCGCCGGCGGAACACCCAGTACGTCCAGCCCTGGTAGAGCAGCACGAGCGGGGTGCCGAAGGCGGCGACCCGGGTCATCACCTCGAGGGTGTAGCCCGACGAGGCGGCGCCGGCGATGCTCAGGGTGCCCGCCGGGTCGGTCGACGAGGGCATGACGTCGGGGAAGAGCGCCACGAAGAGGGTGGCCACCGCGGCGACGAGCGTCACCGCCGTCAGGGCGAAGGCCCAGCCCTCGCGCCGCGCGCGCTGCGCCACCAGCCCGGCGACGAGGGCCGCCGCCGCGACGGCCGCGAGGGCGAGGGTGGCGGCGCTGCCGCGCAGGGCCTGCGTCCAGCCCAGGAACGCGACGGCGAGGGCCGCGGCGACGGGGCCGAGCGCTGCCGCCGCGCGGTGCGCGCGCTCGCGCACCCCGCCCGTGGTCCGCAGCGCCAGGAAGAGCGCGCCGTGCAGGAGGAACAGCGTGCAGGTGGTGAGGCCCCCGAGGAGGGCGTAGGGGTTGAGCAGGCCGAGGAGCGAGCCGTCGAACTCCCCCTCCGCCGTCATCGGCACGCCGCGGACCAGGTTGGCGAACGCGACGCCCCAGAGCACCGAGGGCAGCAGCGAGCCCCAGACGATGCACAGGTCCCACCGCCGCCGCCAGGAAGCGCTGTCCACCTTGCCGCGGTACTCGAACGCCACGCCCCGCACGATGAGCGCGACCAGCACGAGCAGCAGCGGGAGGTAGAAGCCGCTGAAGAGCGAGGCGTACCAGTCGGGGAAGGCGGCGAAGGTCGCGCCGCCCGCCACGAGCACCCACACCTCGTTGCCGTCCCAGACCGGGCCGATGGTGTTGAGGACGACGCGGCGGTCGACCTCGTCGCGGGACAGCCCCGCCAGCAGCATGCCGACGCCGAAGTCGAAGCCCTCGAGGACGAAGTAGCCGGCCCACAGGACGGCGATGAGGACGAACCAGAGCTCGGGGAGGGTCATCGGGAGCTCCTCAGTACGCGAAGGACAGGACGGGCTCGTCCTCGTCCGCGGGGTCGGGGGAGTGCGCGGGCACCGCGGGCGGCCCGGCCTTGGCGTAGCGCACGAGCAGGCCCAGCTCGACGACGGCGAGGACGCCGTAGAGGGCGGTGAGGACCGACAGGCTCGTCGCGATCTCGGCGACCGACATGGTCGGCGAGACGCTGGAGCTGGTGGGCAGGACCCCGTACACGGCCCACGGCTGCCGGCCCATCTCCGTGAAGACCCACCCCACGGAGTTCGCGGCGAAGGGCAGCCCGATCGCGAGCACCGACGCCCGCCAGAACAGCCGGCTCGCGGGCAGCCGCCCGCGGCGGGTCAGCCACAGGCCGAGGACCGCGAGGCCGGCGGACAGCACCCCGAAGCCGATCATCAGGCGGAAGGTCCAGTACGTGACGGGCACGTTCGGCACGTAGTCGCCCTCGCCGAACCGCTCCACGGACGCGGCCTGGAGGTCGTCGATGCCCTCGACGCGCGCGTCCGGGTCGCCCTCGGCCATGAACGACAGGACGCGGGGCACCCGCAGGCTCCACAGCTCCTCGCTGCCGTCCAGGCTGCCGAGGGTCAGCACCGAGAACGAGGCCGGGGCCTGCGTCTCGTACAGGGCCTCGGCGGCCGCCATCTTCATGGGCTGCTGGTCGGTCATGAGCTTGGCCTGCAGGTCGCCCGTGACGGCGACCCCGACGCTGCCGACGAGGGCGACGACGAGCGCGAGCCGCAGCGACGGGCGGAAGACCTCCACCTCGTTGCCCCGCGCCAGGTGCCACGCGCTGACGCCGAGCATGAAGGCCGCACCGGTCACCAGCGAGGCCGTGATGACGTGCGGGTACGCGACGAGGACGGTCGAGTTGGTCAGCACCGCGCCGATGTCGGTGAGCCGGGCCCGCCCGGTGGCCGGGTCGACGGCGTAGCCGACCGGGTGCTGCATCCAGGAGTTGGCCGCGAGGATGAAGTACGCGGAGAGCCACGTCCCGAGCGCGACGACCCAGATCGTGGCGAGGTGGACGCGCCGCGGCAGGCGGTCCCAGCCGAAGATCCAGAGGCCGAGGAACGTCGACTCGAGGAAGAAGGCCAGCAGGCCCTCCATCGCCAGCGGCGCGCCGAAGACGTCGCCCACGAAGCGGGAGTAGTCGCTCCAGGCCATGCCGAACTGGAACTCCTGCACGATCCCGGTCACGACGCCCATGGCGACGTTGATGAGGAAGAGCTTCCCCCAGAACTTCGTGGCGCGCAGGTAGCGCTCCTGCCCGGTCCGGTGCCACGCCGTCTGCAGCCCCGCGACGAGGACCGACAGGCCGATCGTCAGCGGGACGAAGAGGAAGTGGTACACGGTGGTGATGCCGAACTGCCACCGCGCGAGGTCGAGGGCGTCCACCCGTCGCTCCGTACGTCGTGCCCGCGGCGCGCGAGCGCCGCGCCCGCGGTCCGGCGGGCAGGAGGAGCGTCGTCGCGGCGGCGCCGCCGCAGCAGGGCCGAAGGTCCCGCCGGCCGGTGTGACGCCCGCCGCTCAGGCGCCCGCGGCGGCGGGCGCTGCCCCCGCGGGCGTCGTGACGCCCCCGCCCGCGTCCAGCGACGCCACGAGCGCCGGCACCGCGGCGGCGGGGACGGGGCGCGAGAAGTGGTAGCCCTGCACGAGCCGGATGCCCACGCCCGTGACGAGGTCGAGCTCGTCGGCGGTCTCGACGCCCTCGGCCACGCAGTCCAGGCCGAGGCGCGCGGCGAGGTCCGCGACGGCCGCGACGAGCACGCGGGTGCGCGGCTCGTGCAGCGCCGCCTGGACGAACTCCCGGTCGAGCTTCACCGCGTCGGGCTGCAGCCGGCGCAGGTAGCGCAGCGAGGACCAGCCGGTGCCGAAGTCGTCGACGGCGACGCGCACGCCGCGCTCCTGCAGGGCCGCGAGGGTGCGCCGGGCCGCGCCGAAGTCGTGGAGCAGGCCGTCCTCGGTGAGCTCGACGTGCAGCAGCCCGGCGGGCACGCCGTGGCGGTCCAGCGCGGCCGCCAGCCGGCACGGCAGCGCCGGGTCGGTGACGTCGGCGGCGGTGAGGTTCACCGCGACCGGCGTCCAGGCGCCCGCGCCCTCGTCGTGCCAGCGGCGCAGGTCGCGCGCGACCCGGTCCAGGACGTGGTCGGTGAGCACGCCGAGCGAGCGGACCTCGCGCGCCAGCGGGACGAACACGGCCGGGCTCACCGGCCCGTGGACCGGGCTCGTCCAGCGCAGCAGCGCCTCCAGGCTGCGGACCCGGCCGGCGACGGCGTCCACCACCGGCTGGTAGTGGACGTCGAACTCCGCGAGGTCGGGGTCGGCGAGCGCCTCGCGCAGGGCCGAGGCCTCGCGGGCCCGGTCCCGGGTCGCCCCGTCGAGCACGTGCACCGCGGCCCCGCGCTCCTCGCCCTCCCCGTGCTTGGCCCGGCGCAGCGCCAGGTCGGCCTCGACGAGCAGCTCCGCGCTCGCCGACGGCGCGGCACCGGGGCCGCGGAGCACGACCCCGACGCAGACCCGCAGCGGCCAGCGCACCCGCCCGAGGGGGAGGGTCGCCGGCAGCGCGCCCGTGACGTCCCGGGCGGCCCGCTCGCCCGCCGCCACCCCGCCGACCCCGCCGACCTCGCCGACCTCGCCGACCCCGCCGACCCCGCCGCCCAGCGGAACGACGACCGCGAACTGGTCCGTGCCCACGCGGGCGACGAGCGAGGCGCCGGGCACCCCCGCGACGAGGTGGCCGGCGACGGCGCGCAGCAGGGCGTCGCCGTGCTCGTGCCCGTGGTTGTCGTTGAGCGTGCGGAAGCCGACCACGTCGACCACGACGAACGCGAACGGCCGACCGTCGCGACCCAGCGCGTCGAGGTGGGCGGCCAGCGCGACCCGGTTGGCCAGGCCCGTCGGCTCGTCGGTGGTGGCCCGCCGCCGGGCGTCCTCGGCCTCGTCGGCGAGCTCCTGCACGAGCCGGGCGGCGACCCGCGTCGCGACCGCGTGCCGCACGAGCACGCCGGTGGCGACGACGAGCACGGGCGCGGCCAGCCCGGCGACCGCGGGGGCGCCGGCGGCGTGCCGCACGGCGGACAGGCCCAGGGCGAGCACGAGGGGGGCGTACGGGAGCAGCGCCGGCACCAGCGCTCGGGCCCGCGCCGGCGGCGCGGCCGCCGCCGCGGCGACGCCGCGCGAGCGGAGCGCCGCGACGGCGAGCACGAGCAGCGCCGCCTGGTTGAGCACGGCGGCGGCGGAGGTGGGGGCGTACGTGCCCTGCCGGAGCTGCCACGCGTAGAGCACGTCGCCGGCGCCGAGCACGAGCATCCCCGCCGCGGCCCAGCCCACGAAGGGGCGGGCCGCCGGGGCGGCCAGCGGGAGCACCCCGAGGGCGGTGGCGACGACGAGGGCGGGCAGGACGACGTACACGACCTGCAGGGCCTCGCCGGGCCTCGTCAGCGCGGCCGAGACGTCGGCCGGGACGGCGAGGACCACGAGGTACCAGAGCGCGCCGCCGGCGACGGCCGCGTCGGCGAGCACCCGCAGGCGCCCGCCGAGGTCGGCGCGCACCCACGGGACGCTGACCAGCCCCGCGACGGCCAGGGGCGCGTAGCCGAGGTAGAGGACGGCCGCGGCGCCGCCCACGGGCGGGGTGCCGTCGAGCACGGCCTGCACGCCGGCGAGGACGCCGCTCGCCATGCCGACGAGCAGCGCGCCGGCGAGCAGGAGGCGCCCGGGGCGCACGGCGCTGGCGCGCCCGCCCGCCAGCAGCAGCCCGGCCGCGAGGGCCGCGGTGAGGGCGCGGACGAGGTAGCTCGCCACGTCGTCCGCCGCGACGGCGGCGAGCGAGGCGGCCGCGGCCCCGGCCGCGAGCAGGGCGGGACGAGCGCGCACGTGCCCCTCCCTCCCCGTCGCCGCCGGGCCGTCCGGCCCGTGCACCGGGACCATCGGCGGGGCCGGGCGGGACCTGAGGGCCCGACCGGGCGGCGGGGCGGGCGGTGGGCGGGGCTCAGGAGCGGACGAGCCGCGCGATCGCCTGCGACGCCTCCTTGATCTTGGCGTCGGCCTCCTCGCCGCCGCGGGCGGCCGCGTCGACGACGCACCCGCTCATGTGCTCCTCGAGCAGCTCGAGGGAGAACGACTGCAGCGCGCGGGTCACCGCGGACACCTGCGTGAGGACGTCGATGCAGTACTTGTCCTCGTCGACCATGCGCTGCAGGCCGCGGACCTGGCCCTCGATGCGGCGCAGCCGCTTGAGGTGGTCGTCCTTGCGGTGCGTGTAGCCGTGCGGCGGGCTCGCGCCGCTCACGGCGCCGCGACCTCGTACCCGGCCTCCTCGACGGCCCCGGCCACGGCCGCGTCGTCGAGCGGGCGGTCGCTCGTGACGACGACCCGGCCGGCGGGCACGTCGACGTCGACGGCGGTGACGCCGGGCAGGGCCGTGACCTCCTCGGTCACCGCGCGGGCGCAGTGGTCGCAGGTCATGCCGCGGACGGCGTACGTCGTGGTGGTCGCCACGGTGCTCCTCCTCGCCCCGGGGCGCGTGCGGTCCCGGGTACCCGTCAAGAGTACCCCCCCGGGGTAGAGGGGGAAGCAGTCAGCCCATGGACGCGAGCAGCGCCCGGCAGGCCTCCTCGCACTCCCGGCACGCCTCGGCGCACAGCCGGCAGTGCTCGTGCATCCCGGCGTGCGACGCGCACTCGTCGCCGCAGGAGCGGCAGGCCGTGACGCAGGCCTCGAGCAGCGCGCGGGAGAGGTTCGCGTCGTAGGCCGTGTGCCGCGACAGCACCTTGCCGGTCGCGAGGCACACGTCCGCGCAGTCGAGGTCGGTGCGGATGCACTTCGCGAGGTCCGCGACCATGTCCTCGCCGAGGCAGGCGTCCGCGCAGGCGGTGCACGCCTGCGCGCAGGCCCACAGCGCGTCCAGGGCCCGCCCGAGCAGGTCGCGGTCCAGGTCCACGGCGTCCTGCGGGTGGGTGTCGAGCAGCCGGCGGGCGTACGTCACGAGGTCCTCCGTCGTCGTGGGGTCGTGCGGGGTGGTCGTGCGGGGCGGTCGTGCGGGTGGTCGTGCGGGGTCGCGGGCGCGGCCGCGCACCCCCGGTGCCTGCCCGCTGCGCGCCCGGGCGAACGCCCGCGGGTAGCGTCGGCCCGTGGCCCTCTCCGTGCTCTTCCTCGGCGGCACCGGCATCATCAGCTCCGCCTGCGTGGCGCGGGCGCAGGCGGTGGGCCACGAGGTCACCGTCGTCAACCGCGGGGCCACCTCCGCGCGGCCCGTGCCCGACGGGGTCGAGGTCCTGCACGCCGACGTGCGCGACCCGGCGGCGCTGCGCGGCGCGCTCGGCGGGCGCTCCTTCGACGTCGTGGCCGACTTCGTGGCCTTCCTGCCCCAGCACGTCGAGGACGACGTCGCCCTGCTCGCCGGGCGCACCGGCCACTACGTGCTCATCAGCAGCGCGTCCGCGTACCGGACGCCGCCCGGGCGGCTGCCCGTCGTCGAGTCGACACCGCTGCGCAACCCCTACTGGCAGTACAGCCGCGACAAGATCGCCTGCGAGGACGCGCTCGTGCGGGCGTACCGGGACACCGGGTTCCCGGGCACGGTCGTGCGCCCCTCGCACACCTACGACCGCACGCTCGTGCCCACGCACGGCGGCTGGACCGACGTCGACCGCATGCGCCGCGGCCTGCCGGTCCTCGTCCACGGCGACGGCACGTCGCTGTGGACGCTGACGCACCACGCCGACTTCGCCCGCGCCTTCGTCGGCCTGCTGGGCCACCCGGACGCGGTGGGGGAGGCGTTCCACATCACCAGCGACGAGGCGATGGCGTGGGACCGGGTGTACGAGGCGCTCGGCGCGGCCGCGGGGGTGCCCGCGCCGCGGCTCGTCCACGTGCCCTCGGAGGTCGTCGCCGAGCACGACCCGGAGACCGGGGCGAGCCTGCTCGGGGACAAGGCGCACTCGATGGTCTTCGACAACAGCAAGGTCAAGCGCCTCGTGCCCGGCTGGGAGGCCACGACCCCGTTCCACGTCGGGGCCCGCGAGGTCGTCGCGTGGTACGACGCCGACCCCGCCCGCCGCCGCGTCGACGCCGGGTGGGACGCGCTGTCGGACCGGCTGACCCGCCGCTAGGCGAGCGGCCCCCGCCAGGGCGTCGGCGCCGCGCCCCCGCACTGCGCGATGAGCTCGGCGTGGACCCACGCCTGGAGCGCGCGCACGTCGTCGGGCTGCACCATCGTCAGCAGCTCGCGGTCGCGGGACCAGGCGTCGAGGGCGCCGAGCGCGTCGCGGAACTCGCGCACGAGCTCCTCGCCGCCGGGCGCCCAGGGGTAGTGCAGGTCCACGACCGCGTCCCCTCGCAGGTACGCCTCGCGCCGCTCGCGGTCCGGCCCCGGCAGGTCGTCCCCGAAGCGCTCGCTGGCCTCGGCGGCCACCCGCAGCAGCCGCTCCGGCGCGTGGGTGCCGCCGCGAGCGGCGCCGTCGGCCAGCAGGGCGCACTCGCGCAGCAGGGCCTCGGCGTGCTCCTTGGCCCGCAGCCCGAGCTGCACCGGGTAGTCGCGCAGGACGAGCAGGCGGGCCGCCGGCGGGTCCTCCGGGGGCTCGTCCGGCCAGGCGGCGAGGAGCGCGTCGACGTCCAGGTCCTCCGCGACGGGCGCGGGCGCGAGGTCGAGCTCGCACCAGACGACCTTGCCGACGCCGGGGCGGGGGTCCACCCCCCACGCGCGGCAGAGCGCCTGCACCATCTCCAGCCCCCGGCCGGTGACCGCGCCGTCGCTGTGCACGACCTGCCGGGGGACCCGCGCCGAGCGGTCGAGCACCTCGAGGCGCACCGCGCCGGAGGCGAGGGCGACGAGCACCTCGAGCTCGGTCCGGGCGTGCAGGACCGCGTTGGTGACCAGCTCGCTCACGCAGACCTCGGCGTCGGCCACGACGTCGTCGGGCACGGTGCCCGCGCCCAGGTGCCCGCGCACCAGGCGGCGGGCGGCCGGGACCGACGCGCTGGCGGCCGGGAACCGGGCGCGCGCCGCCCCGGGCGCGGTGGTCGGGCCCACAGCGGCGCCTCCGTGCATCGAGATCTCCCCCGTCCATCGCCTCGCGCCGACCCAGTGTTACCGATCGGCCACGAGGCGTCCTGCCAGACGCGGGACCCGGGCACCAGCCACCGGCCGCATCAGCCCCCGGCCGCAGCGGCCTCCGGCTCGCGCACCTCGACCTCGAGCCGGCCGTCGCGCACGCCGAGGCGCGCGACCTGGCCCCGGCGCAGCCGCCCGCCGAGCAGCAGGTTGGACAGCCGGTCGTCGACCTGGCGCTGGACGGTGCGCCGCAGCGGGCGCGCGCCGTACTCCGGCTGGTAGCCCTGCTCGACGAGCAGGTCGCGCGCCTCGTCGTCCACCTCCAGCACGACGCCCTGGGCGTGCACCCGCCGGCGGCTCTCCTCGAGCACCAGGTCGACGACCTGGCGCAGCTGCGCCTGCTCGAGCCGGCGGAAGACGACGATCTCGTCGATCCGGTTGAGGAACTCCGGGCGGAAGGACTCGCGCAGCCGGCGCATGACGCGGTCCTGCACGTCCCGCTCGGCCGGCCCGTCGCCGGTGCTGAAGCCGATGCGCCCGACGGTGCCCACCACGGCCTCCGAGCCGAGGTTGCTCGTCATGATGACGACGACGTTCTTGAAGCTCACCGTCCGGCCCTGCGAGTCCGTCAGCCGGCCGTCGTCGAGCAGCTGCAGCAGGACGTTGAACACGTCCGGGTGGGCCTTCTCCACCTCGTCGAGCAGCAGGACGCAGTACGGGCGGCGCCGCACGGCCTCGGTGAGCTGCCCGGCCTCCTCGTGCCCGACGTAGCCGGGGGGAGCGCCGACGAGCCGGCTCACGGTGTGGCGCTCCTGGAACTCGCTCATGTCGAGGCGGACCATCCGGTCCTGGTCGCCGAAGAGCGCCTCCGCGAGCGTGCGCGCCAGCTCGGTCTTGCCGACGCCCGTGGGGCCGAGGAACAGGAAGCTGCCGATCGGGCGGTCCGGGTCGCCGAGGCCCGCGCGGGAGCGGCGCACGGCCTGCGCCACCGCCGCGACCGCCTCGTCCTGGCCGACGACCCGCTGGTGCAGGGCCTCCTCGAGGCGGGAGAGCCGGTCCATCTCCTCCTCGGTGAGCTGCGCGGCGGGGATGCCGGTGCGGCGCGCGACGACCTCGGCGACGTCCTGCGCGGTCACCTCCGGCACCGCGCCCGTGCCCGTGCGCGCCTGGTCGACCTGCTCCTGCAGGGCCGCGACCTCGTCGCGCAGCGCGACGGCGCGCTCGTACTGCTCGTGGGCGACGGCCTGGTCCTTGTCGCGGCGCAGCTGCTCCAGGCGCTGCTCCAGCCCGCGCACGTCCGCCGCGGGGGTGCGCACCCGCAGCCGCTTGCGCGCGCCCGCCTGGTCGACGAGGTCGATCGCCTTGTCGGGCAGGAACCGGTCGGCGACGTACCGGTCGGACAGCTCGGCGGCGGCGGCGAGCGCCGCGTCGGCGTACCGGACCTGGTGGTGCGCCTCGTAGCGGTCGCGCAGGCCGCGCAGGATCTCCACGGTCTGCTCGACGGTCGGCTCGGGCACGAGGATCGGCTGGAAGCGTCGCTCGAGCGCCGCGTCCTTCTCGACGTACCGCCGGTACTCGTCGAGCGTCGTCGCGCCGACGACGTGCAGCTCGCCGCGGGCCAGCGCCGGCTTGAGCATCTGCGCGGCGTCGGCGCCGCCGCCCTCGCCGCCCCCGCCGGCGCCCACCACGGTGTGCAGCTCGTCGATGAACAGGACGAGCTCGTCGCCGTGGGAGCGGACCTCGTCGAGCACCGACGTCAGCCGCTCCTCGAAGTCGCCGCGGTAGCGGGTGCCGGCGACGAGCCCGGTCACGTCGAGGCCCACCACGCGCCGCCCGCGCAGCGTCTCCGGCACGTCGCCGTCGACGATCCGCTGGGCGATCCCCTCGACGATCGCCGTCTTGCCGACGCCGGCCTCGCCGACGAGCACCGGGTTGTTCTTGGTCCGCCGCGACAGCACCTCGAGGGTCTGCTCGATCTCCTCGTCGCGCCCGACGACCGGGTCGAGCCTTCCGGAGCGGGCGGCCTCGGTGAGGTCGCGGCCGTACCGGTCGAGGGTGGGGGTGCCGCTGGTCGCGCCCTGGCCGCCGCCGGGCTGGCCCTGCGGCGCGGGGCCCCCCGGGACCGGGGCGCCGGTGGCGCCGCCGCCGGCCGGCGGCCCGGCCTGCAGCGACTGCGCCGTGACGCCGTTCGCCGCGAGCACCTGGGCCGCGCCCGACTCGCCGTTGAGCAGCAGGGCGAGGAGCAGGTGCTCCGGGCCGATGTACGAGGCCCCCAGCGCCCGCGCGACCTGGTGCGCGTCCAGCAGGGCCCGCTTCGCGGCGGGGGTGAGCACCGGCGGCTCCTGCGCCGCGGGCGCGCCCTCCATGACGAGCTCGAGCTGGCGCAGCACCGCGTCGGGGTCGGCGCCGGCGCGCGCCACGAGGCCGCGCCCGGGCTCGGTGCGCAGCACCGCCCAGAGCAGGTGCTCGGTGTCGAGGTCGTCGCTGCCCCACTGCGCGGCCTGGCGCGCCGCGGCGGTGAGCACCTCGCGCGCGGCCGCGCTCATGAGCCGCGTGATGTCGACCCGGTGCACGGGCCGCCCCGCCCCGCCGAAGAAGCGGGCGAGCAGGTCGTCGAACGAGCCCGGGTCGAGCGGGCCGCCGTACCCGGCGCTCACCGGCGCGCCCGGCCGGTGCTCGCGGCGCGGGCCGGGCCCGCCGCGCCCGGCAGGGGCGTCCGGGTCGTCCGGGGGGTCCGGGTCGTCCGGGGGGTCCGGGTCGTCCGGGGGGTCCGGGTCGTCCGGGTCGTCCGGGTCGTCCGGGTCGTGGTCGTGGCGCTGCGCATGCCGGCCCGGCTTCCCGGCGTCGCCCCGGCCTAACGCGCACGACCGGTACCGTCCGTCCTGCACGGGGGCCGGGACGCGCGAGGAGGTGCCGAGGTGGCCGCACGGAGCGGTCCGGACGCGGGGCGTCGTGCCCCGACGCTGGAGCAGGTGGCGAGCCTGGCCGGCGTCGGGCGGGGCACCGCGAGCCGCGCCCTCACCGGAGCCCCGCAGGTCAGCCCCCGGGCGCGCGCCGCCGTGGAGCGGGCGGCGGCCGAGCTGGGCTACCGGCCCAACCGCGCCGCGCGCAGCCTGGTGACGCGCCGCAGCGGGTCGCTGGGCCTGGTGCTCAGCGAGACCGAGGAGCAGGTGTTCGGCGACCCCTTCTTCGCCGCGGTCGTGCGCGGGGTCAACGAGGAGCTGCTCGCCACCGACGTGCAGCTCGTGCTCATGATCACGCGGACGCCGGTGGAGCGTGAGCGGCTGGAGCACTACGCCGTCGACCGGCACGTCGACGGGATGATCCTCGTCTCCTCGCACGGCGACGACCCGCTGCCGGGCACCCTCGCCGGCGCGGGCGTGCCCGTCGCGGTGCTGGGCCGCCCGGCCCACGACGTGCCGGGCGTCCTCGTCGTCGACGCGGACAACCGCGGCGGCGCCCGGGCCGCGACCGAGCACCTCGTCGCCGCCGGCCGCCGGCGCATCGCGACGATCGCCGGGCCGCAGGACATGGCGGCCGGCGCCGACCGCCTCGAGGGCTACCGCGAGGCGCTCGTCGCGGCGCGGCGGCGCCCGGCCAAGGCGCTCGTCGGGCACAGCGACTACACGGTGGCGGGGGGCCGCGCGGCGATGGAGCGGCTGCTGCGCCGCGAGCCGGGCCTGGACGCCGTCCTCGCCGCCTCGGACCTCGTCGCGGCCGGCGCCCTGCAGGCCCTCGCCGCGGCCGGGCGCCGGGTGCCCGAGGACGTCGCCGTGGTCGGGTTCGACGACATCCCGCTCGCCGCGCACCTGCAGCCCGCCCTCACGACGGTGCGCCAGCCCATCGACGAGATGGGCCGGCGCCTCGCCCGCATGCTCCTCGACGCCGTGGCCGGGCGCGCCCCCGAGCCCTCGACGGTGGTGCTGCCGACCGAGCTGGTCGTGCGCGCCTCGGGCTGAGGCGGGCCCGGGCTCAGCCGCGCGAGGCCGCCCGGTCGATCCAGACGAGCACCTCGCGCGGCCCGCCGGGCACGGCGAGGGCCATCGCGGACACCCGGGCGCGCACCGCCTCGAGGTCCTCCTCGGCCCAGCCGCCCGGTCCCGGCGGCTCGACCTGCACGCTCACCGCGAGGAACGGCTGCTCGGGGTCGATCCAGCGCTTCTCCGCGACGACGCGCGCGACCCGCACCCCGCCCGCCTCGACCGCCGCCGCCTCGCGGGCCACGACCTCGACGGCCTTGGCGACCGCGCGGTCGAAGGACTCGGCGCGGTCACGGCGCAGGTGGTCGGACCGGGCCCGCCGCGCGTCGGCGACGGCCTCGGCCCGCGAGCGCCCCACGCGGTACGCCGGCCGCTCCGGCGCCGGGTCCGGCGCCGCCGGGGGGCGCCGCGGCCGCTCGCCCCAGTGCAGGTGGCCGTACGGCTCGTCCACGCCCCCCGCCCCCCTCCTCGTGCCGACCCCTGCCCGTCGGCCGCCGCGGGCCCGACCTGAGCAGGCGCGCGGCCGCGGGGGGTCACGCCACCCAGGGCGGCGGGCCGTCCGGGCGCAGCACGTGCACGTCGAGCAGGAGGGCGGCCTCCACGCCGAGCGCCGGGCCCGAGGCCCGGGCCATCCAGGTGAGGAACGGGCGCGGCTCGGGCCCCGCGGCGCCGAGGCCCGCGGTGTACTCGGCGTGGGCCTCGAGCGAGCGCACGCCGCGCTCCAGCGGCTCGCCCGTGACGTCGACGCCGTGCGTCGGGTGCGGGGAGCCGGCGACGGCCACGAAGCGGACCCCGCCCCAGGGCTCCAGCCCGTCGGCCAGCTGCTCCGGGAAGACCCACCGGTTCCCGGCGTCGCGGGCCGCGTCGAGGGCGGCGAGCCCGACCACCCGGTGGTCCGCCTGGTTGACCATGCCGCCGACCATGCGCACGTCGAAGGCGCCGGTGAGGAGCACCTCGGGGCGCAGGCGGCGGACCTCGAGCGCGATCTCGCGCCGCAGCCGCAGGGCGTCGTGGACCACGCCGTCGGGGTGGTCGAGGAACACCAGGTCCTCGACGCCGACCTCCCGGGCCCCCGCGCGCTCCTCCTCCTCGCGCAGCGGCCCGGCCCGCTCGGGGGCGAGCGCGTCGATGCCGGCCTCGCCGCGGGTGGCGAGGAGGTACGTCACGCGCTTGCCCTGCGCCGTCCAGCGGGCGACGGCCGCCGCGGTGCCGTACTCGAGGTCGTCGGGGTGGGCGGCCACGGCCAGGCAGCGCTCCCAATCCTCGGGGAGCGCGGGCAGGAGGCCGGCCGCTGGGCTGGACGCGTCCACGGCGCGGACGCTAGCCCCGCCCCTCCGCCCGCGCCATGGCCCGTACGGACCACCCCGCGCACCGGCGGGGGTGCCGGGGCGGCGCCAGGCGGTACGGTCCCGGTGTGCCGCCCGCGCCCGAGCCCCCGCGGGAGCCGCGGCCCCCCGCCGCCGTGCTCCCGGGCGCCCTCGCGTCCGGCGGCCGGGTGGGGCGCGACCTCGCCGCGGTCGACTGGGCGGCCACGCCGCTCGGCGACCCGGCCGGCTGGCCGCAGAGCCTGCGCAGCACGGTGCGGATCCTGCTCACCTCGCGCTTCGCCATGTGGATGGCGTGGGGCCCGGAGCTGACGTTCCTCTGCAACGACGCCTACCGCCGCGACACGCTCGGGCGGAAGTACCCCTGGGCGCTCGGCCGGCCCGCGCGCGAGGTCTGGGCCGAGATCTGGCCGGACATCGCGCCGCGCATCGAGCGGGTGCTCACCACGGGCGAGGCGACGTGGGACGAGGCGCTCATGCTCTTCCTCGAGCGCAGCGGCTACCGGGAGGAGACGTACCACACCTTCTCCTACAGCCCCCTCACCGACGAGGACGGCGTCGTCGTCGGCATGCTCTGCGTCGTCAGCGAGGAGACCGAGCGGGTCGTCTCCGCCCGGCACCTGGCGACGGTGCGCGAGGTGGGCTCGGCGCTCACCGCGCTGCGCAGCGAGCGGGAGGTCCTCGACGCGGCGGCGGCCCGGCTCGCGGCCGACCAGCGCTCCCTGCCGTTCACGGCGACGTACCTCGTCGACGCCGAGGCGGTCACCGCGCGGCTCGGCGCCGCCAGCGGCGTGCTCCCCGGCGCGCCGGCGGCCCCGCTCGAGCTGCCCCTCGGCGACGGCGGTGCCTGGCCCCTCGCCGACGTGCTCGCCGGGCGCACCGCGGTGCTCGACGTCACCGCCCGCCCCGGCCTGCCCACCGGCGCCTGGGACGCCCCGCCCCGGCACGTCCTCGTCGTGCCGCTGCGCCAGCAGGGCCCCGACGGCGGCACCCGGGTCGCGGGCGCCCTCGTCGCCGGGCTGAACCCGTGGCGCCCGCTCGACGCCGACGCCCGCGGCTTCGTCGAGCTCGTCGCCACCCAGGTGTCCAGCGCGCTGGCCGGCGCGCGGGCGTACGAGGAGGAGCGCGAGCGCGCGGAGCGCCTGCAGGAGCTCGACCGGGCCAAGACCGCCTTCTTCACCAACGTCAGCCACGAGGTCCGCACGCCCCTCACGCTGCTCCTGGGACCGGCGGAGGACGCGCTCGCCGACCGCGCGCACCCGCTGGCGCCCCCGCAGCGCGAGCGCGTCGAGGTGGTGCAGCGCAACGGCGAGCGCCTGCTCAAGCTCGTCAACACCCTGCTGGACTTCCAGCGGGTCGAGGCCGGGGGGCTCCGGGGGCGCTTCGAGCCGGTCGACCTCGCCGCCGCGACCGCCGAGCTCGCCGGCACCTTCGCCGCCGCGTACGAGCGGGCCGGCCTCGCGCTCGTCGTCGACTGCCCGCCGCTGCCCGGGCCGGTCCACGTGGACCGGGAGATGTGGGCCGAGGTCGTCCTCAACCTGCTGTCCAACGCGCTGAAGCACACGTTCGAGGGGCGCGTCACCGTGCGGCTGCGGGCCGGCGACGGGCGCGCGGTGCTCGTCGTCGAGGACACCGGCACGGGGATCCCGCAGGACCAGCACCACCGGCTCTTCCAGCGCTTCGCCCGCGTGGAGGGGGCGGCCTCGCGCAGCCACGAGGGGTCGGGGATCGGCCTGGCGCTCGTCGCCGACCTGGTCCGGGCCCACGGCGGGACCGTCGCGGTGCGCAGCGCGCCGGGCGCGGGGAGCGCCTTCGAGGTCGCCGTCCCGCTGGGCAGCGACCACCTGCCGGCAGACCAGGTCGTCGCGGAGCCGGGCCCCGCCGGCGGCGACCGGGCCGCGCGCACCGCGCGCGGCTTCCTCGCCGAGGCGCTGCGCTGGAGCGCCGCGGCGCCGGAGCCCGACGGCGAGGACCCCGCGGACCCGCGGGAGCCGGCCCGGGCGGCGCCCGCCGCCGCGCCCCCCGCCCCGGCGCCGGGCGGGCGCCCGCGCGTGCTCGTCGTCGACGACAACGCCGACATGCGCGACCACGTGCGCGGGCTGCTGGCCGCCGACCACGAGGTCCTCACGGCCCGCGACGGGCGCGAGGGCCTGGCCCTGGCCCGCGAGCGCTCGCCGGACCTCGTGCTGAGCGACGTGATGATGCCGCGCCTCGACGGCTTCGGCCTGCTGGCGGCGCTGCGGGCCGACCCGCTCACCGCCCGCACCCCCGTCATCCTGCTCTCGGCGCGCGCCGGGGAGGAGGCGACGGTGGAGGGCCTGGAGGCGGGCGCGGACGACTACCTCACCAAGCCCTTCTCCAGCCGCGAGCTGCTCGCGCGGGTGCGCGCCAACCTCGAGCTCGAGCGGGTGCGGCGCAGCCGGGGCGACCTCGCCAGGGCCCGCGAGCTCCTGGACCAGGCCCAGCGCCTGGCGCGGGTGGGCAGCTGGGAGATCGACCTGGCCAGCGGGGCGCTGCGCGCCTCCACCGAGCTGCGCCGCCAGCTGCAGCTCTCGCGCGCCGAGCTCGACGCCGCCGGCTCGCAGGGCGTGCTCGACCTGCGGGTGCCCGACGGCGACCGGCAGCGGCTGCGCGCCGCGCTCGACGCGGCGGCCGAGGGCGAGCCCCTCGACCTCGAGGTCCCGGTCGCCACGCCCGACGGGCAGCAGCGCACCTACCGGGTCCTCGGCGAGCTGGAGCGCGACGACGAGGGCCGGCCGGTGCGGCTGCGGGGCAGCACGCAGGACGTCACGGGGCGGCGGGAGGCGGAGCGGGCGGTGGCCCGCGCCGCCGCGGTCGCCGAGGCCGCGGCCCGCGAGCGCAGCATCGCCGACGAGCTGCAGCGCAGCCTGCTGCCGGAGGTGCCGCCGCGCGCCGAGGCGCTGCGGGTCGCCGCGTACTACCGGGCGGGCACCGAGGGTACCCAGGTGGGCGGCGACTGGTTCGACGTGATCGAGCTGGGGGCCGGGCGCACCGGCCTGGTCCTCGGCGACGTCATGGGCCGCGGGGTCAGGGCGGCCGCGGTGATGGGCCAGCTGCGCTCGGCCGTGCGGGCCTTCGCGCGCCTCGACCTGCCGCCCGCCGACGTGCTCGAGCACCTCGACGGCGTGGTGCGCGACCTCGGCGACGACCAGATCGTCACCTGCCTCTACGCGGTGCACGACCCGTACGACCGCGTGCTCACCTGGGCCAACGCGGGCCACCTGCCGCCGCTCGTGCGCGACCCGGACGGCGGCGTGCGGCGCCTCGCGGACGCCGAGGGCCCGCCGCTCGGCACCGGGGTGGGGGCGCTCGCCGAGCGCTCGACGACGCTCGAGCCCGGCGCCCTGCTCGCCCTCTACACCGACGGGCTCGTCGAGCGGCGCGACAGCGACATCGACACGGGGGTCGGCGCGCTGGCGGCCGCGCTCGCCGGCCCGGGGGCGGCCCGGCTCGCGCCCGACCTGCCCGGGCGGCTCGTCGACGCCCTCGTCCCCGGCGAGCCCGACGACGACGTCGCCGTGCTGCTCGCGCAGGTCGACCCCGGGCCGACCGCCCCCACGGTGTCGATCGACGTGCCCGACGACCCCGCGGCCGTCGCCGCCGTGCGCCACCGGGTGGCCGACGTCGTCCGCTCGTGGGGCGCCGGGCCCGTGGCGGTGCTCGACGACGTGCTCCTGCTGCTCAGCGAGCTCGTCACCAACGGGCTGGTGCACGGCGCGCCGCCGGTGCGGGTGCGGCTGCGGCGCGCGCCCTCCGCGCTGGTGCTGGAGGTGCACGACGGGGCCCCGTCGCTGCCGCGCCGGATGCGCCCCGGGGCCGACGACGAGCACGGGCGCGGCCTGCAGCTCGTCGCGCTGCTCGCCGGGCGCTGGGGCACGCGGCCCACCCCGGGCGGCAAGGCGGTCTGGTGCGAGGTGGCGCTCCCCCCGGGGTGACCTCGGCCGCGGGAGGGGTGCGCGGGTCGATCAGGGGTAACGGCGTGACCATGCCGTCCCTCCCCTCGAGGCACCGCCTCCGAGACCTCCTGCCCGGCTCCAGCGCGGGCGCGGTCGACCTGCGCGACCGGGACGAGCCGGACCCCCGGCTCGTGCAGGCCGCCGCGCGGGCCGCGCAGCCCTACGTGGACCGCTCGGTGCAGCACGCGTGGGACGTGCACGAGACCAGCTGGGACCGCCTCGACCCGGACCGGGCCGTGCCCTGGCCCGTGCGCGCGAGCGCGGCCTGGGCCTGGCGCGGCCTCGTGCTCGCCGCGGCGGTGTGGGTGGCGATCCAGGTGGTCTCGCGGCTCACCCTCGTCGTCTACTCGCTCGTCGTGGCGCTGCTGCTCGTGGCCCTCATCGGCCCGGCGGTGCCGCGCCTGCAGCGGCTGGGGATGGGGCGCACGCCCGCGGCGGCGCTGGTGTTCCTCGGGGGGGTGCTCGCGGTCCTCGGGATCCTCTCCGCGATGACGGCCTCGCTCATCGCGGAGGGCCCGGACATCGTCACCAACGCCTCGAGCGGCATCACCCGGATCCAGGACTGGCTGCGCACCGGGCCGCTCGGGCTGGAGGACCGGCAGATCCAGGGCTACCTCGACCAGGCCCAGGACTGGATCGTCGACAACCAGGGGACCCTGACCCAGGACGCGTTCGGCATCTTCGGCACCGCCGGCAACATCCTCACCGGGCTCGTGCTCGCGCTCTTCACGGCGTTCTTCTTCCTCAAGGACGGCGAGCGCATCTGGCGCTGGTTCGTGCAGCTGTTCCCGCGGCGCGGTCGCGAGGCGGCCGACGAGGCCGGCCGGCGCTCGTGGACGGCCCTCGTCGGGTACGTCCGCGGGCTCGTCCTCATCGCCGCCATCGACGCCACCGGCATCGGCCTGGTCCTCGTCTTCGTGGGCGTGCCGCTGGCCCTGCCGCTGGCCGTGCTGGTCTTCTTCGGCGCCTTCGTGCCGATCGTCGGTGCGGTCGTCACCGGGGCGCTCGCCGCGCTGGTCGCGCTCGTCACCAACGGCGTGACCGCCGCCGTCATCGTCCTCATCGGGATCCTCGTCGTGCAGCAGCTCGAGGGCAACGTGCTCCAGCCGATGATCATGAGCCGGAGCGTCTCGGTGCACCCGCTGGCCGTGGTGCTCGCCGTGACGGCGGGCGGCCTGCTCGCCGGCATCGGCGGCGCCGTCGTCGCGGTGCCGCTCGTGGCCGTGCTGAACACCGCGCTGCTCAGCCTCTTCGGCCGGGCCCGCAAGCTGCCCGAGGAGGTGCGCGACGCCCCCGAGGGTGCGCCGTCGCCGCACCCCGAGGACGACGCCCGGGCCGAGCGGCAGATCGAGGAGGGCCCGCGGGCCGAGGGCGCCGCGCGCGGCGGCGGGGGTCAGACGACGCCGTAGAGGCGGTCCCCCGCGTCGCCGAGGCCGGGCACGATGTAGCCGAGCTCGTTGAGCCGCTCGTCGACCGCGGCGGTCACGACGGACACCCGCGAGCCCGTGCCGTCGGCCTCGACGGCGTCGCGGAGCACCTGCACGCCCTCCGGCGCCGCCAGCAGGCAGATCGCGGTGATGTCGTCGGCGCCGCGCTCGAGCAGGAAGCGCACCGCGGCGACGAGGGTGCCGCCCGTGGCCAGCATCGGGTCGAGGACGAAGCACTGCCGGCCGGACAGGTCCTCCGGCAGGCGCGTCGCGTACGTCGAGGCCTGCAGGGTCGACTCGTCGCGGATCATCCCGAGGAAGCCCACCTCGGCGGTCGGCAGCAGCCGCACCATCCCGTCGAGCATCCCGAGCCCGGCGCGCAGGATGGGGACGACGAGCGGCTTGGGCGCCGCGAGGCGCACGCCCGTCGTCGAGGCGACCGGCGTGCGGATGCTCGCCGGCTCCACGCGCACGTCGCGCGTGGCCTCGTACGCGAGGAGGGTGACGAGCTCGTCCGCGAGGCGGCGGAAGGTGGGGGAGTCGGTCGCCTCGTCGCGCAGCGTCGTCAGCTTGTGGGCGACGAGCGGGTGGTCGGCGACGTGGAGGCGCATGGGGGCACGCTAGCGGGCCCGCGGTGAGAGGTGTCACGACGTCGGGCCCGCGCCGCCCCGGGGCCCGCCGCGCGGGTGCAGCGTCGGGGGTGCCCGCTCCCCCCGCCGCCCCGGAGGACCCCGTGATCGCACGCCGCACCCTGCTCCAGCTCGGCCTGGGCGCCGGCGTCCTCGGCACCGTCGCCAGCCCGGCCCTCGCCCTCGGCGGCGCGCGCCCCCGCTCGGCCGCCGCGGTGCCGCACTTCACCCGCCCGCTCACCGTCCCGCCGGTGCTGCGGCCCGTGCGCCGCACCCGGGACACCGACCACTACCTCGTCGTCGTGCGCCGCGCCCTCGCCGAGCTCGTGCCCGGGGTCCGGACCGAGGTGCTCTCGTACGGGGGCGGCCTGCCCGGCCCGACGATCAGCGCGACGCGGGGCCGGCGGGCCGCCGTGCACCACGTCAACACGCTCGCCGACCCCGTCTCGGCGCACCTGCACGGCGGCGCGAACCCGGTCGAGCACGACGGCGGGATGATGGACACGGTGCCGCGCGGCGGCCGGCGGACGTACGTCTACGAGAACGACCAGTCCGCGGCGTCGCTGTGGGTGCACGACCACGCGCACCACGTCGAGTCCGAGCACGTGTACCGGGGGCTGTCCCACCTCTACCTGCTCCGCGACCCCGCCGAGGACGCGCTCGGCCTGCCGTCGGGCCGGTACGACGTCCCGCTCGTCCTGCGCGACGCCCGCCTCGACGAGCGGGGGCGGCTCGTGTACGAGCTCGACGACGCCGAGCAGCGCTCCACCGTGCTGGTCAACGGGCGGGCCTGGCCCTACCTCGACGTGGCGGCCCGCAAGTACCGGCTGCGGCTCGTGAACGCCTCGAACCTGCGCACCTTCGTGCTCGCGCTGTCCGACGGCGCGCCCCTGCAGGTCATCGCCTCGGACGGCGGGCTGCTCGAGCGGCCCTTCCCGACCCCGGTCGTCGTGGTCTCGCCCGGCGAGCGGGTCGAGGTGGTCGCCGACTTCTCCGGGTACGCGCCCGGCACGCAGCTCGTCCTGGCCAACATGACCGGCCCCGGGCCGATGGACCAGGTGGGCGAGGTCCTGCGCTTCCACGTCGGGGCGCCCGCGCCCGACGACAGCCGGGTCCCCGAGGTCCTGCGCGCCCTGCCGCCGCTGCCTGAGCCGACGGTCCGCCGCGAGTTCGTGCTGTCGATGGACGAGCCGGGGACGGGCCACGCGGGGCACGGCGGGCACGGCGCCGAGGGGCGCAGCGGCACCATCAACGGCCGCACCTTCGACCCGGCGCGCATCGACACCCGCGTCCGGTGGGGGACCACCGAGCACTGGACCGTCACCAACGCCGGCGCCACGGTGCCGCACAACTTCCACCTGCACCTGGCGCAGTTCCGGCTGCTGACCCGGGACGGGCGCCCCGTCGACCCGACCGAGGCCGGCGAGAAGGACACCGTCCTGCTGTTCCCCGGCCAGACCGTGACCCTGCAGGCCACCTTCGACACCCACCGCGGCGTCTACCCGTACCACTGCCACCTCGTCGACCACGCCGCCATGGGGATGACCGGCCAGCTGGAGGTCGTCTGAGGCCGGGCCCCGCACCCGCGACCGGCGCCGGCACCCGCGCACGACCCGCACGACCCGTACGACCGACCCGCACACCCGATCCCAGGAGGACCGCCATGACCGCCATGACCACCGCCACCACCGCAGCCGTGCCCGCCGCGGCGGGGACGCGCGCGCGCCGCGCCCTGACCGCCCCCGCGGCCGCGCTCGCCGCCCTCGTGACCTGGGCGCTCGCCGTGCCCGTGCTCGACGTGGACCTCGCCGTGCGCCAGGGCGGCACCGAGACCACCGTCGCCGCCCCTGCCGTCGCGGCGGCCGCGGTCGTCGCCGCCCTCGCCGGCTGGGCCCTGCTCGCCGTCCTCGAGCGCGCCGTGCGCCGCCCGCGCACCGCCTGGACCGCCGTCGCGGGCGTCGTGCTCGTGCTCTCGCTGGGCGCGCCGCTCGGCAGCGGGGTCGGCGGCGGCGCGCAGGCCGTGCTCGCCCTGCTCCACGTGGTCGTGGGCGCGGTCGTGGTGGCCGGGCTGCGGCCGACCGCGCGGCGCTGACGCGCTGCCGCGCCGGAGCGCTCGGACGCCCCCGGGGACCGGAGTCCCCGGGGGCGTTCAGCGCCGCGGCGGAGGGGTAGTGCGCTCACGGTGCGTCATGGGACAGTCGACCCAGCGCATCGACCTCGTCACCCGTGGAGGTGCACCGTGACCGCTGGCCTCGCCGCCGACCGCCCCGAGGTGCTGCGCGCGGCGCCGCCGCCGGGCGCTGCGGACCCTGCGGGCGCGGAGGCGGCGGACGGCGCGGACGGCGCGGACGGCGCGGCGGACTTCGCGCTCGCCGCGTGGCGCGAGGACGGCGCGTGGAGCCTGGCGCCGCTGCCCCCGTGCACGGCCGGGCACCTCCCCGACCTGCTGCGCGCGCTGCGCCAGCTCCCGGCCGACGCCGGGGCGCTCGGCCTCGTCAGCCTCGCGGACAGCACCTTCCTGCTCGTGCGGGTGGGGGGCGGCGAGACCCGCCTGCTCGTCGCCGACCCCGAGGCCGCCGAGGGCACGGCGCTGGGGCGCGAGGCGGTCGACGCGCTCGTCGACGCCGGGGCCGACCTCGCGCCCGAGGACGACCCGTGGCTCGGGGACCTCGGGCTGCTCGCCGACCTCGGCCTCGAGCCGGCCGCCCTGCGCTCGCTGTGCGAGGACGACGAGGCGTACCCCGATGAGCTCCTCGGCGTGCTCGCGGAGCACCTGGGGCTCGGGCCCGCGTACGAGGCCGCGCTCGACGCGACCTGAGCGGCGCGGCCCGTACGCTCCCCGCGTGCCGCCGCCCGCCGTGACCGCCGCCTGGGAGCCCGCCATGCGCCGGGCCCTCGCGCTCGCCGCGGGCGCCGGCGACGACGGCGACGTGCCGGTGGGCGCGCTCGTGCTCGGCCCCGACGGCGCGGTCCTCGGCGAGGGCGGCAACGAGCGCGAGGGGCGCGAGGGCGCCGCGCCCGACCCCACCGCCCACGCCGAGGTCCTGGCCCTGCGCCGCGCGGCGGCGGCCCGGGGCTCCTGGCGGCTCGACGGCTGCACCCTCGTCGTCACCCTCGAGCCGTGCACGATGTGCGCCGGCGCGGCGGTGCTCGCGCGGGTCGACCGCGTCGTCCTCGGGGCCTGGGACCCCAAGGCGGGGGCGGTCGGCTCGCTGTGGGACGTGGTGCGCGACCGGCGGCTCAACCACCGCCCCGAGGTCGTCGCCGGGGTGCTCGAGGGGGCCTGCTCGGACGTCCTGCGCCGGTTCTTCGCGCACCACAGGGTCCGGTAAGGTACTCCGCGGTGGTGTGTCCGAGCGGCCTAAGGAGCACGCCTCGAAAGCGTGTGAGGGTTCACGCCCTCCGTGGGTTCAAATCCCACCGCCACCGCAGCCGCCGCCCCGTCGAGGGGCGGCCCGCGCAGAGCCCCCCGGGTGAGCCCCGGGGGGCTCTCGCGCGTCCGGGGCGCCTGCGGACCCCCGTCCCGTGGTCCGACCGGGTGATCTGCGTCTCCGCCCGTGCTCAGGGAGCCGCCTGGGGGTGACCAGGAGCGTCCGGTGGAGGAGGCTAGGGGCAGCCGTCGCGCCGGCCGGCCTCCCGGGCACGTCCCCCCGGACCCGGGAGGTCCCTCCGCCCCTGTCCCCCCGTGGGCGGCGGGAGGTCGGCGCGGCGGCCCCCTGGTGCGTCCCCGGGCCGCGGCGAGCCCCCCGCCGGTGCGCCGCGGAGCGCCGCCCCGGTGCGCCGTCGCCCCGCCCCCGCCCCCCGCGTCCGGCCCCGTCCCGGGCCTGCCGCGCCGGTCCGCCGGGTCGGGGAGCGCCTGCCCGGTCCGTCCGGTCCCGGCTGGTCCGTCCCGGTCCCGGCCCGTCCGTCCCGCTCCCGGCTGGTCCGTCCCGATCGGGGCCCACCCGCACCCATCCGCCGCCACGGCGGCCCCGAACCCCTGGGCGAGGACCGGCTCCCTGCCCTCGGAGGGAGGGGCAGGGCGCCGGTCCGGCCGCACCACCGGCGCGCCGCGCCCCGGCGGACAGCCGCGCAGGGGGCAGCGGTGCGTCAGCGGAAGACGACGGTCCGGGTGCCGTTGAGCAGGATCCGGTGCTCGGCGTGCCACCGGACCGCCCGCGCCAGCACCTGCGCCTCGACGTCGCGCCCCGCGGCGACGAGGGCGTCGGCGTCCATCGCGTGGTCGACCCGTACGACGTCCTGCTCCACGATCGGGCCCTCGTCGAGGGCCGCGGTGACGTAGTGCGCGGTGGCGCCCACGAGCTTGACCCCCCGCTCGTGCGCCTGGTGGTACGGCCGCGCCCCCACGAAGCTCGGCAGGAACGAGTGGTGGATGTTGAGGCAGCGGCCCTCGAGCGCCCGGCACAGGTCGTCGGAGAGGACCTGCATGTAGCGGGCGAGCACGACGAGGTCGACCTCGAGCTCGTCGACGAGCTCGAGCAGGCGGGCCTCCGCGGCCGCCTTGCCGCCGGCCGGCACCGGCACGTGGTGGAAGGGCACGCCGTACGACTCTGCCAGCGGCCGCAGGTCCTCGTGGTTGGACACGACGGCGGGCACCTCGACCGGCAGGCCGCCCGCGCGGGTGCGGAAGAGCAGGTCGTTGAGGCAGTGCCCCGCCCGCGACACCATGACCAGCGCACGGGTGGGGCGGGACCGGTGCAGCTGCCAGTCCATGGCGAAGCGCTCGGCCACCGCGGGGAAGGCCGCGGCGAGCGCGTCGAGGCGCTCCTCGCCCTCGAGCGGGGCCATGGCCACGCGCATGAAGAAGCGGCCGGTCTCCGGGTCGCCGTACTGCTGGCTCTCGACGATCGTGGCGCCGGCCTCGAGGACGGCGCCGCTCACGGCGTGGACGATGCCGGCCCGGTCCGGGCAGGAGAGGGTGAGCACGCGCACGGCGACGAGGGTAGGCGTTGGGCGCGCCGCCCCGGCGCCCAGGCGCGTCAGCAGGCGCGGGCGGTGGGCGGCACCGCCGCGTGGGCGGCGAGCTCGCGGGCGACGCCGAGCGCGTCGGCGCTGCTGCGGAGCCCGTCGAAGCCCTCGTGCAGCACCAGGTGCACGACGCCGCGGGCGCGCCTGTCGAGCACCGGGACGGCCCCGGGCACCTGCGCGAGCAGGGCGGCAGCGGCGGGGCGCCCGCCGCGGCCGTACCGCAGCTCGGCGCTCGTGCCCGGCCGGTCGTCGCGCCCGGTGTCGTCGCCGGCGGGGCCGGCGAGCCGGAAGCCGCGGGCCGCGAGCTCCTCGGCGGTCCGCCCCGCCAGCCCGGAGGAGCGGGTGGAGTTCCAGACCTGCACCGTGACCCGCGCGGGCGGTGCCGGGGCGACCCCGGCGAGGGCGGCGGCCGGCCCGCGCGGCCCGCAGCCGGGGCCGCCGGCCGCCGGGACGGCCGTGCTCACGGGGTCGGGCTCGACGAGGAGGCGCCAGCTGGCGACCGCGCCGCCGCCGAGCAGCGCGAGGACGAGGCCGACGGCCGCGGTGCGCGCGGCCGCGCGGCGCAGGGCGTGCGGGCGGCGCCCGTCCGCGCCGAGCGCGAGGGCGGCGTCCCTGGCCTCCTCGTACGGCGCGCTGTCGCGGGACCCCCTCGGCACAGCGGCACCCTACGACGGCCCCCAGCCGCTCCGCAGCCCCTCGCGGGCCCTCGGGCGCGGGGCGTCAGGCCGTCGGCTCCTCGTCGAGGACGAGCACGCGGGCGTGCAGGACCTGGCGCTGGTGCAGCGCGGCGCGCAGGGCGCGGTGCAGGCCGTCCTCGAGGTAGAGCGTGCCGCGCCACTGCACGACGTGCGCGAACAGGTCGCCGTAGAAGGTGGAGTCCTCGGCGAGCAGCGCCTCGAGGTCGAGCGTGCGCTTGGTCGTCACCAGCTCGGCGAGGCGGACCTGGCGGGGCGGCACCTGCGACCACTGGCGCGGGCTGAGGTCGTGCTCCGGGTAGGGCCGACGGTCGCCGACGGCGCGGAAGATCACGCGCCGAGCCTAGCGAGCGGGGGAGGGGGGCCGGTCGCCCGGCGCCGGCACGAGGCCGGCGCCGGGCGGCGCGACGGCGGAGGATACGAGATTTGAACTCGTGAGGGGTTGCCCCCAACACGCTTTCCAAGCGTGCGCCCTAGGCCACTAGGCGAATCCTCCGCGGACGAGCATACAAGCCGCCGCGGGCGGCCCGACCACCGCCGGGCGTCGGGTACGGTGGTGCGCAGACCCCTCGTGCGGCGTCATCCCACCGAACCCCCCCAGGGCCGGAAGGCAGCAAGGGTAGGCAGGCTCTGGCGGGTGCGCGAGGGGTCCTCTGCTGCCCGGGGCCGTGCGGCGCCGACGGCGCCTGCTCAGCGGGGGAGCCAGCGCGACGTGCGGGGGAAGCGGACCACGACGTCCCCGACGCCGGCCGAGCCGCGCACGTGCAGGAGCGTCCCGCCGCCGCCCGGGCTCTCGCCCACCTTGTTCTTCACCGACCCCACCCCGGCGCTGACCTGGTCGGTGCGCGCGCTCCAGCCCTCGGGCACGACGAGCACGACGTTGCCGACGCTGGCGCGCACCTGCACCTCCACCACGGGGTGGGCGCACACGGCCTCGGTGAAGTCCACCTTCACCGTGCCGAGGCCGGCCTCGGCGACGATGCGCCGCGGCACGACCCAGCGCCCCTCCTGCTTGCGGTCGCCCACGGGGGCGCTCAGGCGCAGCACGTCCTCCTCGCCCACGGGCAGCCCGCCCGCGACGGGCACGGGCAGCGCCGCCGGCCCCGGCGCGGCGGCGCCGGGCAGGTCGGCGAGGAGCGCGTCCAGCTCGCCGTAGGTGCGCGCGGAGTGCGCGCGCTCGAGGCGCTCGTCGAGCTCCTCGAGGTCGAGGAAGCCGTCGCCCGCGGCCCGGCGCAGCACCTCGGCGACCGCATCGCGGTCCTGGTGGCCGCAGCGCAGGCCCGCCCGCCCGCCCGTCGGCGCGTCCTCCCGGCCGGTCCCGGCCTCCGCGACCCCGTCGCCCTCCACGGGCGGGAGCCTAGCCGCGGCGAGGGCGCAGCGGGAGGGCCGGCGGCGGGCCCGTCCGGGCCGGGCAGGGGCCGGGCGGCGGGCCCGTCCGGGCCGGGCAGGGGCCGGGCGGGGGGCGGCAGGGCTCGGGCAGGGGCCGGCTAGGGGGCCGGCAGGGGGGCGGCGGAGGACGGGCAGGGGGGCGCTGCCGAGCCGGCGCCGCTGTCGGGCGGGCCGGTTAGTGTCGTCGTCGTGCCGCCCGCCCTCTACCGCCGCTACCGGCCGGAGACCTTCGCCGAGGTCATCGGGCAGGAGCACGTCACCGAGCCGCTGCAGCAGGCCCTGCGCCGCGGGCGCACCAGCCACGCGTACCTCTTCAGCGGCCCCCGCGGCTGCGGCAAGACGACGAGCGCGCGCATCCTCGCCCGCTGCCTCAACTGCGTCGAGGGCCCCACGCCGCAGCCGTGCGGGCGCTGCGACTCCTGCGTGGCGCTGGCCCGCGGCGGCCCGGGCCACATCGACGTCATCGAGATCGACGCGGCGAGCCACGGCGGCGTCGACGACGCGCGCGAGCTGCGCGAGAAGGCGTTCTTCGCGCCCGCCGCGTCGCGCTACAAGGTCTACATCGTCGACGAGGCCCACATGGTCTCCGCGAGCGGCTTCAACGCGCTGCTGAAGATCGTCGAGGAGCCGCCGCCGCACGTCGTCTTCGTCTTCGCCACGACCGAGCCCGACAAGGTCATCGGCACCATCCGCTCGCGCACGCACCACTACCCGTTCCGGCTCGTGCCGCCGCGGCGCCTGCTCGACCACCTCGCCGACGTCGCGGGGCGCGAGGGCGTGGCCGTGGAGAAGGGCGTGCTGCCCCTCGTCGTGCGCGCGGGCGCGGGCTCGGTGCGCGACGCCATGTCGGTGCTCGACCAGCTCGTGGCCGGCGCCGGCGACGACGGGGTGTCCTACCGGCTCGCGGTGGGTCTGCTGGGCTACACCGACGGCGCCCTGCTCGACGACGCCGTGGAGGCGCTGGCGGCCGGCGACGGGTCCACCGCGTTCCGGGTCGTGGACCGGGTCGTCGAGGCCGGGCACGACCCGCGCCGCTTCGCCGAGGACCTCCTCGAGCGGGTGCGCGACCTCATCGTCCTGCAGGCCGCGCCCGACGCCGCCGCGGAGATCCTCGACGACGTGCCCGAGGACCAGCTCGAGCGGCTGCGCGGGCAGGCCTCGCGCCTCGGCGCCGCGGAGCTGTCGCGCGCGGGCGACCTCGTCGCGACCGCCCTGACCGAGATGCGGGGGGCGACCACCCCGCGGCTGCACCTCGAGCTGCTCGTGGCCCGCATCCTCCTGCCGGGCGCCGAGGACGACGCGCGCAGCCTCGCCGCCCGGCTCGACCGGGTCGAGCGCCGCCTGGCCGTCGCCGGCGCACCCAGCGCGGGGCCCGCGGCCGGCGTGCGCCCGGTGCTGCGGCCCGCGGCGCCGGCTCCCGCGGGGGAGGTCGACGGCCACGCCGCGCCGGCCTCCGCCCCCGCCCGCCCGGGTCCGGCCGAGCAGGGTGGCGGCGACGGCGCTGGTCGGGGGCCCGCGGGAGCCCGTCCGGGCTCGTCGCCCGCCGCCGCTGCCGCCGCCGAGCCCGCCGCCGAGGGTGCGCGCCCCGCCGCCGAGCCCGCAGCCGAGCCCGCCGCCGGCCCCGGCGTCGAGGCCTGGCCCGAGGTCGCCCTGCCGCCCGCGGGCGCGCCGGGCGCCTTCGGCGAGGACCCCGCCCGGGGCGGCTCGGCCGCGGTCGCTCCGCCGGAGCACCCGCCGACCGGGCCCGTCGCGGCCCCCGCCCCGCCCGGGGCGCCGCCCCCGGCGCCCCACGCGCCGCCGCACGACCCCCCGACGGTCGACGGCCGGCCCGCCGACGCCCCGCACGCCCCGCCGGTGCCCGTCGACCCGGCCGCGGCCGGGGCCATGGACCTGGCCGCCGTGCGCGGGCTGTGGACCGAGGTGCTCGACCGGCTCCGGCGCAAGCGGGTGACGTGGAGCCTCGTCGCGCACAACGCCTCGGTCGTCGACCTCTCCGAGGGCCGGCTCGTGCTCGGCTTCCCGCACGCGGCGCTGCGCGACCGCTTCGGGTCGGGCGCCCACGGCGACTGGGTGCGCCAGGCGCTCATCGACGCGATCGGCCTCGACGTGCGGGTCGAGGCGATCCTCGACCCGTCGGCCGGCGGCTCGCCCGCGCCGCCGCGCGGCGGCGCGCGCGCCCCCGAGCCCGACCCCGGGCCGCCCGCGGACCTGCCGGCGTGGTCCCCGCCGGGCCAGGGCGCGCCGGGCCAGGGCGCGGCGGGCCAGGGCGCGGCGGGCCGCGGCGGCCCGGACGACGGCGCGGGCGCCGAGCGGGGCCCCGCCCGGGCTCCCGCCGGCCGGCCGGCGGGCGCTGCGCCCGTGGCCCCGGCGCCCCCCGCCCCGGCCGGACCCGGCGCCGCCGCGGCGGCGCGCGCCGCCATGGCCGCGGGCGCGCCCCCGGCCGCCGCGGCCGCCGGGCGCGAGCGGCCGCGGCCCCCCGAGGACGGCGGCGCGAGCGCCGACGACCCCGACGTCGACGACACCGGCCTGTCCGGGCGCGACCTGCTCGTGCGCGAGCTCGGCGCCACGGTGATCGGCGAGTACGACGAGTAGGCTCGGCCGCGAGCCGCACCTCCCCCCGGCAGTCCCGCCCGGCAGTCCCCCCGACAGTGCAGGAGACCCCGTGTTCCCCGGTGGCCAGCCCGACATGGCGCAGCTGCTCGCCCAGGCCCAGCAGCTGCAGCAGCAGCTCGCGCAGGCGCAGGAGGAGCTGGCCCGCACCCGCGTCGACGGCTCCGCCGGCGGCGGCCTGGTGACCGCGACGGTCATGGGCTCCGGCGAGCTCGTCGACCTCACCATCAGCCCGCAGGCGATCGAGGGCAGCGACGCGGCCGAGGCGGCGGAGACCGTCGCCGACCTCGTGCTCGCCGCGGTGCGCGACGCGACCTCCAACGTGGCCGACCTGCAGCAGCAGGCCCTCGGCCCCCTCTCGCAGGGCCTCGGCGCGCTGGGCGGCGGGCTCCCCGGCACGCCGGGCGCGCCCGGCCTGCCCGGGCTGTAGGGGCGCGGTGTACGAGGGCGTCGTCCAGGACCTCATCGACGAGCTCGGCCGCCTGCCGGGCGTCGGTCCCAAGAGCGCGCAGCGCATCGCGTTCCACCTGCTCAACGCCGACCCGGCCGACGTGCGCCGGCTCGCCGCCGCGCTCGAGCAGGTGAAGGAGAAGGTGCGCTTCTGCGCGACCTGCTTCAACGTCGCCGAGTCCGAGCAGTGCCGGATCTGCCGCGACCCGCGGCGCGACCTCACGGTGCTGTGCGTCGTGGAGGAGCCCAAGGACGTCGTGGCCATCGAGCGCACCCGCGAGTTCCGCGGGCGCTACCACGTGCTCGGCGGGGCGATCAGCCCCATCGAGGGCGTCGGCCCGGACGACCTGCGCATCCGCGAGCTCATGGCCCGCCTCGCGGACGGTACGGTCACCGAGCTCATCCTGGCGACCGACCCGAACCTCGAGGGGGAGGCGACCGCGACGTACCTCGCGCGGCTCACCCGCCCGATGGGGCTGCGGGTCACGCGCCTGGCGAGCGGTCTGCCGGTGGGCGGCGACCTGGAGTACGCGGACGAAGTGACGCTCGGACGGGCGTTCGAGGGGAGGAGGCTGCTCGATGTCTGAGGACCTGACCGGGTTCACCGCGGAGATCGCCGACCAGGTGGAGAGCTTCGTGCTCGCGGTCCGCGAGATCTCCACGGGCCAGAGCCCCGACCACGCGATCAGCCTGCTGCTGCTCGAGGTCAGCCAGCTCATGCTGGCCGGCGGCCGGCTCGGCGCCATCAACGACGTCGTGCCCGAGGAGCGCTTCGAGCCCGACCCGGGCGGCGACCCCGACGTCGAGGGCGTGCGCGACGCCCTCGCCCGGCTCCTCGAGCCGATCGACGAGTTCCGCGAGGTCTTCGACCCCTACGCGGCCGAGCCCGAGGTGCTCGTCACCCGGCTCTCCGACGACATCGCGGGGATCGTCTCCGACCTCGCGCACGGCCTGGCGCACTACCGCCGCGGCCGCTCGCTCGAGGCGCTGTGGTGGTGGCAGTTCTCGTACCTGTCGAACTGGGGCGGCACGGCCGGGTCGGTCCTGCGCGCGCTGCACTCGGTCGTCTCGCACGTGCGCCTCGACGCGACGGTGGACGACGAGGTGGCCGAGGAGGACCGCCTCCTCGCCGAGGTCTCGGCCGACGCCCTCGGGGTCGGCGGCGACGAGCGCTGAGCGCGCCGGCGGTGCGTACGTGAGACGGCCGTCCCAGCATCTGGAACGCCCGGGGCTCGTCGGACCGCCTCGCTAGACTCGGCCCGGCAGCCGAGAGCGTCGACCGCCCGTCGCGGTCGCCCTGACAGCGGGAGTCGCAGTGGGCCTGGTCGTCCAGAAGTACGGCGGTTCCTCCGTCGCGGACGCCGAGGGCATCAAGCGCGTGGCGCAGCGCATCGCCGCGACGAAGAAGGCCGGGCACGACGTCGTCGTGGTGGTCTCCGCGATGGGCGACACCACCGACGAGCTCATCGACCTCGCCGAGCAGGTCAGCCCGCTGCCCCCGGCCCGCGAGCTCGACATGCTGCTCACCGCCGGCGAGCGCATCTCCATGGCCGTCGTGGCCATGGCGATCGCCAACCTCGGCATCGAGGCGCGCTCGTTCACCGGCAGCCAGGCCGGGGTCATCACCGACTCCGCCCACGGCAAGGCCCGGATCATCGACGTCACGCCGGGGCGCATCCAGACGGCGCTCGACGAGGGGTCGGTGGCGATCGTCGCCGGCTTCCAGGGCGTCTCGCAGGACACCAAGGACATCACCACCCTCGGGCGCGGCGGGTCCGACACCACGGCGGTCGCGCTCGCCGCGGCCATGGGCGCCGACGTGTGCGAGATCTACACCGACGTCGACGGGGTGTTCAGCGCGGACCCGCGGCTCGTGCCGACGGCGCGCAAGCTGCCGCGGGTGACGTACGAGGAGATGCTCGAGCTCGCGGCCAACGGCGCCAAGGTGCTCCACCTGCGCTGCGTGGAGTACGCCCGCCGCTACGGCATCCCCATCCACGTGCGGTCCTCCTTCAGCCAGAAGGAGGGCACGTGGGTCACGGACCAGCCCCAGGACCAGCAGGAGGAGCCCGGCATGGAGCAGGCGATCATCTCGGGGGTCGCCCACGACCGCAGCGAGGCCAAGGTCACGGTGGTCGGCGTGCCCGACAAGCCCGGCGAGGCCGCGTCGCTGTTCCGCGCGGTCGCCGACGCCGGCATCAACATCGACATGGTCGTGCAGAACGTCTCGGCGGCGGCGACCGGGCGCACCGACATCTCGTTCACGTGCCCGCGCAGCGACGGGCAGGCCGCGCTGTCGGCGCTGGACCGGGTGCGCGGCGCCATCGGCTTCGAGCAGCTGCTCTACGACGACAGCATCGGCAAGATCTCCCTGGTCGGGGCGGGCATGCGCTCGCACCCCGGCGTCACCGCCGAGTTCTGCGGCGCGCTCGCCGACGCCGGCGTGAACATCGAGCTCATCTCGACCTCGGAGATCCGCATCAGCGTGGTCTGCCGCGAGGAGGCGGTCCCGGCGGCCGTCGCCGCGGTGCACCACGCGTTCCAGCTCGACGCGACCGACGAGGTCGCCACGGTCTACGGAGGCACCGGACGATGAGCGCGCGCGACGACCGCCCCACCCTCGCCGTGGTCGGCGCCACCGGCGCCGTCGGCACGGTGATGCTCGACATCCTGTCCACCCGCGAGGACGTGTGGGGCGAGATCCGCCTGCTGGCCTCCCCGCGCTCCGCGGGGCGCCGCCTCACGGTGCGCGGCGAGCAGGTCGAGGTGCAGGCGATCAGCCCCGAGGCGTTCGACGGCGTCGACGTGGCGATGTTCGACGTGCCCGACGACGTGTCCGCCGAGTGGGCGCCGGTCGCGGCGTCGCGCGGCGCCGTCGCTGTCGACAACTCCGGCGCGTTCCGGATGGACGACGACGTGCCCCTCGTCGTGCCCGAGGTCAACGCCGCGGCGGCGCGCACCCGCCCGCGCGGGATCATCAGCAACCCCAACTGCACCACGCTGTCGATGATCGTCGCCATGGGCGCGCTGCACCGCACGTACGGCCTGCGCGAGCTGGTCGTCGCGTCGTACCAGGCGGCCTCCGGCGCCGGCCAGGCCGGCATCGACACCCTGCACGACCAGATCGCCAAGGTGGCCGCCGACCGCGAGCTCGGCACCCGGGCCGGCGACGTGCGCCGCGCCGTCGGCGACCTCGGGCCGTTCCCGGCGCCGCTCGCGCTCAACGTCGTGCCGTGGGCCGGCTCCCTCAAGGACGGCGGCTGGTCCTCCGAGGAGCTCAAGGTCCGCAACGAGTCGCGCAAGATCCTCGGCCTGCCGGACCTCCGGGTGAACGCCACCTGCGTGCGCGTACCCGTCGTGACCACGCACTCGCTCGCCGTCCACGCGACGTTCGAGCGCGAGGTGTCGCAGCACGAGGCCCAGGCCGTGCTGCGCGACGCCGCCGGCGTGGTGCTCTGCGACGACCCCGCGGCGTACGAGTTCCCCACCCCCGCCGACGCCGTCGGCACCGACCCCACCTGGGTCGGCCGGGTCCGCCGCTCGCTGGACGACCCGCACTCGCTCGACCTGTTCCTCTGCGGCGACAACCTGCGCAAGGGCGCCGCGCTCAACACCGCGCAGATCGCCGAGGTCGTCGCGGCGGAGCTGACCGAGGGGCGCTGAGGCCGGTGGCCGGCGCCGGGCCGTGGGTCGTCCGCGGGGGAGAGGCGGTGCGGCCCGCGCCCGAGGTGCTCCACGAGCTGCGCCCGGACGGGCTGACCGAGCGGTCCGTCGGGCGCGTCCTCGGCCCGTCGGCCGGCGGCGGGTGGTTCGTGGCGTTCGTCGGCGGCGGGTACGCCGGGGTGCCGGGGCTGCTCGGCGGGGCCGACCTCGTGCCCGTCGAGCTCGACGATCCGTTCCGGCACGGCCTGGGGACCGACCCGCCCCTCGCCGCGGTGCGCGCCCTGCTCGAGCGGCACGACCCGGACGGGACGGGCGGGGGGTCGTACGCGCTCACCGCCGCCCTGCTCGCCGAGCACCTGCGCGCGCTGGGCACGGTGGGCTGGGCGGCGCGCGACGCGGCCGCGGACCTGTGGGCGGTGCGTCGCGTCGCCGGCTCCGCGGTCGCGCCCGGGGCCGCGCCCCCGCGACCGCTGCTGGCGGACCTGGCGGCGCTGCGGTGGTGAGGCCCGCGCGCCGCAGCGCCGGCCTGCTGCTGCACCGCGGCGAGGGGGCCTCGCTCGAGGTGCTCGTCGGGCACATGGGCGGGCCGTACTGGGCGCGCAAGGACGCCGGCGGCTGGTCGGTCCCCAAGGGCGAGCACGGCCCGGACGAGGAGCCGCTCGCCGCGGCGGCCCGTGAGTTCACCGAGGAGCTGGGGCTCCCCGCCCCCGACCTCGCCGCGGCCGTGCCGCTCGGCGAGGTGCGCCAGTCCTCCGGGAAGGTCGTGGCGGTGTGGGCGGTCGCCGCGGACCTCGACCCGGCCTCCGTGGTGCCGGGGACCTTCAGCCTCGAGTGGCCGCCGCGCTCCGGACGGGTGCAGGAGTTCCCGGAGCTCGACCGGGTCGCCTGGCTCGCCCCCGACGCGGCGCGCGCGGCGCTCGTCGCGTACCAGCGCCCGTTCGTCGACCGGCTCGAGGCGCTGCTGCGCTGAGGGGGCCTGGCGGAGGGGCCTTGCTGAGGGGGGCCTGCCGGCCCAGCTGGACGCGGACCCGCGTCCCGGACCCGGAACCACGGCCAGGACCAGGACCCGGACCCGGACCCGGACCCGGACCCGGACCCGGACCCGGACCCGGACCGGACCGGACCCGGACCCGGACCCCATGAGGGTGCCCCTCAGGGCGCCGACCCAGGCGTACGGGTGCCGACGCAGGCCAGTGGGCCTGGGCCGGCACCCGTAAAGGTGCTGCACGTGGTCGACAGGGCAGCAGCGGGAGGGCTCAGCCCGGCAGGACCTTGCCGGCCAGGCCCTGCAGGGTCGCGCGGGGGCGGTAGGCCTGCACGAGGTAGGACGTCAGGACGATGTTCGCCCCCGACAGGACCGGGACGAGGGCCTGGGCGACGCGCTGGCGCTGCTGCCAGGCCGCGATCTCCGGGGGCGTCGCCGGCGAGGGGAGGGTGGCGTCCTTGGTGTCGACGTTCTCACCGCGGGCGTGCGCGGCCTCGGCGAGCTTGCCGATCTGCATGCCGCTGTACGCGGCGTAGGCGGTGGCGCCGGCGCCGAGCACGGTCACGGCGACCTTGGCCGCGCCCGTGCGCCGGAAGCCCTCCTGCGCGGCCAGGCGGCCCTTGTTCGTCGCGCTGAGGCGCAGGCCGGCCAGCGCGGTGGCGGCGATCCCGCCCCACTGCGCGGGGGCGAAGCGCTGCCAGGCGCTGCTCGCGACGCGGATGCGGTCGATGCCGCTCGTGAGGTCCTGCCCGGACTTGTTCACGCCGGCGACGCCCATGACGGACCCGCCGAACCACAGGGCGGCGCCGAGGTCGTGGACGGCCTGCGCGAGGCCGTGGTTGTCGCTGCTGTTCGTCACGCTGGTCTCCTCGATGGTGGGGTCGCGGGCGCCACTACCCGTCAGGCGCGGCCTTCCACGTCGGTGCGCCCGTCGTTCGCGCCGCGGGCGCCCGAGCCGGACCCGGCCTCGGCCTCCGCGAGCTCGACGTCGCTGCCCGCGTTCACGCCCTCGGGCTCGACGAGCCCCTCCGCGCGGCTGGTCTCCGGCTCGGGGGCGCCCGGCGCCCCGGTGGTGTCGGTCATGCCCCCTGCGGTGCCCCGCGGCCGGCGCGCCCATGCGCGTAGCGTCGGGCCCGTGGGCGACGACGCGGCGTGGCGCGAGCAGCAGCGCGAGGCGGCGCTCGAGCGCCGCGCGGCCCTCGAGCGCAGGGAGGCCGCCGAGGCGGGGGCGGCCCGGGAGCTCGTCGCGGCGTTCCTCGCCCGGGTCGCCGCCGGCGGGCCGCCGCCGGTCGCGCTGCGCGCCCGCGGCTACGACGGGCGCGACTACCGCACCGCCCTGACCGGCTGGTACGTCCGCCGCGACCGCTCGGCGGCCGTCGCGGCCGACGGGCGGTTCTACGTGCTCAGCGCCCCCGGCGGGCTCGCGGCGCGTCTGCGCGGCGTGCGCCCGCAGCCGTCGGACCCGCCGCTCGTGCTCGGCGCGGGCGGGCGCGACGGGGACTCGGTGCCGCTCGAGGTGGCGCTGCAGCGGGTGCTCGACGGGGAGGTCTGAGCGGGCGGCGCCCCGGCCTACCCGACGGGGGCGGGCTCCGGCGGGGCCGCGGCGGGGGAGGCCGGCCCGCCGGCGAGGCGGACCCGGTCGCGCCCGGCGCGCTTGGCCTCGTAGAGCGCCGCGTCCGCCGCGGCGTACAGCCCCCGCAGGTCGGTGGCGTCCCGGGGGCGCACCGCCACCCCGACGCTCACGGTGACCGGCGCGTGCCCGCCCTCGGGGAGCGGGGCCGGGGCCGCCCGGACCGCGCGGACGAACCGCTCCGCGACCTCGGAGGCGACGGCCAGCCCGCAGCCGGGCAGCAGGACCGCGAGCTCGTCCCCGCCGAGGCGCGCGACCGTGGCCCCCTCGCGGCAGCAGCCGCGCAGCACCGCGGCCACGTGCACGAGCACCGCGTCCCCGCCCGGGTGGCCCCAGGCGTCGTTCACCGCCTTGAACTCGTCGACGTCGACGAGCACGAGCGCGGTCTCCTGCGCGCTCGCCCCGGCGTCGAGCGCGCAGCGTGCGGCCTCGTCGAGGACCCGGCGGGTCGCCAGGCCGGTCAGCGGGTCGACGGCGGCCTGGCGCCGCAGCTCGGCGTTGAGGCGCTCCTCCCGGTCCCGGGCGCGCACGAGCAGGAGGCAGACGACGGTCAGCGTGGCCGCGACGGCCGCCAGGTCGCTCAGCGCGCGCTCCAGCGGCAGCAGGAGCAGCACGACGAGCGCGTCGGCGAGCACCACCTCGAGCAGGACGGCGTAGGCGAGGCGGGGGCGCAGCTCGTACGCGGCGTAGAGCACCGGCCAGCACAGGAAGACCTGCCCGCCGGCGCTCGCGTCGCGCGTCACCAGGTCGAGCACGAGCGTGACGACGACGACGACCGTCGGGACCCCGGCCCAGAACAGCCGCGGCAGGCGGTCCGGCGCCCGCAGCGCGACGACCCCGAGGACCACGAGCACCGCGGCCATGGCCAGCGTCGTCACCAGGCCGAGCGTGCTGCCCCCGGTGAAGGCGGGCGAGGCGGCCGTCGCCACCCCCAGCACGGCGGCGCCAGCCAGCGCGAAGGCCGCCCCGGCCCGCGCCGCGGAGGCGCGGTCCCGCGGCTCCAGCTCCTGGCGCAGGCCCATGCCCCCAGGTTCGGCACCCCCGCGCCGCTCCTGAGGGGCCGGCGCGGGTCAGGCGCGGGTCAGGCGCGGCTGGCCTGGATGGCGGTCAGCGCGATCGTGTAGACGATGTCCTCGACGAGCGCGCCGCGGCTCAGGTCGTTCACCGGCTTGGCCAGGCCCTGCAGCATCGGCCCGACGGACACCACGTCCGCGCCGCGCTGCACCGCCTTGTACGTCGTGTTGCCGGTGTTGAGGTCCGGGAAGACGAACACGTTCGCCCGCCCCGCCACCGGGCTGCCGGGCCGCTTGGTCCGCCCGACCGAGGCGATGGCCGCCGCGTCGTACTGCAGCGGGCCGTCGATCGCGAGCCCCGGCGCGCGCTCGCGGGCGATGCGGGTGGCCTCGGCGACCTTCTCCACGTCCGAGCCCGCCCCCGACGTGCCGGTCGAGTACGAGAGCATCGCGACCCGTGGCTCGATGCCGAACGCCTCGGCGGAGCCGGCGCTCTGCAGCGCGATGTCGGCGAGCTGCTCGGCCGTCGGGTTGGGGTTGATCGCGCAGTCGCCGTAGACGACGACCTCGTCGGGCAGGCACATGAAGAACACCGACGACACCAGCGCGGCGCCCGGCGCGGTCTTCACGAGCTGCAGCGCGGGCCGCACGGTCGCCGCCGTCGTGTGCACCGCACCGCTCACGAGCCCGTCGACGTCGCCCTGCGCGAGCATCATCGTGCCGAGCACCACCGTGTCCGCGAGCTGCTCGCGCGCCATGTCCTCGGTCATGCCCTTGTGACGGCGCAGCTCGACCAGAGGGGCGACGTACTGCTCGACGAGGGACTCCGGGTCGAGGACCGTGACGCCCTCCGGCACCGCCCGCGCCTCGTCCGGGCCCGCGAGCAGGACCGGGCGGGCGATGCCGCGCTGCGCGCAGACGGCCGCGGCCTGCACGGTGCGCGGCTCGGTGCCCTCGGGGAGCACGATCCTCCTGTCGGCCTGCTGGGCCAGCTTGACGATGCGGTAGCGGAACGCCGCGGGGGACAGGCGCCGCTTCACCGGCGCGGCCGTGGCGACCCCGCGCAGCCACTCCTCGTCGATGCCGTCGGCGACCGACTGCATGACCGACCCGGCGCGCTCCGCGTCGTCGACCGGGATCTCCGGGTCGATGTCGTGGACGAGGGTGGCGGTCTCGTACGTCGAGCGGGGCGTGAAGAGGACCGGCAGGCCGGTCGCCCGGGCCGACTCGGTGAGCGCCCAGACCTCGGGGTGGGGCACCTCGTTGGTCAGCAGCAGCCCGGCGAGGCGGGTGCCGTTGGACGCGGCGAGGCAGGCGGCCATCGTCACGTCGTCGCGGTCCCCGGAGGAGACGAGCAGCCGGTCCTCGGTGAAGACGTCGAGCACCCCCGGCACGCCGCGGGCGCACACCGAGACGTCCGCGACGCGCCGCGCCTCCTGCTCGCCCGGGTGCAGCACCTGGGCCCCCAGCGCCCGCGCGACGTCGAGCACGCGGACGCGGGCCAGCTCGGGGTCGTCGGCGACGTGCCCGACGAGCGGCAGGCCGTGCAGCGCGAGCGACTCGCGCAGCGCGGCCACCGCCGGCGGGGACACGTCGGGCAGGCGGTTGGCGATGCAGCCGACGACGCGGGCGTCCTCGCCGCTCGCGTACGACCCCGCGGCGATCGCCATCGCCTCGACCAGGTCCTCCACGTCGCCGCCGGTGTGCGGGCCCGGTGCGCCGACCAGGACCACCTTGGCGTCCAGCGCCTTGGCCATCGCGAGGTTGACGCGGGTCGAGTAGACGAGGGTCGGGCCCGGCACCATGCCCTCCACGACCACGACGTCGTGCGCCGCGAGGACCTCCTCCGCGGCGCCGACGACGTCCTCCATGAGGTCGTCGACGGCGCCCTCGGACAGCCGCGCCTCGACGTGCTCCAGCGGCAGCGGCTCGGGCGGGGTGAGGGCGGTGGCGAGCCGGACGAGGGCCGTCGAGCGCTCGGGGCCCGCGGGCTCGCCGGGGCGGGGCTGCGCGATCGGCTTGGTGAAGCCGACGCGCACCCCCAGCCGGTCGAGGGCGCGCACGAGGCCCAGGCAGGCGGCGGTCAGCCCGACCCCGTGGCCGGTGGGGACGACGAGCAGCGTCTGGGGCACGGGGCCATCCTGCCCCGGTCGCCCGCGGTGACCCGTCCCGCGCGCAGCCCGGGCTCAGCCCTCCGCGGCCACCGCCCGCCGCTCCTGCAGGAGCCGGTCCTTGGACCGGACGAGGCGCAGCAGCGTGACCAGCCCGAGCCCGCCCACCACGTTGCCGAGGGTGGTCCACCAGAACCAGCCGAGCCAGGCGCCGTACCCGAAGGGGGCCTCGCCGGTGTGCAGGGCGCCGAAGATCAGCAGCGAGTCGAGGATGCTGTGGAACATCTCCAGCCCGGCCAGCAGGAACGCCCCCGCGACGGCCGCCGCGATCTTGCCGACCATCTCGTCGGTGCCGTGCTGCATGCGGGTCATGAGCGTGATGGCCGCGCCGGCGAGCACCGCGAGGGCGAAGGTCTCCGGGGACAGCGGCGCGGTCGCGAAGTGCGCCGCGGACTCGACGGTGCGCGCGCGCAGGTCGGGGAACGCCGTCACGACGAGCCACATGATGAGCCAGCCGCCGGCGAGGTTGGCCAGCAGCGTGCCGGACCAGAGCTTGCCGAGCTGCGCCGCGCTCGCCCGGCCCGCCGCGACGGTGGTGACCGGCACGAGGAAGCCCTCGGTGAACAGCTCGCTCTTGCCGAGCAGCAGGGCGAGGAAGCCGACGCTGAACGCCAGCCCCGCCAGCAGCGCGCTGCCCGTCGCCTCGCGCACCGCGACGAGGGCCAGCACCCCGAACGCCACCTCGGTGCCGCCGAAGAAGCCGGTGACGAGGACCTCGCGCCACGGCCGGTGCAGGCGCTGCACGCCCTCGCCGACCAGCCGCTCGAAGGCCTGCTCGAGCTGGTCCTCCATCGGCCCGTCGGTCTCGCCGATGTCCCGGCGCTGGGCGGTGGTCGGGTCGCTCATGGTGCTCCTCGGCGGTGGGCGGCAGGGCGCGCACTACCCCCGGCGGCGCCCGCCCAGTCCTGGCCGGCGGCCTGAGTACGAGCACCCGGGTGCCCGCGGCGCCGCCGCCGCACGCTGGGGGCATGCCGCACCCGACCGCCCGCACCGCACGCACCGCCCGTCCCGCCGACGTCCTCGCCGTGGCCGCGCTCGCCGCCGCCGTCCCCGTCCTCACCTGGTACGCCGTGGGCGACCTCTCCGTGCAGGGCACCGACCTCGACCACGCCTACCGCGCCCCGGAGCTCCCCGCGTGGGCCGACGCCGGCCTCGTCGCCGCCGCGCTCCTCGCCGCCGGCCTCGCGGCCGCCCGGCTGCTGCGCCCCGCGGGCCTGCTGCGGCGGGACCGCCGCTGGTGGGGCGTCCTGCTCCCGGCGGCCGCCACCGGCCTGCTCGCCGGGTGGGGCGTGCGGGTGGCCACCGCCGGCGTCATCGGCGCCAACATCGGCGCCGGGCTCGTGCTGCTCGTCGGGGTACCGCTCGGCGGGGCGCTGCTGCTCTGGGCCGTCGGGCGGGCGGGGGTGCTGCTGCGGCGTCCCGCGTCGACCACGTGAAGCAGGCGCACGGGTGCCGCACGTGGCTCGTCGGCCTTGGCCGGCACCCGTACGCCTGCCTCACGTGGTCATCGCCGGGGCGCCCGGCAGCTGGCGGCGCACGAAGTCCAGCTCCGCGCGGACCTGCCGGATCCGCTCCTCGACGACGAGGGAGCCGTGCCCGGCGTCGTAGCGGTAGACCTCGTGCGGCACGCCGCGCTCGGCGAGGCGCGCGAGGTAGTTCTCGATCTGCCGGATCGGGCAGCGCGGGTCGTTCTCCCCGGCCATGACGAGCACCGGCACCCGCACCGCGTCGACGTACGTGATGGGGGAGGCCCGCTCGTACTTCTCCGGCACCTGCGCGGGCGAGCCGCCGAAGAGCGAGCGGTCGAACGCCTTGAGCGGCTCCATCTCGTCCTCGTACGCGGCCACGTAGTCCGCGACCGGCACGGCCGCCAGCCCGAGCGCCCAGCGGTCCGGGCTCGTCCCGAGCCCCAGCAGGGTGAGGTAGCCGCCCCACGAGCCGCCGGCGAGCACCACCCGCTCCGGGTCGAGCACGCCCTGCTCGACGAGGGCGTCGCGCACCGCGACGACGTCCTCGAGCTCGGTGAGCCCGACGCTCGCCTCGAGCGCGTCGCGCCACGCGGTGCCGTACCCCGTAGAGCCGCGGTAGTTGACCCGCAGCACCGCGAAGCCGTGGTCGACCCAGGCGGCGGTGCCGGCGGCGAATGAGTCCGTGTCGTGCCAGGTCGGGCCGCCGTGCACGTCGACGACGACCGGGTAAGGCCCCTCGCCGGCCGGGCGGGACAGCAGCGCGTGGATCCGCCCGCCGGGCCCCTCCACCCAGACGTCCTCGCTCGGGACCGACGGCGGGGCGGGGTCCCCCGGCGGCGCCAGGACCACGTCACCGGTCGTGGAGCGCACCACCGGCGGGTGCTCGCTGGAGGACCAGGAGTACTCGACCGTGCCGTCGGGGCGGGCGCCCGCCGCCGTCACCACGCCGGGCGGCGTCGGCAGGTCCTCCAGGGAGCGCCTCGCGAGGTCGTAGCGGTGCAGCGTCGAGCGCCCCGCGTGCTCGTGGACGACGAGCAGGGCCGCGCCGTCGGGGTACCAGTCCGCCGACAGCTCGCCGGGCAGGTCCAGCTCGAGCTCGACCTGCTCGCCGGACGCCACGTCCCACAGCAGCAGCTCCGGGCGGCCGCGGCGCTCGTGCTCGACGAGCAGGCGGGTGTCGCCCACGGCCGGCGCGAACGCGATCGCGCCGAGACCGCGCTCGGGGCCGTCCCACAGGTCCGCGACGGTCGAGCCGTCGGCGGTCCGCAGCACCCGCACGGCCGTGCGCCGGCTGTCGCCGTGCTCGCTGTGGTCGAGGGCGAGCAGCGACCCGTCGCGGCTCAGCGCCGCCGCCTCGGCCTGCTCGGCGTGCCGGTAGAGCAGCCGCGGCGCCTCGCCGGGCGTCGCCCACCAGACGGTCGTCTCGTCGTCGGCGCTGCTGCCGACCACCGCCGTGCCGCCCCGGCCCAGCTCCAGGCCCGCGGGGTAGCCCGGCTCGAGCCCGGGCACCGCCGGCTCGGGGTCGGCGCCCCCGGCGAACGGCTCGCGCACCCACGTGCCGAACTCGTCGCCGTCGGTGTCCGCGAACCACCACACCCACTCCCCGGACGGGTCGATGGCCGCGTGCGACGTGCCCTCCGTACGGCGCGTCACCTGCCGCTGCTCGCCGGTCGCCCGGTCCCAGGCGTAGACCTCGAACACCCCGGAGGCGTTGCCGACGTACACGCAGCGGTCCGGGGCGTCCTCGGCCCAGTCGGGCAGGGACACCCGCGCGGCGCGGAAGCGCCGCTCCCAGGCGGGGACCTCGGGGGCGTCGGGCGCGGAGCTGGGGGTCGTCACGGGGGCATCCTGCCCCGTGGTGACAGGGGTCGCCTCACTCGTCCGGGTCCTCCGGCCCGGGCGGTACGGGCCGATGGGCCCGGTACGCGGGGACTTGCCCCCGACCACGACCCAGGGAGCCCTCGTGCGCATGCCGTCCCGCCGTACCGTCCCGCTCGCCGCCGCCGCGCTGCTCGTCAGCCTCGGCGGCGGTGCCGTCGCCGCGACCGCCGCCTCCAGCGCGCCGGAGACCGACCGCGTCTTCGTCGCGAGCGCGAAGGGGTCCGACGCCCAGCTCGCGGCCGCCGCCGCGGGCAAGGTCGGCGCACCGCTGCTGCTCACCGAGCGCGACGACCTGCCGGCGGCGACGGCGAAGGCCATCAAGCAGCTCGAGCCCCGCCAGATCGTCGTCGTCGGCGGCGGCGCGGCGGTCTCCGCCGCGGTGGAGAAGGAGCTGCGCGGGCTCGCGGGCAGCGTCAAGCGGGTCAGCGGCGCCACCGCCGAGGACACCGCAGCGGCCCTCGCGACGTTCTCCGCCGGCCTCCCGCGGGTGACTGGCCCGCAGGGCCCGGCCGGCGCGAAGGGCGCCAAGGGCGACCCCGGTGCCAAGGGCGCCCCGGGCGCTCCGGGAGCGAAGGGCGAGAAGGGCGAACCCGGCGAGAAGGGCGAGCCCGGTGAGAAGGGCGAGAAGGGCGAGCCCGGCGCGGCGGCGCCGGCCGCGGGCTTCCTGCTGTCGGGCAGCACCACGGTCGGCCAGCTCACCCCGGACGCGGAGGTCGGCTTCGGCGCGGTGACCAACGGCACCGGTTGGCAGAAGGCCGTCGTCGCCCCGCGCGACCTCGTGCTCAGCGACCTGCGCCTGTCGGTCTACTCGCCCACCACCGGCGAGGCGCTCGTGCCGGACGACCAGGTCCGGGCCTACCTGCGCGTCGAGGGCGAGGAGGAGCAGGACACGCAGGGGCACTGGTTCGCCTGCGGCACCGGCGGCGTGACCTCCGGCTGCACCTCGAACCCCGGCTCCGAGGCCGTGGTGCGCGCTGGCGAGCGCTTCTGGGTCATCGTCCCGTCGTACGGCTCGCTGGGCCTGCCGGCCGACACGGTCGTGGCGGTGAGCGTCGAGGCCCGCTGACCCGGCCCCCCGTACGGCGACGGCCGGCAGCCCCCCGAGGGGGACTGCCGGCCGTCGTGCGTCGGGGTGGCGGGATTTGAACCCACGACCTCTTCGTCCCGAACGAAGCGCGCTACCAAGCTGCGCCACACCCCGGAGTGCTCGACGAGGATAGCGGACGCGGGTCGGTGCGGGCGAACCCGTCCCCGCGGGCCGGCCGGGCGCCCGGCGCGCGGTGCGAGGATGGCGGGCATGGCTGACCTCAAGGACCGGCTCCGCGGCGACCTGACCACCGCGATCAAGGCGCGCGACGAGCTGCGCTCGGCCACGCTGCGCATGGCGCTCACCGCGGTGACGACGGAGGAGGTCGCGGGCAAGGAGCAGCGCGAGCTCAGCGACGAGGAGGTCGTCGCCGTGCTCGGGCGCGAGGCGAAGAAGCGGCGCGAGGCCGCGACCGCGTACGACGACGCGGGCCGCGCCGAGCTCGCCGCTCGCGAGCGCGACGAGCTGGGGGTCCTCGAGGCGTACCTGCCGGCGCAGCTGTCCGACGAGGAGCTGCGCGACCTCGTCGCCGCGGCCGTGGCGCAGACCGGTGCCTCCGGCCCCAGGGGGCTGGGCCAGGTCATGAAGGTCGTGCAGCCGCAGGTGGCCGGGCGGGCCGAGGGCGGGCGGGTCGCGGCCGAGGTGCGGCGCCAGCTCGCCGGCTGAGCCGGCGGCGCCCCTGGCCGCGGGTGCGCCCTCCGCGCGTGGTCGCGGCGGGGTACGGGGACCGACCGGCACCTCGGCCGCCATCTGCGCATGATCGCGGCGGGGCTACGGCGACGCCCCCGGCCGCGGTGCGGCCGGGGGCGTCGTGGTCCGTGCAGGGCGGTCAGCCGTTGCCGCGGCCGCCGCCGTTCCCGCCGCCGTTCCCGTTCCCGTTCCCGCCGCCGTTCCCGCCGCCGTTCCCGCCGCCGTTCCCGCCGCCGTTCCCGCCGCCGTTCCCGCCGCCGTTCCCGCCGCCGTTCCCGCCGCCGTTCCCGCCGCCGTTCCCGTTCCCGCCGCCGCGCGGCTGGTCGGTCGCGCGCTCGCTCGGGCGGGTGCCGGGCTCGTCGGTGGGCTCGTCGGTGGGCTCGTCGGTGGGCTCGTCGGTCGGCTCCTCGGTCGGCTCCTCGCTCGGCTCGGGGTCGGGCTCGTCCTCGCCGCCGGAGAGGTAGATCGTCACGGTGTCGCCGGGGTAGGCGCTGGAGCCGCCGCCGGGGGAGGTGTAGGCGACGTCGCCCTCGTCGACGGAGCTGGAGTCGACGCGGTCGGAGGAGACGCGCCAGGAGAAGCCCGCGTCCTCGAGCTCCTCGACCGCGCCGGAGCGGCTCTCGCCGCGCACGTCGGGCACCGTGACCGCCGCGCCGCGGACCGTCTCGGTGTCGGGCTGGACGAAGTCCTCGACCGGCAGGTCGCGGACCGCGACCTCCATGGTGTCCTTCCAGATCGGACCGGCGACGGTCGAGCCCGCCGCGGCCGAGATCGACTGGCCGTTGATGACGACGTTGCGCATCTTCTGCCGCACGATCTCGCCGTCGCGCACCCGGCCCGGGTCGCCCACCCACACGGCCGCGGCCATGTTGGGCGTGTAGCCCGCGAACCAGACGTCGTAGTTGTTGCTCGTCGTGCCGGTCTTGCCGGCGGTCGGCCGGCCGAGGTCCATGTTGCGGCCCGTGCCGTTGTCGACGACCCCCTCCGTGAGCAGGTTCGTCGCGTCGGCGACCTCCTGGTCCATCACCTGGCGGCACTCGGGCTTGGTGAAGGGGCGGCGCTCGCCGTTGCGGTCGCGGACCTCGAGCAGCGGGGTCGCGGGGCAGTGCAGGCCGCGGGCGGCGAAGGTGGCGTACGCCTCGGCGACCGTCACCGGCGCCACCTGGGCGATGCCCAGGGTGAAGGACGGGTAGCGCTCGAGCTCGTCACCCGTGGCCGTGTGGATGCCGACCCGCTCGGCCATGTCGACGGCCTTGCACTGGCTGATGATCTCCTGCAGGCCGACCGCCCAGGTGTTCACCGACCAGGCGAGGCCCTCGCGCATGTCGAACGTGCCCGAGCGCGTGGAGTTGACGACCGTGTACGGCGGGAAGTCCGCGCCGGTGTCGCAGTTCTCGAACCCGCTGAACGTGCGGGTGGCGGGCGAGCTGATCGTGCGCGAGATCGGGATGCCGTCCTCGATCGCCGCGGCCGCGGTGAAGACCTTGAACGTCGAGCCGGCCTGGAAGCCGACGCCGCCGTTGTACTTCTGGTCCACCGAGTAGTTCAGCTGCGTGTAGCCCGCCTCGTCGCTCTCGCCCCACGAGCGGTTCTGCGCCATGGCGAGGACGCGGCCGGTGCCCGGCTGCACGACGACCGAGGAGGTCGCGAAGCCGCTCTCGTCGTCGCGCGGGATGTTCTCGTCGACGGCCTCCTGCGCGCCGCGCTGCATGCGCGGCTCGAGGGTGGTGCGGATCGTCAGGCCGCCGCGCAGCAGCACGCGCTCGCGCTCACCGCGGGTCGCGCCGAAGGCGGGGTCGTCCTTGATGACGTTGACGACGTAGTCGCAGAAGAACGGGGCCTCCGTCGAGGAGCACCCGTTGCGGGTCGGCGCCTCGTTGACGCCCAGCGGCTGCTTCTTCGCCGCCGCGGCCTGCTGCGGGGTGATGGCGGCGACCTCGGGGTCGGACATCCGGTTGAGCACCGTGTTGCGCCGGACCTTCGCCCGCTCCGGGTTGATCGTCGGGTCGAGCACGCCGGGGCTCTGCACGAGCCCGGCGAGCATCGCCGACTCCTGCAGGTCCAGGTCGGCCGCGCTCTTGCGGTAGTAGTGCTGCGCGGCGGCCTCGACGCCGTACGCGCCGGAGCCGAAGTAGGCGATGTTGAGGTAGCGCTCGAGGATCTGGTCCTTGGTGAGCTTCTCCTCCAGCGCCACGGCGTAGCGCATCTCCTGGAGCTTGCGGGCGTACCCCTCCGTGCCGGAGCGCACGACGGCGGCCTGGGCCGCCGCCTCGTCGCCGCGGGCGAGGGCGGTCTCCTGCTGCACGAGCTTGACGTACTGCTGCGTGAGGGTGGACCCGCCCTGCGTGCTCTCGCCGCTCTGGTTGCTGACGAAGGCGCGCGCCGTGCCGCGCACGTCGACGCCGCCGTGCTCGTAGAACCGGTAGTCCTCGATCGCCACGATCGCCTTGCGCATCGCCGGCGACACCTTGGACAGCGGGACGTTGATGCGGTTCTCGTAGTAGAACTGCGCGATCACCCCGCCCTCGGCGTCGAGCATGGTGGTGCGCAGGGGCAGCGGCGGGGTCTGCAGGTCGGCCGGCAGCTGCTCGAAGCTGCGCGCGCCCTCCCGCCCCACGAGGCCGATCGCCCCCGTCACCGGCAGCGCGAGGCCGGCCACGAGCAGGCCGGCGACCACGGCCGCCGCCACGAACATCACCAGGCGCGCCCCGGCCTTGCCGAGGCGCAGAGAGAGACCCGCCATGCCACCACAGTAAGGGCAGGACCGGCCGGCGGGGCCGGTCGCGCGCTGTGCGGAGCGACACGGCCACGCTGCGTACGAGAACCCCTAGCACAGTTCACCGTCCGGTGGGGCCTAGTCCCTAAGGGCTACCCGAAGTTGGACCGATGGGCCCTGGTGGGGACCCCGCGGCCGGTGGGAGCCTCGTCGTACCGGCCCGGGGGCGCGAGCCGCCGGGAAGGGGGGAGCCGCGGCCGGTGGTCGCGGGGGGAGCTTCACGGGCCAGGAGGCCGGCATGACCGCAGGGTGGGACGAGGGCTGGGCGGCGCGGGGGGCGTGCCGCACGGCCGACCCGGACGCGCTGTTCGTCCAGGGCGCCGAGCAGAACCGCGCGAAGGTGGTGTGCCAGGGCTGCCCGGTGCGCACCGAGTGCCTGGCCGACGCCCTCGACAACCGCGTCGAGTTCGGCGTGTGGGGCGGGCTCACCGAGCGCGAGCGGCGCGCGCTGCTGCGCCGGCGCCCCAACGTCACCTCGTGGCGCGCCCTGCTGCAGGCCGCCCGCGAGGAGTACGAGCGCGAGGGGCAGCTGCCCGTCGCGATGTGACGCGCCGCCGCGCGGCACCACGGGCTCCGGGGGGAGCACGGCCGGCGCGCGGGGCCTGGCAGGCAGGTCCGGAGGGGGTCCGGGACCGCCCTAGGCCTCGCGCGCCAGGTCGCGCGCGACGGCCCGCAGCCCGTCGAGGTCGTGCACGTCCTCCGCGCGCGCCCGCACCTCGACCACGGGGACCGCGGGGTGCGCCCCCGTGAACCGCTCGCGCAGGCGCTGCTCGCGCCGCACCGTGGCGGCCCGCTCGGCGTGCAGGCGCAGCAGCTCGGCGGCGAGCTCCGCGTCGCGCGGGGCCCGCCCGCCCTCGGCCAGCTCGTCGAGCCGGTCCGCCGCGTCGCCCGCCCGACCGGCGGACAGCCGCGGGGCGGCCGTGGTGTGCACCCGGTTGAGCACGAGCCCCGCCAGGGGCATGCCGTCGGCCGCGAGCCGGTCGACGAAGTACGACGCCTCCCGCAGCGCGTCCGCCTCCGGCGCCGCGACGACGACGAACGCCGTGCCGGGCGCCGCGAGCAGCTCGTACGTCGCCTCGGCGCGCTCGCGGAAGCCGCCGAACATCGTGTCCAGGGCCGCGATGAACCCCTGCAGGTCGTGCAGGACCTGCCCGCCGAGCACCTTGGTGAGCACGCCGGTCACCGCGCCCACGCCGGCGCTGAAGACCTTGAGGTACGCCCGGCCGCCCGCCTTGGCCGGTGCCATGAGCAGGCGGATGAAGCGCCCGTCGAGGAACGAGCCGAGCCGCTGCGGGGCGTCGAGGAAGTCCAGCGCCGACCGGCTGGGCGGGGTGTCGACGACGACGAGGTCCCAGCGGCCCTCGGCCTGCAGCTGGCCGAGGCGCTCCATCGCCATGTACTCCTGCGTGCCGGAGAAGCTCGACGAGAGCGCCTGGTAGAAGGGGTTGGCGAAGATCGTCGCCGCCCGCTCGGGGGTGCTGTGCTCGAGGACGATCCCGTCGAACGTCCGCTTCATGTCGAGCATCATCGCGTCGAGCCGCCCGCCGGCCGCGCCGTCGACGCCCGCCACCGGGTGCGGCTCGTTGCCGAGCTCCTCCAGGCCCATCGCCTGCGCCAGCCGCCGGGCCGGGTCGATGGTGAGGACGACGACCGTGCGCCCCCGCTCGGCCGCCCGCAGGGCCAGCGCGGCCGCCGTCGTGGTCTTGCCGACGCCGCCGGAGCCGCAGCACACGACGATGCGGGTGGCGGGGTCGCCGACGACGGCGTCGAGGTCGAGCAGCGGGGTCGCGCGGCGCCGCGGCGGCGCGGGGGAGGCTGGGGCGCTCACGCCGGACCGCCCCCGGCGGCCCGCGCGGGCGCCCCGGCCAGCGGCGCGAGGTCCTCCGCGAAGCGGTAGAGCGCCCCCAGGTCGACGCCCTCGGCGAGCAGCGGCAGCTCGAGCACGGGGCGGTCCAGCGCCGCGACGCGCTCGCGCTGGCGCGCCTCGAGCGCGGCCCGCGCGGCGTGCTCGGCCCCCACCGCGAGCAGCGCGTCGAGCACGGCCGGGTCGGGCTCGAGCCCGCCCGCGCGCAGCGCCTCGGCCACCCCGTCGCGGGGGAGCCCGCCCTCGGCGGCCGCCGCGAGGACCGCGGGCTCGAGCCGGGGGTCGCGGGCCATGTTGACCACGACGGCCCCCACCGGCAGGCCGGCCGCCCGCAGTTCGGCGACGGCGTCGACGGTCTCCTGCACGGGCATCTCCTCGAGCAGCGTCACCAGGTGCACGGCCGTGCGGGGCGAGGCGAGCAGCCCCATGATCGAGTCGGCCTGGCTCCGGATCGGCCCGACCTTCGCCAGCCCGGCCACCTCGCTGTTGACGTTGAGGAAGCGCACGACCCGGCCCGTCGGCGGGGCGTCCATGACCACGGCGTCGTACACCGGGCGCCCGTCGCGGTCCCGGCGCCCCACGGCCTCGTACGCCTTGCCGGTGAGGAGCACGTCGCGCAGCCCGGGGGCGATCGTCGTCGCGAAGTCGACCGCGCCGACCTTCTTGAGCCCGCGCCCGGCGCGGCCCAGCCGGTAGAAGAGCTCGAGGTACTCGAGCAGGGCCTCCTCGGCGTCGATCGCCAGGGCTAGCACCTCGCCGCCGCCGGGCGCGACGGCGACCCGGCGCTCCTCGTACGGCAGCGGGGGCGCGTCGAAGAGCTGCGCGACGCCCTGGCGGCCCTCGACCTCGACGAGCAGGACCCGCCGCCCGCCGGTCGCGAGGGCCAGCGCGAGGGCCGCGGCGACCGTGGTCTTGCCCGTGCCGCCCTTGCCGCTCACCACGTGCAGGCGGACCCCGTCGGGGGCGGCGCCGCCCGGGCCCTGCCGCCTCGTGGTCACGGGGGCGAGCCTAGCGAGGGGACCACTAGGGTGCCTGCCATGGCCAAGTGGGAGTACGTCACCGTGCCGCTGCTCGTGCACGCCACCAAGCAGATCCTCGACACCTGGGGCGACGACGGGTGGGAGCTCGTGCAGGTCGTGCCGGGCCCGTCCGGGCCGGAGCAGCTGGTGGCGTACCTCAAGCGGGAGAAGGCGTGAGCGCGCCCGAGGAGGCCCTGGCCGGCCTCGGGCTCGCGCTGCCGCCGGTCGCCGTGCCGGCGGGGGCGTACGTCCCCGCGGTGCGCACCGGCTCCCTCGTCTTCACCGCGGGGCAGATCCCCGTCGTCGACGGGCAGGTGCAGGCCACCGGCAAGGTCGGCGGCGCCGTGACCCCCGAGCGGGCGCGCGAGCTGGCGCGGCTGTGCGCCCTCAACGGCCTCGCCGCGGTCAGGGCCGAGGTCGGCGACCTGTCCCGGGTGCGCCGCGTGGTCAAGGTCGTCGGGTTCGTGGCGAGCGAGCCCGGGTTCGACGGGCAGCCCGGCGTCGTCGACGGCGCCAGCGAGCTGCTCGGGCAGGTGTTCGGCGACGCGGGGCGGCACGCGCGCAGCGCGGTCGGGGTGGCCGTGCTGCCCAAGGACGTCCCCGTCGAGGTGGAGCTCGTCGTCGAGGTCGAGTGACCCAGCACGCCTCGCCCGCGGCCGCCGAGCAGCCGGTCGTCGACACCGCGTACGCCCGCCTCGACGAGCTGCGCAGCACCGCGCAGGAGCGCCTCGACGCCGTGCGGCGCTCCCGCCCGTCGGGCACCGCGCAGAGCCGCTCCGAGCGCGACGCCTTCGCCCAGCTCTACGAGGACCGCCTCGCGCAGCTGCGCGGCGTAGAGGACCGGCTCGTCTTCGGCCGGCTCGACCTGCGCGACGGCACCACGCGCTACGTGGGCCGCATCGGGATGTCCGACGAGGACCAGCGCCAGCTGCTCGTCGACTGGCGCGCCCCCGGGGCCGAGCAGTTCTACCAGGCCACCGCGGCCGCGGCGGGCGACGTCGTGCGCCGCCGGCACATCGCCCTGCGCGGGCGCACCGTCACCGGGGTCGAGGACGAGGTGCTCGACCTCGACGCGCCCGCCGAGGGCGACCTCGTGCTCAGCGGCGAGGGCGCGCTCATGGCCGCGCTCGCCGAGCACCGCACCGGGCGCATGCGCGACATCGTCGGCACCATCCAGGCCGAGCAGGACCGCGTGGTGCGCGCGCCGCTCGCCGGCGTCCTCGTGGTGCAGGGCGGCCCCGGCACCGGCAAGACCGCGGTGGCCCTGCACCGCGCGGCGTACCTGCTCTACACGCACCGCGAGCGCCTCGAGCGCAGCGGTGTCCTCGTCGTCGGGCCGAGCCCGGTGTTCCTGCGCTACATCGAGCAGGTCCTGCCGAGCCTCGGCGAGACCGGCGTCGTGATGTCGACCCCGGCCGAGCTCTACCCCGGCGTCGTCGCGCGCGGCGCGGAGGACCCGCGGGCGGCGGCCCTCAAGGGCGACCTGCGCATGGCCAAGGTCGTGCGCCGCGCCGTCGACGCGCGCCAGGTGGTGCCGGCCGAGCCGGTGCCGCTGCGCGTGGAGGGCACCACGGTGCACCTGCGCCCGCAGGTCGTGGCCGAGGCCCGGGCCCGGGCGCGGCGCTCGGGCAAGCCGCACAACGCGGTCCGCGCCACCTTCGTCAAGCAGGTCCTGGACTCGCTGCTCGGCCAGCTCGCCCGCGAGCTGCGCGTCACCCTCGACGAGCACAGCCGCCCCGAGCTGCTCGCCTCGCTGCGCGAGGCGCCCGACGTGCGCCGCGAGGTCAACCTCTGCTGGATGCCGCTCACCCCCGAGCGGCTGCTCGCGGACCTCCTCGCCGACCCGCGCCGGCTGGCCGCGGCGGCCCCCTGGACGACCCCCGCGCAGCGCCGCCTGCTCGCGCGCCCGCGCGACGCGGCCTGGACCCCGGCCGACGTGCCGCTGCTCGACGAGGCCGCGGAGCTGCTCGGCGAGGACGACACCGCCGCCCGGCTCGAGGCGCGCCGGGCGGCGGCCGAGCGGGCCGCCGAGGTCCGCTACGCCCAGGGCGCCCTGCAGCTCAGCGGCGCCGGGGCGATGGTGAGCGCGGAGCTGCTCGCCGACCGCTTCGCCGACCACGGCCCGCGCCTGAGCCTCGCCGAGCGCGCCGGGGCCGACCGCACCTGGGCCTTCGGGCACGTCGTCGTCGACGAGGCCCAGGAGCTCACCCCGATGCACTGGCGCCTGCTCGCGCGCCGCTGCCCCAGCCGCTCCATGACCCTCGTCGGCGACGTCGCGCAGACCGCCGCGCTGGGCGGCGCGACCTCGTGGGCCGCCGCGCTCGACCCGGTGCTCGAGGGGCGCTGGACGCTCGAGGAGCTCACGGTCGGCTACCGCACCCCCGCCGGCATCACCGCCGTGGCGGCGGGCGTGCTCGAGGCCGCCGGGGTCGACGTGCGCCCGCCGCGCGCCGCGCGCGAGGGGGAGCCGCCGGTGGCCCACCGCCTCGCGCGCACCGACGCGGCGGCGGTGGCGGGGGTGCTGCGCGGCGAGCTGGCGCGCCTCGGGGGCGGCCGGCTGGCCGTCGTCGTCCCCCGCCGCGGGCACGAGGACCTCGCCGCCGGGCTGCCCGGCCTGCTCCCCCCCGGCACCGTCGGCGCCGGGGGCCTGGACGACGCCCCGGTCTCGGTGCTCGACGTCGAGCAGGTCAAGGGCCTGGAGTTCGACGTGGTGGTGCTCGTCGAGCCGCTCGACGTGCTGGAGCAGTCCCCGCGCGGCGCCAACGACCTCTACGTCGCCCTCACCCGGCCGACCCAGCGGCTCGTCGTGGTCCACGCCCGCGACCTGCCCCCGGGCATGGGGGCGCTGCGCGCGCTCGACCGGAGCGCCTGAGGCTCAGTCCTCGTCGTCCGGCTCGAGCAGGTGCCGGGCGAGCGCCGCCTCGAACCCCGCGGTGAACGCCCGCAGCGCCAGCGGCAGGACGTCCGCGGTCACGGCCTGCGTGGCGCGCACCCGTGCGGCCACCTCGCGGGCCGCCGCGGCGGCCGCCAGGTGGCACTCGACGACGACGTCGTGCGTCACGCCGGCCCCGTGCAGGTCCGCGCCCAGCGCGGCGAGCGCCCTCGTCGTCCACCACGAGCCGTCCTCGCCGCGGCGCAGGATGCCCGCCGCCTGCAGCTCCTCCGGCAGGGACGGGCGGATCGCCCGGACGAGGTCCATGCCCCCCTCGGCGAGGGGGACCGCGTCGTCCTCCCACGGCCCGCCCCGCGCCGGCCCCACCGGACCGAGCAGGCCCGCGTACACGAGCGGGGTCTCCACCACGAAGCGGATCGCCTCGAGCGAGAAGCCGCGCTCCTGGAGGTCGCGCACGAGCATGAGCCGCGCCACGTGGTTCCCGCCGTAGTAGGCCCGCCCCCCGACCACCTCCGGCGGGTCGAGCAGGCCCCGCGACTGGTGCGCGCGCACGTTCCGCGGCGTCATGCCCACCAGCTCGGCCAGCTCCTCCACCGTCAGGCCCCTGCTCCCCGGCACCCCGTACCCCCGTCCCCGTGACCGCTCCTCCCAGCGCGAGGGAGGGCGACCGCACCGTAACCGCTCCCACCGGCGGCGCACGACGGACTCGGCCGGGCAGGAGCCCGTACGATCCGCCGCGTGACCGCCGTCCCGCGCTCGGCCCCCGTCCCGGAGGCGGGCCGGGCCCGGGCGCGCGCCTGGCTCGCCGGCGGGCTGGAGCCGGTGCCGGCGCGCGACGCCGCGACGGTGCTGCTGCTGCGCGACGGGGTGCGGGGGCTGGAGGTCTACCTGCAGCGGCGCTCCGGGGCGCTGGCGTTCGCCGGGGGGATGCACGCCTTCCCGGGCGGGACCGTCGACCCCGCCGACCGCGACGGGGGTGCCGCCGCGTGGGTGGACCCGCCGTCGGCGCAGGACGCCCGGCGGCTCGGCGGGCCCGCCGCCGCGCTGCTGCGCGCCGCGGCCCGCGAGTGCCTGGAGGAGTGCGGGGTGCTCCCGGCGCTCGACGCCGACGGCCGGCCCGCCGGTCCCGTGCCGCCCGGCGACCGCGCCGACCTGCTCGCCGGCGCGGTGGGCCTCGACGGGGTGCTGGCCCGCAACGGGCTGCGGCTGTCCGCCGCGCTGCTGCGCCCCTGGTCGCGCTGGGTCACGCCGCTGGACCAGCCCCGGCGGTACGACACCCGCTTCGTCGCCGCGGCGCTGCCGCCGGGGCAGGAGCCGTACGAGACCGGGGGCGAGTCCGCCGGCGGGGCCTGGGTGCGCCCCGCCGACGCGCTGCACGAGCACGCCGCGGGGCGCCGGGCCATGCTCCTGCCCACGCAGGCCGCGCTCGCCGAGCTGGCGCCGCTGCCCACCGTCGCCGCGGCGCTGCGGGCCGCCGAGGACCGGGACTGCGCGCCGGTGCTGCCGCGGGTCGTCGAGCGCGACGGGCGCCTCGTCGTCGAGGTGGTCCCGTGAGCGGCGCTCCCGGCGGCCCGGAGCCGGCGCCGCCGCTCCCGCCGTGGGTCGCGCTCGTGCGCGCGCCCAACCCCGGCCCCATGACGCTGGAGGGCACCAACACCTGGGTGCTGGGCACGGCCGGCGGCGTGGTCGTCGTCGACCCGGGGCCGCTGCACGAGGAGCACCTGCGCCGCGTCGCCGCGCACGGGCCGGTGCTGCGCACCGTCCTCACCCACGGGCACCCCGACCACGCCGAGGGCGCCCGGCGCTTCGCCGCGCTCACCGGCGCGCCGGTGCTGGCCCGGGACCCGGCGCTCGCCCTCGACGGGCCGGCGCTCGCCGCGGGGCCGCTCCCGCTCGACGCCGCTCCCGGCGCCGCGCCGCCCGGGCTCGACGTCGAGGTCCTGCTCACCCCGGGGCACACCGCGGACTCCGTGTGCCTGCTCGTGCGCGGCCCGGACGGCGCGCGGGCCCTGCTCACCGGCGACACGGTGCTCGGGCGCGGCACCACGGTCGTGGCGCACCCGGACGGGCGGCTGGGCGACTACCTCGCCTCGCTGCGCCGGCTCGCCGCGCTGGGGCCGCTGCCGGTGCTGCCCGGGCACGGACCGCCGCGCCCCGACGCCGGGGCCGCGGCGCGGGCGTACCTCGCCCACCGCGAGCAGCGCCTCGCCGAGGTCCGCGCGGCCCTCGCCGCCGGCGCGCGCACCCCGGCCGAGGTGGTGGCCGCGGTCTACCCGGACCTGCCGGCGGCGCTGCGCCCGGCCGCCGAGCGCACGGTGCGCGCCGCCCTCGTGCTCCTCGGGCAGGAGGGGCTCAGCGCGAGCGGCGCGTGAGGCGCTCCACGTCGAGGATGACGACGGCCCGGGCCTCGTGGCGCAGCCAGCCGCGCTGGGCGAAGTCGGCGAGGGCCTTGTTGACCGTCTCGCGCGAGGCGCCGACGAGCTGCGCGAGCTCCTCCTGCGTGAGGTCGTGCGTCACGTGGATGCCGTCCTCGCTCTGCACGCCGAAGCGCTTGGCGAGGTCGAGCAGGGCCTTGGCCACGCGGCCGGGGACGTCGGAGAAGACGAGGTCGGCCAGCGTGTCGTTCGTGCGGCGCAGGCGCTGGGCGAGCGCGCGCAGCAGCTGGGTGGCCACCTCGGGGCGACCGGTGAGCCACGGCTGCAGGTCGGCGTGCCCCAGGGCGATGAGCGTGGTCGAGGTGACCGCCGTCGCGGTCGCGGTGCGCGGGCCCGGGTCGAAGAGCGACAGCTCGCCGAACATCTCGCCCGGGCCCTGGATCGCGAGCAGGTTCTCGCGCCCGTCCGAGGAGGTGCGGCCGAGCTTGATCTTGCCCGAGGTGACCACGTAGAGCTGGTCGCCCGGCTGGCCCTCGTGGAAGAGCACGTCGCCGCGCGAGAGCCGCACCTCGGTCATGCTCGCCCGCAGCGCGGACGCCGCCTCGTCGTCGAGCGCCGCGAACAGAGGGGCCCCCCGGACGTCGCCCTGCCGGTCCTCTGCCACCGCGGTTCCTCCTGCTCGACGTGCTGGTCCCGCGGTCGCGCCGCGGGGTCCGTCACCGGATCGTGACACGGCCCATACTGCCGCACGCCCGCACGGGGCGCCGGGAGGTGCCGCCGCGCAGCGCCCGGCGCGCCCGGCCCGGCGCCCGCCCGGCGCCCGCCCGGCGCCCGCTCAGCGGCGCGCGAACGGACCCTGCAGCGGCAGTGCCGCGAGGCAGCTCGACGGGTCCTCCCGGTAGCGCGCGATGAGCTCGGTGGTGGCCTCGTCGATCCAGCGGTGCAGCGTCGTCCGGTACGCCGACAGGTCCTGCTCCGCCCGCTCGAGCCGGGCCACGAGGGCCGCCCGCTCGGCCGGGTCCTCGCCCGGCAGGCTCGCCCACAGCACCGCGAGGTCCGGCAGCGGCGGCGCCTCGCCGTCCTGGCGCACCCGCACCAGCGCCGTGCGCCGGCTCGCGGCCGCACCCGTGCTCAGCGCCTCGCGCAGCCTCTGCGGGTCCGGCGGCGAGGGGGCCCGCCGCGAGCGCGCGTCGCCGCGCACGACGTCCAGCCGCGCCTGGATGAGGCGGCGCCAGTACGAGACGCGGTCCTCCTCCGTGGCGAGCTCGCCGCGGTACGCCCGCAGCTGCTCCAGCGGCAGGTGCGCGAGGTCAGCGCACCGCTCCAGTCCCGTTCCCACCATGTCGTCCGTGCTCCCGTCGGCCGAGGGCCCGTCCGTGGGCCCTCCTCCCCAGGACCGTCGTCGCCGCCGCCGCGGCGCTTGAGGCGCGGCGGCGCGGATCACCCGAGCGGGGGGCGGTCGACCGGTCGTACCCTTCCGGGGTGCCCGTCGCCGCCCGTACCGCCGCCCGCTGGGCGGAGGAGACCCCGCTGGGCCGCACCCGCCGCGCGCGCCGGATGCACCGGCTCCTCGCCGAGCGCTACCCGGAGGCCCGGTGCGAGCTGGACTTCGCCGACCCGCTGCAGCTGCTCGTCGCGACGGTCCTGTCCGCGCAGACGACGGACGTGCGGGTCAACCTCGTGACGCCGGTGCTCTTCGCGCGCTACCGCACGGCGGCGGACTACGCCGCGGCGGACCGCGAGGAGCTCGAGGGGATCATCCAGTCCACGGGCTTCTACCGGGCGAAGGCGAACAGCCTCCTCAACCTGGGGACGCAGCTCTGCGAGCGGTTCGGCGGGGAGGTGCCGCCGCGGCTGGAGGACCTCGTCACCCTGCCGGGCGTCGGGCGCAAGACCGCCAACGTCGTGCTCGGCAACGCCTTCGGCGTGCCCGGCATCACCGTCGACACGCACTTCGGGCGCCTCGCGCGCCGGTTCGGCTGGACCGCCTCGGAGGACCCGGTGCGGGTCGAGGCCGAGGTCGGCGACCTGTTCCCGCCGCGCGACTGGACGATGCTGTCGCACCGGCTCATCTGGCACGGGCGGCGCACCTGCCACGCACGGCGCCCCGCCTGCGGCGCCTGCCCGGTCGCCGCGCTGTGCCCCTCGTACGGCGAGGGCGAGACCGACCCCGAGCGGGCGCGCAAGCTCCTCAAGTACGAGCTCGCCGGCACGTGAGCGCCCCGCCCGCCGCCGCGCCGGGGGTGCCGGCGTGGCTGGCCCCCGTCGCCGCGCTGCCCGGGCGCCTCGGCCCGTACGACCTGAGCCGGCTGCGCCCGCCGCGCGGCGACGAGCGGCCGGGCGCCGTGCTCGTGCTGTTCGGCGAGGGCGACGAGGGGCCCGACCTGCTGCTCATCGAGCGCGCGGCGACGCTGCGCTCGCACTCCGGCCAGCCCGCCTTCCCCGGCGGGGCCCAGGACCCCGGCGACGACGGCCCCGCGGGCGCCGCGCTGCGCGAGGCGCAGGAGGAGACCGGCCTGGACCCGGCGGGCGTGCAGGTGCTCGGGCTGCTGCCGGCCCTGTGGGTCCCCGTCAGCGGCTTCGCGGTGGTGCCCGTGCTCGCCTGGTGGCGCGAGCCCTCGCCGGTGCGGGTGGTCGACCCCGCGGAGTGCGCCGCGGTGCACCGGGTGCCGATCGCCGAGCTCCTCGACCCGGCGCACCGGGTGCGCACCCGGCACCCGTCCGGGCACGTCGGGCCCGCCTTCGCGGTGCGCGGGATGCTCGTCTGGGGCTTCACCGCGGGGATCCTCGACCGGGTGCTGCACCACGCGGGGTGGGAGCGCCCCTGGGACGAGAGCCGCGTCGTCCCCGCCCCGGCCGACCCGCCGAGGGACGTGCCGCCGGCGTGAGGGCCCGCTGACGTGGACCTCACCTGGGTGGACGCCGCCCTGCTCCTCGCCTGCCTGGCCGTGGGGCTCTCCGGGCTGCGCCAGGGCTTCCTCGTGGGCCTGCTGAGCTTCGCCGGCTTCCTCGGCGGCGGCGTGCTCGGCATGCTCCTCGTGCCCGAGGTCGTCGGCTCGTGGGACCCGGGCCTCGCGCAGGTCGTCGCCGCGGTCGCGCTCGTCGTCGCGGTGGCCACGGTGGGGCAGGTGCTGCTCGGCTGGGCGGCGCTGCGGCTGCGCGCCGCGCTGCGCTGGCGCCCGGCGCGGATGCTCGACTCCGGCGCCGGCGCGCTGCTGGGGGTGGCCTCGCTGCTCGTCGTCGCGTGGTTCGTCGGCGCCGCGCTGCGCCAGGCGCCGCTGCCGACGGTGGCCCGCGAGGTCGCGGCCTCGCGCGTGCTCAGCGCGGTGGACCGGGTCATGCCCGACGACGCGCAGGGCCTCTTCGGCTCCTTCCGCTCGGTGCTCGGCGACAACGGCTTCCCGCAGGTGTTCGGCGGCCTCTCGCCCGAGCGCATCGCGCCGGTCGACCCGCCCTCGGGCGGGGCCGTCGGGTCGGCCGGGGTGCGCGGCGCCGCCGGCAGCGTGGTGCGCCTGGACGGGCAGGCGCGGGACTGCGGCCGCAGCATCGAGGGGTCCGGCTTCGTGTACGAGGACGGGCTCGTCATGACGAACGCGCACGTCGTCGCCGGGGTGGACGAGCCGCGGGTGCGGGTCGGCGGGCGCGGCGCGAGCCTCGAGGGCGAGGTCGTCGTCTTCGACCCCCAGCGCGACCTCGCCGTCGTGCGCGTGCCCGGCCTCGACGCGCCGCCGCTGCAGTTCGTCGAGGGCGCGGGCCGCGGCGACGAGGCCGTCGTCGCCGGCTTCCCGCGCGGGGGGCCGTACCGGCTCGACCCCGCCCGCGTCCGCGAGCAGATCACCGCGCGGGGGCAGGACATCTACGACGAGCGGCGCGTGGCCCGCTCGGTGCTCTCGCTCTACGCCCTCGTGCAGCCGGGCAACTCCGGCGGCCCGCTGCTGGCGCCCGACGGGCGGGTGTACGGCGTCGTCTTCGCCAAGTCCCTCGACGACCCCGACACCGGCTACGCGCTGAGCCTCGAGGAGGTCGCGCCCGTCGCCGAGGCCGGACGGACCGCCGACGGCCCGGTGGACACGCGCGGCTGCACCGGCTGAGCGGCACCGCCGGCGCGCCCGGCCCGGCCTCAGCCGGGGCGCGCGAGCCAGTCGAGCAGGACCTCGCCGAACGCCCCCGGGTCCTCCTCGTGGGGGAAGTGCCCGGTGCCGGGCAGCTGCGCCCAGCGGTACGGCCCCCGCACGTGCGCGCCGCTGCCGGCGGCGGTGGTGGGCAGGACCGACGGGTCGAGGCTGCCGTGCACCTGCAGCACCGGCAGCTCGACGGGGCGGCGCATCGCGTGGGCGTAGCGCAGGCCGTCGCTGCGCGCCACGGAGCGCACGGCCCAGCGGAAGGTCTCCAGCGCGCAGTGCGCGGCCCCCGGGATCCGCAGCGCCGCGGCGTAGTAGTCCTCGGCCTCGCGGTCGGGGAACGCGCCCGGCCCGGACCAGGCGCGCAGCAGCCCGGCGACCGTCCCCTCGGCGGCGAGGTGCCGCTCGGGCAGCACGGGCAGCTGGAAGCGCAGGGCCCCGCGGCTCGCCGCCATCTGCGCCGGGTCGGTGAGCAGGGCGGTGCGCAGCCGCCGGGGGTGCGCCGCGGAGACCACGCACACCCGCGACACGACCTGCGGGTGCGCGACGGCGGCCGTCCAGGCGAGCAGCCCGCCCCACCCGTGGCCCACGACCACGGCCCGCTCCACCCCCAGCGCGCGCACCACGCCGGCGACGTCGCCGACGAGGGTCGGGGGGTCGTACCCGCGCGGGGGCTTGTCGCTCGCGCCGTAGCCGCGCAGGTCCACGGCCGCGGCCCGCCAGCCGGCCGCGGCGAGCGGCTCGAGCAGGTGCCGCCAGGCCCACCAGCACTCGGGGAAGCCGTGCAGGAGCAGCACGAGCGGGCCCTCGCCCACCTCGGCGACGTGGAACCGGGCCCCGTTGGCGCTCACCATGCGGTGGCTCCAGGGGCCCGGCGTCAGGACGCAGGACGCGTCCACGGGGGTGGGGCGGGCGGGCACGCTCAGCGCCGCGCGCCGCCCCTGCCCGCGCCCTTGAGCACGGCGACCGTCTCCTTCGACGAGCGCAGCGTGCGCTCGGGCGCCTTCACCTGCTTGACCTGGCGCAGCCCCACGAAGGCCACCGCACCGGCCACGAGGAGGTACACCCCGCCCACGACGAGGAACGAGGCCCACGTCGGCAGGCCGAGCTCGACGAGGACGTACACCAGGCAGAACGAGAGCAGGACCGACGCGAGCAGCGCGACGACCCCGGCGACGGCGAACATGCCCGCGCCGACGCCGGCGTGCTTGACGTCGTCCTTGAGCTCGGTCTTGGCCAGCTCGATCTCGTCGCGCACCAGGGCCGAGAGGTCGCGGCTGGCCGAGGCGACGAGGGCACCGAGGGTCGGGTCGTCCGGGCCCGGCCGGGCGCTGCTGCGGGCGGGGGTCGACGAGCCGTAGGTGGTGGCCATCGTGGTCCTCTCGTGCGGACGGGCTGGTTCGGTCGCGGTGCGTCGGGCCGGAGCGTACGGGGGTCCGGCCCGGCCGGGCTCCCATGCCCCGGCCGGGCCGCGCCCAGTCCTGCTCCTGCTCCCTGCTGGTGCCGGCTAGTCCTCCGCCGAGGAGCCCGAGCCGAGCCCCTGCCCGATGAGGTTCATCACCGTCGGGTCGGCGAGGGTCGTCACGTCGCCCAGGGAGCGGTTCTCCGCGACGTCGCGCAGCAGCCGGCGCATGATCTTGCCGGAGCGGGTCTTGGGCAGCTCGGCGACGACCATGACCTGGCGCGGCTTGGCGATCGGGCCGATCTCCTTGGCCACGTGCCGGCGCAGCTCCTGCACGACCGCCTCGCCCGCCTCCGCGTCCTCGGCCGCCGCCTCGGCGGCGGCGCCGCGCAGGATGACGAAGGCGACGATGCCCTGGCCCGTCGTCGGGTCGGTCGCGCCGACCACGGCCGCCTCGGCGACCTTGGGGTGCGACACCAGGGCGGACTCCACCTCGGTCGTCGAGATGCGGTGGCCCGAGACGTTCATGACGTCGTCGACCCGCCCCAGCAGCCAGAGGTCGCCGTCCTCGTCCTTCTTGGCCCCGTCGCCGGCGAAGTACATCGCCTCGAAGCGCGACCAGTACGTGTCGACGTACCGCTGGTCGTCGCCCCAGATGGTCCGCAGCATCGACGGCCACGGCTCGCGGAGCACGAGGTAGCCGCCGCCGCCGTCGGGCACCGACGCGCCGGTGTCGTCGACCACGTCGGCCACGACGCCGGGCAGCGCCACCTGCGCCGAGCCGGGCTTGGTGGCGGTGACGCCCGGCAGCGGGCTGATCATGATCGCGCCGGTCTCGGTCTGCCACCAGGTGTCGACGACGGGCGTGCGGTCGCCGCCGATGGTGCGCCGGTACCAGACCCACGCCTCGGGGTTGATCGGCTCGCCCACCGACCCCAGCACGCGCAGCGAGGACAGGTCGAACTGCGCCGGGACGTCGTCGCCCCACTTCATGCAGGTGCGGATCGCCGTGGGGGCGGTGTAGAGGATCGTCACGCCGTACTTCTGCACGATCTCCCACCACCGGCCCTTGTGCGGGGTGTCCGGCGTGCCCTCGTACACGACCTGCGTGGCGCCGTTGGCCAGCGGGCCGTAGACGATGTAGCTGTGCCCGGTGACCCAGCCGATGTCGGCGGTGCACCAGTACACGTCGGTCTCCGGCTGCAGGTCGAAGACGTTGCGGTGCGTGTACGCGCACTGGGTGAGGTAGCCGCCGGAGGTGTGCAGGATGCCCTTGGGCTTCCCGGTCGTCCCGGACGTGTAGAGGATGTAGAGCGGGTGCTCGCTGTCGTGCGCCTCGGCGGCGTGCTCCGCCGACTGGCGCGGCACCACGTCGTCCCACCAGACGTCGCGGCCCTCGGTCCACGCGACCTCGCCGCCGGTGCGGCGCACGACGAGGACGTGCTCGACGCTCGGCGTCTGCGCCACGGCCTCGTCGACGGCCGGCTTGAGCGCCGAGGCCTTGCCGCGGCGGTAGCCGCCGTCGGAGGTGACCACGAGCTTGGCCTGCGCGTCGTCGATCCGCGAGCGCAGCGCCTCGGCGGAGAAGCCGCCGAAGACCACCGAGTGCGGGGCCCCCAGCCGGGCGCAGGCGAGCATCGTCACGATCGCCTCGGGCACCATCGGCAGGTAGATCGCGACCCGGTCGCCCTTGCGCACGCCCAGCTCGAGCAGGGCGTTGGTCGCCCGGCACACGTCGTCCTTGAGCTGCGCGTAGGTGATGGTGCGGGTGTCGCCGGGCTCGCCCTCCCAGTGGACGGCCACCCGGTCGCCGAGGCCGGCCTCGACGTGCCGGTCGACGCAGTTCACCGCGACGTTGAGCTGCCCGCCGACGAACCACTGCGCGAACGGCGGCTGCCAGTCGAGCACCCGCTCCCACGGGCGCTCCCACCGCAGCGCGCGCGCCTGCTCCTCCCAGAAGCCGAGCCGGTCCGCGGCGGCGCGCTCGTAGAGGTCCGGCCCGGCCACGGCCCGCGCCGCGAACTCCGGCGAGGGCGGGAAGCGCCGCTCCTCGTGCAGGAGGTTGGACAGGCCCGCGCTGGTCCCAGCGTCCGCGCCTGCGCTGCTTGCTCCGGTGGTCATCCTGCCTCCGCGACGAGGGTGGGCTGCTCTGCCGACTGCCTGCCTGCCGCACCCTAGCGAGCCGGGCCCCGGGCGACACCCGCCCCGCCGCCCGGCCCGGGGACGGGCGGACGACGGGGCGGGGTGGCGGTGCTCAGCGGGGGCGGGTCAGTGCACGACCGCCTTCTCGGCGCCGGCGCCGGTCAGCGCGCGGACCTCCATCTCGGCGGCCTTCTCCAGGTCGGGCCGCTCCTTGCTCGTGACGCTGCCGAGCCAGCCGAGGAAGAAGCCGAGCGGGATCGACACCAGGCCCGGGTTGTCCAGCGGGAACCACGAGAAGTCGATCGACGGGTCCGTGATCATCGACAGGCTCTTGCCGGTCACCGGGTCCGCGGGCTTGCCCGAGACCACCGGCGAGAACGCGATGAGCAGCAGGCAGGACCCCAGGCCGCCGTAGATGCTCCACAGCGCGCCGCGGGTGTTGAACCGCTTCCAGAACAGCGAGTAGAGGATCGTCGGCAGGTTCGCCGACGCCGCCACCGCGAACGCCAGGGCGACGAGGAAGGCGATGTTCTGCCCGTTGGCCAGGATGCCGCCGACGATGGAGACCAGGCCGATGACCACCGCGGTGATGCGGGCGACCCGCACCTCGGACCCGGGCTCCGGCTCGCCGCGCTTCATGACGTTCGCGTAGATGTCGTGCGCGAAGGACGCGCTCGCGGTGATCGTCAGGCCGGCGACGACGGCCAGGATCGTCGCGAAGGCGACGGCGGCGATGACGCCGAGCAGGATCGTCCCGCCGAGCTCGAACGCCAGCAGGGGGGCTGCCGAGTTGGCGCGGCCCGGCGCCGCCCGGATCGCCTCCGGCCCGACCAGCGCCGCCGCGCCGTACCCGAGGACGAGGGTGAACAGGTAGAAGAGGCCGATGAGCCAGATGGCCCACACGACGCTGCGGCGGGCCTCCTTGGCGGTCGGCACCGTGTAGAAGCGCATGAGGATGTGCGGCAGGCCGGCGGTCCCCAGGACCAGCGCGAGCGCCAGCGAGATGAAGTCGAGCTTGGTCGTGCCCGTGAGGCCGTACTGGTTGCCCGGGTCGAGCAGGCCCGGGTTGCCCGAGCGCTCCACCGCGTCGCCGAGCAGCGTGGACAGGTTGAACGAGGACTTGGCGAGCACCCACACCGTCATGAGCCCGGCGCCGGCGATGAGCAGCGCCGCCTTGACGATCTGCACCCAGGTCGTGCCCTTCATGCCGCCGACGAGGACGTACACGATCATGAGCACGCCGACGACGGCGATGACGAGGCTCTGCCCGCCCCGGTCGTCGATCCCCAGCAGCAGCGCGACGAGGCCGCCGGCGCCCGCCATCTGCGCCAGCAGGTAGAAGAACGAGACGACCATCGTCGAGCTCGCGGCGGCCATGCGGACCGGCCGCTGGCGCAGCCGGAACGACAGGACGTCGGCCATGGTGAAGCGGCCGGTGTTGCGCAGCAGCTCGGCCACGAGGAGCAGGGCCACGAGCCAGGCGACGAGGAAGCCGATCGAGTAGAGGAAGCCGTCGTACCCGTTGAGGGCGATGGCGCCGGCGATGCCGAGGAACGAGGCCGCGGAGAGGTAGTCCCCGGCGATCGCCACGCCGTTCTGCGGGCCGGTGAAGGACCGCCCGCCGGCGAAGTAGTCCGCCGCCGTCGCGTTGTTGCGGCTCGCGCGGATGACGATCGCCAGCGTCACGACGACGAAGAGCAGGAAGATGCTGATGTTGACCGCGGGCTCGCCGACGGACTCGGCGGCCAGGACCTGCGCGCTCACGCGTCCCCCTCGATGCGGCGGCGCAGGCGCTCGGCCTGCGGGTCGAGCCGGCGGTTCGCGAACCGGACGTAGAGCATCGTGATCGCGAAGGTCGACACGAACTGGAGCAGGCCGAAGACCAGGCCCACGTTGATGTTGCCGACGACCTCGCGGCCCATGAAGCCGTGGGCGTAGTCGGCCAGGAGGACGTAGAGGAAGTACCAGGCCAGGAACAGCAGGGCCAGGGGGAAGACGAAGCTGCGGTGGGTCCTGCGCAGCTCGGCGAACTCGGGGGAGTCCTGCACCTCCCGGAAGGAGGCGCGGGCCGTCGGCGGCGGGCCGTCCGGCTCGTACGACGTGCTCATGGGGCAGCTCCTCGGCGTCGGGGGGCGCGGTCCGGGCGGGGCGGACCCGTGTGTCGCGGACCACAATGCACGCACCGGGCCCGTGCGCGGCAGAGGGCGCGCGGTGCCCGCGCGCCTAGGCTCGGGAGCGTGCCCGACCCGCTCGCCGCGGTCGCCGCGCTCGACGGGGTGGACGCCGCCGTGGAGCGCAGCCGCGCCGCCCTCGACCCGCTCCTGCGCCACCGGGCCCTGCGCCGCTCGGGGGGCGTCGTCGCCGTCGAGGCCTCCCTGCGCGGCGCGCTCGCCGCCGCCGCCCTGCAGGACCCCGCGGTGCCCCACGACGACGCGGCGCTCGACGCGCTGCGCGCCCGGCTCCGCGAGGGCGCCGAGCCCGAGGGCGCGGCGCTGCGGGGGGCCGTACGGGTCGCCGCCGGGCTGGGAGCCCTGGTGCCGGTCTGGCGGCGGGCCCCGCTGCAGGCCCTCGCGCGCCTGCACGGGCTCGCCGCCGCCGACGCGCTGCCCGCCGCGGCGCTCGGCCGGCCGCGGACCTCGGCGCTCGACGGCGCCCCGCCGCCCGCCGAGGCCGCCGAGCGGCTGCAGGCCCTGGCGGCGCTCGTCGCCGCGCCGACGGGCGCGCCGGCCCTCGTCGTCGCGGCGGTCGTGCACGGCGAGCTCCTGGCGGTCCGCCCGTTCGCCTGGGGCGGCGCGCTCGTCGCCCTCGCCGCCGAGCGCCTGGTCCTCGCCGACCGGGGCCTGGACCCGCGCGGGGCCTGCGTCGTCGAGGCCGGCCACCTCGAGGCGGGGCGGGGGTACGCCGCCGCGGCCCGCGCCTACGCCGACGGGGACGTCGCCGGCTGGGTGCGCCACTGCGGGCGCGCCGTGGAGGTGGGCGCGCGCGAGGGGCTCGCGGTCTGCGAGGGCGTGGCGCGCGCCGGGTGAGGCCCGCGGGTGCGGGGTGCGCGGCGTCAGCGCAGCTCGGGGCAGGCCCCCTCGATGGCGTGCAGCACGTCGCGCTGGAAGCGGAAGCCGAGGGAGGTCCAGGTGTTCGGCGTCGCCGCGAGGTCCAGCTCCTCGCCCCGCGGGACGACGTAGAGGCCCAGCCCGTCGGACAGCGGGGAGAAGTCGAGCTGGTCGCAGCTGGGCAGGGTCAGGACGACCGGGACGTCCGCCGTGCGCCCGGCGGGCAGCACCGGGACCTCCTGCACGCCGGTGTCGGGGAGCGGCACCACGGTCGACCAGGGCGGCTCGACGCCGCGCAGCACGAGCTCCCGGTCGCCCCCGTTGGTCACGGCGAGCTCGAAGGCGAAGCGGCCGCGCCCGGGGGCCTCGCGCGGCCCCTGGTAGACGGCCTGCACGGGCGCCTCCGCGCTGAGCCCGCCCTGGCAGAGCCCCAGGCTCCACGCGTTCACCAGACCGGCCGGCCCGGCGTCGAGGGGGACGTCGCGCACCTCGCCGTCACGGGTGCGCACGTCGAGGGCCACCCGCAGCTCGGCGTCGCCGAGCACCTCGGTGCAGTCCACCTCGCCCACGAGGCGCAGGGGGCGGTCGTCGCCCGGGGCGAGCTCGGTCGGGCCGTCCTGCACCCCCGTGACCCGCAGCCCGGGGGCGCCGGTGGCACGGGCGCCGACGACGTCCACCGGCAGGGGCCCCTCGTTGCGCAGCCGCAGCACCGCGACGACCCCCTCGTCCCGGCTGCTGCCGGGCACCAGGGCGTCGCCCCAGCCGGCCAGCTCGACGTCGGCGACGGCCTCGCGGGCCGCCTGCTCGCGGCCCTGCGCCCGCTCCCCGGCCACGCCGGCACCCAGCACGGCGCCCGCCGCGACCAGGGCGGTGCCGCGCAGGAGCCCCGTGCGGTGCTGCCGGGCCCAGGCGGCGCCCGCGCGCAGCCGGTCGCGCAGCGGCGGGGGCGGCGGGTCGCCCGCGCGCTCCTCGGGCAGCGCGTCGAGGTCGACCGCCCGCGCGGGCCCGGCGCCCGGCCCGCGGGCGGTGCGCAGGAGGCGGCCCTCGCCGTCGGGCCGGGTGTCCAGCTCCTCGACCGACATCAGCCCCTCCTCCCGCGCCGGCGCGCGGCCCAGACCGCACCGGCCGTCGCCGCCCCGACCCCGACCGCCCCGACCGCGCCGACGGCCAGCGGGGCGGGCCGGGGCAGCAGCGGTACCGGGCGCTCGAACGCGAGCACCGGCCAGCCCCGCTCGCGGGCGGTGCGGCGCAGCGCGCGGTCCGGGTTCACCGCGTGCGGGTGGCCGACGGCCTCCAGCATCGGCAGGTCCGTGGCGGAGTCGCTGTACGCGTAGCTGGCCGCCAGGTCGTAGCCCTCCTGCGCGGCGAGGCGCCGCACCGCCCGGGCCTTCTCCGGGCCCTGCACCCACGTGCCCACCCGCCCGGTGTAGCGGCCGTCGACCACCTCGAGCGACGTCGCGACGCTCCGGTCGGCGCCGAGCAGGGCCGCCACCGGCCCGACGAGGTCCTCGCTCGACGCGCTGACGACGATGACGTCGCGCCCGGCCGCCCGGTGCTCGGCGACGAGCTGGACCGCCTCCTCGTGCACGAACGGCTCGACGGCCGTGCGCAGGGCGTCGGCGACGACCTCGCGGACCCGCTCGACCTCCCAGCCCGCGACGAGGGGGACCAGGGCGGCCTGGACGCGGCGCACCTGCTCGTCGTCGGCGCCGAGCGCGCGGTGGGCGGCGTGGGCGTACGCGCTGCGCAGCAGCCCGGCCCGGGTCAGGAGGCCGCCGGAGTAGAGGGGGCGGCTGAACGCGACGGTGCTCGACCGGGCGATGACCGTCCGGTCGAGGTCGAAGAACGCGGCGGCGCGGGGCGCCGCCGGCTCACCCGCGCTCACCCGCGCTCACCCGCGCTCACCCACGTCGCGAGCATAGGCGCAGGTCGCGCGGCGTGGCGCGGCCCGACGGGTTTGCGCTCGGGGTCACCCGGGTGGAGCATGGTCATGACGCCGAGGGAGCGCCGGTCGCTCCCGCCGAGGCGCGCTGGACCCGGCCCGATCCCTCCCCCCCGGGTCGGACCGCAGACGGCCCCCGCCCTCCCCCCTGGCGGGGGCCGTCGCACGTCCGCGACCCGCCCGCCCGTCGTCCACAGGGGCCGACGCGCCCGCCCGTCCACAGCCGTCCGCCCCCGGCGGAGCGGCCGCGGCCGGCACCGCAGCACCCTCGCACCTCCGTCCCGACCCGGAGGTGCCCGTGCCCAGCCCGCCCGTCCCGCGCCCGCTCCTCGCCACCGCCGACCCCGACGTGCTGGACGCCGCGCTGCGGGTGTGCGCCGCGGTGGGGGTCGAGCCGCTCGTGGCGCACGACCCGGCCGCCGCGCGCCGCGCGTGGTCGGGAGCCCTGCTCGTCCTCGTGGGGGCCGACCTCGCGCCCGCCCTCGTGGACCCGCCGCCCCGGCGCCGCCCCGACGTGGCGCTCGTCGCCACGGACCTCGACGACGCGCGGGTGTGGGCGCTCGGGGTCGCGCTCGGCGCCGAGCGGGTCGTGCTGCCCGGCGACGCCGACGCCGAGGCGTGGCTCGTCGAGCACCTGTCCCGCGGCCTCGCGGACGCCGCCCTCGGGTCCCGCCCGCCGGCGCCGGTCGTGGGCGTCGTCGCCGGCTGCGGCGGTGCCGGGGCCAGCACGCTGGCCGTCGCGCTCGCGGTGACCGCCGCCCGCCAGGGCGGTGCGCCGTTCCTCCTCGACGCCGACCCCTGGGGCTGCGGCCTCGACCTGCTCGTCGGGGCCGACCTGTGCCCGGGCCCGCGGTGGCCCGACCTCGCGCACGCGCGCGGCCGGCTCGACCCGGCCGCGCTGCAGGGCGCGCTGCCGGGGGCGGGCGGTGTCAGCGTGCTGGCCTGCCGCGACGCCGGCGACGTCCCGCCGGAGGCGCTGGCCTCGGTCGTCGACGCCGCGCGCCTGTCCTCGGACCTCGTGGTGGTCGACGTGGCGCGGCGCCCCGGCGCCCTCGCCGAGGTCCTGCTGCCGCGCTGCGACGCCGCGCTGCTCGTCGTGCCGTCCGACCTGCGCCGGGTGGGCGCCGCGGAGCGGGTCCTCGGGGCCGTCGGCGCCCTGCCGCCCTGGACCGGCGCCGTCGTGCGCCGGACCGCGCAGTCGGACCTGCGGGCGGAGGAGGTGGCCACCTGGCTCGGCCTGCCGCTCGCCGGCGCGATGGACGAGGACGCCGAGCTGGCGCCCGCCCTGCGCACCGGTCGGGCCCCGGGGTCGTGGGACCGCGGTCCCCTCCCGGCCTTCTGCCGCGGCTTCCTCGGTGACTGGGCCCGGCGGGCGGCGGGCTGACGTGCCCGCCGCGTGCCCACGACCGGCCCTCCCCGCGCCGCCCGCCCCGGGCGCGCCGGTGGTGCCGGGCCTGCCGGAGGGGCTGCTGCGCCGGGTCCGCGACCGCCTGGCGGCCCGCGGCGAGGACCCGACCCCGGCGCGGGTCGCGGCGGCCCTGCGGGCCGAGGCGGGCGTCATCGGCGACGCCGAGGTCCTGCGCGCCGCCGCCGTCCTGCGCGCGGAGCTGGCGGGCCTCGGCCCCCTCGAGCCGCTCCTCGCCGACCCCGCCGTGACCGACGTGCTCGTCAACGGGCCCGACGCGGTGTGGGTCGACCGCGGCGAGGGCCTCGAGCGGACCGCCGTGCGCCTCCCGGACGAGGCCGCCGTGCGGCGGCTGGCCTGCCGCCTCGCGGTGGCGGCCGGGCGGCGCCTGGACGACGCCTCGCCGAGCGTGGACGCGCCGCTGCCCGGCGGCCTGCGCCTGCACGCGGTGCTGCCGCCGGTCGCCGTGCCGGGCACGCTGCTCTCGCTGCGGGTCCCGGCGCGCCGCCCCTTCGCCCTGCCGGACCTCGTCGCCGCCGGGACGGTGCCGCCGGTGCTCGCCCAGGTGCTGCGCCGGCTCGTCGAGGCGCGCCGCTCGTTCCTGGTGTCGGGCGGCACGGGCACCGGCAAGACCACCCTGCTCTCCTGCCTGCTGGGGCTGGTGCCGCCCGACGAGCGGGTGCTGCTCGTCGAGGACAGCGGCGAGCTCGCCCCGGAGCACCCGCACGTGGTCCGGCTGCAGGCGCGCCGCGGCAACGTCGAGGGCGCGGGGGAGGTGGGGCTGGGCGACCTCGTGCGCCAGGCGCTGCGGATGCGGCCCGACCGGCTCGTCGTCGGCGAGGTGCGCGGCGCCGAGGTGGTGGACCTGCTCGCGGCGCTCAACACCGGGCACGAGGGCGGCTGCGGGACGCTGCACGCCAACTCCGCGCACGACGTGCCCGCGCGGCTCGAGGCCCTCGGCGTGGCGGCGGGCCTCTCGCGGGAGGCGGTGCACAGCCAGGTCGCCGCCGCGGTCGACGTCGTCGTCCACCTCGTGCGCCCGCGCGGCGGCGCCCGCCGGGTGGACGCGGTCTGCGTCGTCGAGCGGGGCCCGGGCGGGCTCGTGGAGGTCGCGGCGGCGCACGACGCCGCCGGCCGGCCCGGGCCCGGAGCGGCCCGCCTCGCCGCGCTCCTCGACCGCCCGGTGCACGGGTGAGCGGGTACGGCCCCCTCGCCGCCGCCCTCGCGGGCCTGGCGGTGCTCGTGCTCGGTGCGCCGCGCGCGCTGGTGCGGGCGCGTGCCGCGGCGCGCGCCGGTGCCCCCGCGCGTCCCGCGCCCGGCAGCGGGACCCCGGCCCGGCAGGCGCCGTCGGGGAGCCCGCGCCGGGTGCTGCCGCTGCTGCGGGCCCTGCCTCGGGTGCTCCTGCCCGCGCGCGCCGCACGGGGGCGCGAGCGGGCGCTGCGCGCGGCGGGCACCGCCCTCGTCGCGGCCCTCGCCGACGAGCTGCGGGCCGGCCGCGACCGGCACGAGGCGCTCGCGGCAGCGGCGGCCTCGCTGCTGCCCCCTCCGGCGCCCGGCGCCGTGACGGGCGCCGCGCAGGGTCGTGGGGCCGACCCCGCCGACGGTGCGGCCGGGAGCTCCCCGGCGGGGCGCGGGCTGGGTCTCGACCCCCTGCTGCGGCGCCTGGAGGCGGTGGGGCGCCTCGGCGGTGACGCGGGCGCTGCCCTGCGCGCGGCGGGTGCGGCCGCGGGCGGCGCCCCGCTGCGTCGCCTCGCGGTCTGCTGGGACGCCACCGCCGCCACGGGCGCCGGCCTCGCCGCGGCGCTGGACCGCACGGCCGAGGGGCTGGCCGCCGACGACGCGGTGCGGCGCGAGGTGCAGGCCCAGCTGGCCGGGCCGCGCGCGACGGCCGGCCTCCTCACGGTGCTGCCCGCGGTCGGGCTCGCCCTGGGCGCCGGCCTGGGCGGCGACCCCGTCGGGGCGCTGCTGGGCACCGGCTGGGGGCGTGCCTGCCTCGCCGGGGGCGTCCTCCTCGTGGTCCTGGGCCGGTGGTGGACCGCCCGGCTCGCCCGCGGCGTGGAGCGGCAGGTGGCGGCGTGAGCGCCGGTCCGGCGGGGCTGACCGTCCTGGCCGCGCTGCTCGCCGCGACGGCGGTGCTGCTGCCCGGGGCCCCCGCGGCCCTCACGCGGTCTCGGCTCCGCCAGCGGGGGACGGGGGCGCCCCGGCACGGCGCGGGGCACGCGGGCCTCGGCCGTCCCCCCGCAGGGAGGCCCGGGGGACGCGGTCATCGCACCGCGGGGGAGGCCGTCGGCCCGGGCGGTGCAGCCCCTGCCGAGGGGGAGGCGCGGGACCGCGCCGGCCCGCTGCGGCCCGGCGCCGCGCTCCTCGCGGCCGCGGGCACGGTCGCGCTGGTGCCGGGGCCGGCGGGGGTCGCGCTGGGTGCCCTCGTCGGCGTGGGGGCGCTGCAGGCCCTGCGCGGCCTGGAGGACCCGCGCGAGGCCCGCCGGCGCGAGCGGGTCGTGGCGGACCTCCCGGTGGCCGCGGAGCTCCTCGCCGCGGCGGTCCGGTCCGGCTCGACGGTCGAGGCCGCGGCCGTCGCGGTCGCGGACGGGCTGGGCGGGCCGCTGGGCGAGGAGCTGCGGCGGGTCGTCGGCCTGGTCCGGCTCGGGGCGGACCCGGCGCACGCCTGGGCGTCCTTCGCCGCCGCCCCCGCCCCTGCCGCCGCCGGCGTCACCGCGGCCATGACCTCGACCGGTCGCGGGTCGGGCTCCCCTCGCGACGAGGCGGCCGTGGCCTTCGCCCGGGCCGTGGCGCGGGCGCTGGGCAGCGGCGCGCCGCTCGCGCCGGCCCTCGAGCGGGTGGCGCGCGAGCAGCGGGCCCGCGCCCGGGCGCGCGCCGAGGAGGCCGCCCGGCGGGTCGGCGTCCTCGCCGTGGGACCGCTGACGCTGTGCTTCCTGCCGGCGTTCGTGCTCGTCGGCGTGGTCCCGGTCGTCGTCGGGGTCCTCGGCGAGGTGCTGGGGGCCACCGCCTGACGCCGGCGCCGGGCCCGACCGCGCAGCACGCCCCCGGCAGCACGCCCCCGGCAGCACGCCCCCGGCAGCACGCCCCCGGCAGCACGCCCCCGGCAGGACGCCCCCGGCAGGACGCGCCCGTCAGCCCCCTCCCGTCCGTCCACAGGCGCCGGGCGGAGCACCTGTCCACAGCGCTCCCCGCGAGCCCGCGTCCCCCGCCCGTACCGCCGCGAGGCTCGCCGCAGCGCCGGGCACCCGCCCGGCCCGGACCCTGGAGGAACCCGTGACCCGTCCCGCCCCCGCCGCCGCCCGCGAGGCGGCCGTCCGCGCGGCCCCGCCCGCCGGCCGGCCCGCCGGCCGGCCCGCGGCCACGACCCGCCCCGCCCGCCGGCCGCGGTCCCCGGTCCGCCCGGCGCTGCACCTGCCGGCCCGCCTCGCGGGCGACGACGGCATGACGACCGCCGAGTACGCGGTCGGCACGGTCGCCGCGTGCGGCTTCGCCGGCCTGCTCTACAAGGTCCTCACCAGCGGCCGCACCTCGACGATGCTCGGCGACATCGTCGAGCGCGCCCTGTCGATCGTCCTGTGAGCACGGCGCCCCCGCCCCCGCCGCCGGCGGCCGTGCCCCGCCGCGCCCGGACGGCGGGGGCGCCCGACGCCGGCTCGGTCACGGCCGAGCTGGCCCTGGCCCTGCCGGGCCTGGTGCTCGTGCTCGTCGTCGCCGTCAGCGCGCTCGGTGCGGCCGCGGCGCAGCTGCGCTGCGTCGACGCCGCCCGCGACGTGGCCCGCGAGCTGGCGCGCGGCGAGGCGCCGGCGCGCGCCACGTCCGTGGCCGCGCAGGTCGCGCCCGGGGCGCGGGTGGGCACGCGCGCCGAGGGCGGCCTCGTGCGCGTGGTCGTGACGGACCGGGTGCGGATCGGTGCCGGGCCGCTCGGCGTCACCGTCGACCTGCGCGGCGAGGCCGTCGCCCGACCGGAGCCCGCGCCCGCGACGGGCCCGCCCACCGCGCCGGACGCCGCCGCACCGCGGACGGCGCCGTGAGCGCGCCGACCACGTGCGCGGCAGCGCGCCACCGCGGGGGCCACCACGACGACGGCTCCGCGTCGGTCCTGGTGCTCGGCGCGGGCGCGCTCCTGCTGCTCGTGCTCGCCCTCGGCCTGGCGCTCGCGGCGGTCGCGGTCGCCCGCCACCGGGCCGCGACGGCCGCGGACCTCGCCGCGCTGGCGGGCGCCGCGCGCCCGTGGCCGGGCGCGCCCGTCGCGGGCTGCGCGGCGGCCGGGCGGGTCGCCCGCGCCCAGGGCGCTCAGCTCGCCCGCTGCTCCGTGCGCCCCGACGGCTCGGTGGAGGTGTCCGCCTCGGTCGCCCCGGCGGGCCGGCTCCCCGGCTCCGTCGTCGCCCGCGCGCGGGCGGGCCGGTGACCGGCGTCCCGCTCGGCCCGGTGCTGCGCCGCCACCGCCTCCTGCTCGGCGGCGGCCCGCTCGGCGGCGGGCCGCTCGGCGGCGGCCCGCTCGGCGGCGGCCCGTCCGGCGGCGACCCGCTCCTGGGCGACCCGCTCCTGGGCGGCCCGCCCGGGCTCGTCCGCACCCTGGTCGCCCGCGCCGTGCGCAGCACCGGCGAGGAGCACGTCGAGGAGCCGTACGGCGCCGGCCTTGTCCAGCGGCTCGTTGCCGTTGCCGCACTTGGGCGACTGCACGCAGGACGGGCAGCCCGCCTCGCAGCCGCAGGAGCGGATCACGTCGCGGGTGGCCCGCAGCCACTCCTGCGCCGCCGCGAAGCCGCGCTCGGCGAAGCCGGCACCGCCGGGGTGCCCGTCGTAGACGAAGACCGTCGCCCGCCCCGTGTCCTCGTGCAGCGGGGTGGAGACGCCGCCCACGTCCCAGCGGTCGCACGTGGCGACGAGCGGCAGCAGGCCGATCGAGGCGTGCTCGGCCGCGTGCGCCGCGCCGGCGACGTCGCCCGGGGCCAGCCCCGCCTCCGCGAGCTGGTCCTCGTCGACGGTCCACCACACCGCGCGGGTGCGCAGGTGGCGCGGCGGCAGGTCGAGCGGCACCTCGCCGAGCACCTCGCCGGTGAGCACCCGCCGCCGCAGGTACGCCACGACCTGGTGCGTCACCTCGACGCTGCCGAAGCTGAGCCGGGCGCGGCCCCACGGCACGGTCGCGCTGGTGCCGAGCACCCGGATGTCGGTGACCTCCCGCGCGGTGGTCGTGTGGTCGGGCTCGGCCCGCTCGAGCAGCGCGACGTGGTCCTCCAGGTCCAGCGAGCGCACGAGCCAGGTCTCGCCCTGGTGGACGTAGACCGCGCCCTCGTGGACCGTCGAGTGCGAGGCCCCGGCGTCGACGGTGCCGAGCATCCGCCCGGTGCCGGGTTCGCACAGGCGCACCGGCGGCCCGCCCGTCCCGCGCAGGTCGGCGAGGTCGCAGGCGCGCTCGCGGCGGGTCCAGTACCACCCGCCGGGCCGGCGGCGCAGCCGCCCGCCCGCCACGAGCGCGTCGAGCACGGCGGGCGCGGCGGGCCCGAACAGGGGCAGGTCCTCCTCGCGCAGCGGCAGCTCCGCGGCCGCGGCGCACAGGTGGGGGGCGAGGACGTACGGGTTGTCGGGGTCGAGCACCGTGGCCTCGACCGGCCGGCCGAAGACGGCCTCGGGGTGGTGCACGAGGTAGGTGTCGAGCGGGTCCTCGCGCCCGATGAGCACGGCGAGCGCCTGCTGCCCGGCGCGGCCGGCCCGTCCCGCCTGCTGCCACAGCGAGGCGCGCGTGCCCGGCCACCCGGCGAGCAGCACCGCGTCGAGCCCGCTGACGTCCAGGCCCAGCTCCAGCGCGTTGGTCGTGGCGACGCCGAGCAGGTCGCCGCGCTGCAGCGCCGCCTCGAGGGCGCGGCGCTCCTCCGGCAGGTAGCCCCCGCGGTACGCGGCGACGCGCCCGGGCAGCGAGGGGTCGACGTCCTCGAGCAGCCGGCGCGCCGTCATCGCGACCGCCTCCGCGCCGCGGCGGGAGCGGACGAAGGCCAGCGTGCGGGTGCCGGCGACGACGAGGTCGGCGAGCAGGTCCGCCGCCTCCGCGGTCGTCGTGCGCCGCACCGGGGCGCCCCCCTCCCCGCCGTGCGGGGCGAGCGGGGGCTCCCAGAGCGCGAAGGCCGTGCCGCCGCGCGGGGAGCCGTCGTCGGTCACGGCCTCGACGGGCAGCCCGGTCAGCCGGCCCGCCGACGCCGCGGGGTCGGCGACGGTGGCCGAGGCGAGGACGACGACGGGGTCGGCGCCGTACCGCGCGCACACCCGGCGCAGGCGCCGCAGCACCTGCGCGACGTGCGAGCCGAAGACGCCGCGGTAGCCGTGCACCTCGTCGACGACGACGTAGCGCAGCGCCCGCAGGAAGGACGACCAGCGGGCGTGCCCCGGCAGGACCGAGCGGTGCAGCATGTCGGGGTTGGTGAGGACCCACGTGGCGTGCGCGCGCACCCACTCGCGCTCGTCGGGCGGGGTGTCCCCGTCGTACGCCGCCGGCCGCAGGCCGGGCACGTCGAGCCCGCGCAGCACGCGCAGCTGGTCCTGGGCGAGGGCCTTGGTGGGGCTGAGGTAGAGCACCGTGGCGCCGCGCCCGCTCGGCGCGCCCGCCCCCTCGGCCACCGCGGTGGCCGCCGGCAGGAGGTAGCCGAGGGACTTGCCCGACGCCGTGCCCGTGGCGAGCACGACGTGGCGGCCGGCGCGGGCCAGGTCTGCGGCCGCCACCTGGTGCGACCACGGCCGCTCCACGCCGCGGGACCGCAGGCCCTCGACCAGGGCGGGCTCCGCCCACGCCGGCCAGGGCGCGTGCCGGGCGGGCCGGGGCGGGACGTGCTCGACGTGGGTGAGCCGCTCGGCGCGCCCGGGCGCCGCGAGCACCTGCTCGAGCGCCGCGCCGGGACGGGGGTCGGCTGCCACCACAGGAGTGTGCCAGGCGGGGGTGCGCGCCCGGCAGTGCCGCGCCGCCGCGCGGGGGGCGCCGGGCGGGACGGTTTAGCCGTGCGGGCGGCCCCGTGGTTGTATGAGGGCCGAGCCGTGCGTGGAGCCACCGCGCAGCGGCACCTGCACCTGATCTGCTGGAGGGCTCGTGGACCTGTCCCTGTCGACCCGCGCCGAGGGCGACCGCACGGTCGTCGAGGTGGGCGGCGAGATCGACGTCTACACGGCGCCGAAGCTGCGCGAGCAGCTGGTGGACCTCGTGGCGGACGGCAAGTACCACCTGGTCGTCGACATGGAGCGCGTCGACTTCCTCGACTCGACGGGCCTGGGCGTCCTCGTGGGCGGGCTCAAGCGCGTCCGCGCGCACGACGGCTCGCTGCGCCTGGTCTGCACCCAGGAGCGCATCCTCAAGATCTTCCGCATCACCGGGCTGACCAAGGTCTTCCCGATCCACGAGTCCGTCGAGGACGCGGTCGCGGCCACCGACTGACCGCCCGACCACCCCGGACCCGCGGAGGCTCCCCCAGATGGCGACCGTGGAAGTGCGCTTCAGCGCCCTCCCCGCCCACGTGCGCACCGCCCGGCTCGTCGCCGCCGCGGTCGCCCGCCGGTCCGGTGTCGACGAGGCCGTGCTCGACGAGGTGCGCCTCGCCGTGGGGGAGGCCTGCTCCCGGGCGGTCGACCTGCACCGGCGGCACTGCCCCGAGCAGCCCGTCGAGATCCGCCTCACCGACGACCCGGGCGCGTTCCGGGTCGCCGTGCACGACCAGGCGCCCAGCGCGCCGGCCGGGGTCCCGGCCTCGCCCGCCGACGCGCTCGGCGCGCTGGCCGACTCCGCCGACCCCGCCAGCGAGGGCGGCGCGCTCGACCTCGGCGGCCCGGGCGACGAGGCGGTGCCCGAGGGCGTGGGCATCGCGGTCATCACCGGGCTCGTCGACGACGTCGTCGTGCGTCCCGCCCCCGGCGGCGGGACGTCCGTGGAGATGACCTGGTCCGCGGAGCGCGTCGCCGGCGGCTGACCGCCACTCAGGGCACGCGCGCCGTCACCGGGGTGCGGGGACAGCCCGCGGCGGCGTGCGTAGACTCCGCCCGTCGAGCCGGGCGGCCCTCGGGTCCCGGCTCGTCGCGCATCCCGCGCACGGCGCCCCGGCCGGAGCTGTCCCGCCCGGCGGCGCCCTGCACCGTCGTCGAGGAGGACGCACGTGACAGGGTCGACCCTCGCCGCTGAGAGCGGCATCGACGCAGGACTCTCGGGGGGCAACACCACCCTGGTCCTCGTCGTCCTGCTCATCGCGGTCATCGCGCTCGTGATGACCATGGTGTTCCGCCGCCAGGTCCTCGCCGCCGGCGAGGGCACGCCGGCGATGCAGGAGATCGCCCGGGCCGTCCAGGAGGGCGCGACCGCGTACCTCAGCCGGCAGTTCCGCACCCTGGGCGCTTTCGTCGTCCTCGTCTTCGCCCTGCTGTTCCTGCTGCCCGGTGACATGGACGTCAAGGTCGGGCGCTCGCTCTTCTTCGTCGTCGGCGCGCTCTTCAGCGCCAGCATCGGCTTCCTCGGCATGTGGCTGGCGACGCGCGCCAACCTGCGCGTCGCCGCGGCGGCCGAGACCGAGGGCCGCGACGCGGCCATGCGCATCGCCTTCCGCACCGGCGGCACGGTCGGCATGGCGACCGTCGGCCTCGGCCTGCTCGGGGCGAGCGTCGTGGTGCTCCTCTACGGCACCGACGCGCCGAGCGTGCTCGAGGGCTTCGGCTTCGGCGCGGCGCTGCTCGCGATGTTCATGCGCGTCGGCGGCGGCATCTTCACCAAGGCGGCCGACGTCGGCGCGGACCTCGTCGGCAAGGTCGAGCAGGGCATCCCCGAGGACGACCCGCGCAACGCCGCCACGATCGCCGACAACGTCGGCGACAACGTCGGCGACTGCGCCGGCATGGCCGCCGACCTCTTCGAGTCGTACGCCGTCATGCTCGTCGCCGCGCTCATCCTCGGCCGGGCGGCCTTCGGCGCCGAGGGCCTCGTGTTCCCGCTGCTCGTCCCGGCGATCGGCGCGCTCACCGCGGTCATGGGCGTCTACCTCACCCGCCCGCGCCCCGGCGAGGGCGGGCTGACGACGATCAACCGCAGCTTCTACGTGTCCGCGCTCGTGAGCGCCGTGCTCTGCGGCATCGTCGCGTACGCCTACCTGCCCGGCTCCTTCGCCGAGCTCACCGGCGTCGACGAGGGCGTCGCGGCCCTCGACGGCGACCCGCGCCTGCTCGCGACCGCCGCGGTCGTCGTCGGCGTGGTCCTCGCCGGCGTCATCCTCGCCCTCACCGGCTACTACACCGGCACCGAGGACCGCCCGGTCCAGGACGTCGGCAAGACCTCGCTCACCGGCCCGGCCACCGTCATCCTGTCGGGCATCTCGCTGGGCCTGGAGTCGGCGGTCTACACCGCGCTGGTCATCGGCGCCGCGGTGTACGGCGCGTTCCTGCTGGGCGGCGGCTCGGTCGTGCTGTCCCTGTTCCTCATCGCGGTCGCCGGTACCGGCCTGCTGACGACGGTCGGCGTCATCGTCGCGATGGACACCTTCGGCCCGGTCTCGGACAACGCGCAGGGCATCGCCGAGATGTCCGGCGAGGTCCACGGCGAGGGGGCGCAGATCCTCACCGAGCTCGACGCCGTCGGCAACACGACGAAGGCGATCACCAAGGGCATCGCCATCGCGACCGCCGTCCTGGCGGCCACGGCGCTCTTCGGGTCGTACACCGACGCGGTCGACACCGCGCTGCGCGACGCGGCCGCGACCACGTCCGACCTCACCGCGGCGTTCACGCAGGAGATCGTCAGCCCGAACACCCTCGTGGGCGTGCTCATCGGCGCCGCGGTCGTGTTCCTGTTCTCCGGCCTGGCGATCAGCGCGGTCGGCCGGGCGGCCGGCGCGGTCGTGTACGAGGTGCGCCGCCAGTTCCGCCTGCACCCGGGGATCATGGACGGCACCGCGAAGCCGGAGTACGGCCGCGTGGTCGACATCTGCACCCGCGACTCGCTGCGCGAGCTGGCCACGCCGGGCCTGCTCGCCGCCCTGGCGCCCATCGCCGTGGGCTTCGGCCTCGGCGTCGGCCCGCTCGCCGGCTTCCTGGGTGGCGCCATCGCCACGGGCACCCTCATGGCGGTGTTCCTGGCCAACTCCGGTGGGGCGTGGGACAACGCGAAGAAGCTCGTCGAGGACGGCTACCACGGCGGCAAGGGCTCCGAGGCGCACGCCGCGACGGTCATCGGCGACACCGTCGGCGACCCGTTCAAGGACACCGCGGGCCCGGCGATCAACCCGCTCATCAAGGTGATGAACCTCGTCTCGGTGCTCATCGCCCCCGCGATCGTGCAGCTGTCCATCGGCGACGACGCCAACGACGTGCTCCGCGTCGGCATCGCGCTCGTGGCCGCCGCGATCGTCGTCGCGGCGGTCGTCTACAGCAAGCGCTCCTCCGCGGTCATCGGCGAGGAGGCCCCGGCGGAGGTCGCGCGCTGAGCGCCGAGCACCCCGACCGGCAGCCCCTCGACGACGCCCGGCGCGTCCGCGAGGGGCTGCTGGCCGTCGGGTACGACGCCGACGGCGTCGCGGAGCTGCTCGGTCCCGTCGCCCAGCGGGCGCTGGCCCGCTCGGAGACGGTCCCCGCGCGCCGGGCGACCGCCGGCGGCTCGGCGCTGGAGCAGCTCGTCCGGCTGTGGCTGCTGCAGCTCCCGGTGCCCGAGGAGGCGGTCGCGGAGGCGCTGCCGGTCGAGGCCGCGCTGCGGCTCGGCCTGGTGGCCCGCGACGGCGCGTCGCTGCGGGCCCGGCTCGACGTGCGCCCGTACGACGAGGGCTTCCTCGTCGTCTCCGACCTGGGCACCGGGCTGGACGGCGAGGTGTCGCCGCTGCCGGCCGACCACGTGCTGGGCGTCGGCGGCGCCTCGACGTCGCTGGCCGAGCTCACGGTCCGCCCGCCCGTGGGCCGCGCGCTGGACCTCGGGACGGGCTGCGGGGTGCAGGCGCTGCACCTGTCCGGGCACGCCCGCGAGGTCGTCGCGACGGACGTCCTGCCCCGGGCGGTGCGGCTCGCCCGGCTGACCGCCGCCCTGTCCGGGGTGGAGCTCGACGTGCGCGAGGGCTCGTGGTTCGCGCCGGTGCGGGGCGAGCGCTTCGACCTCGTCGTGTCGAACCCGCCCTTCGTCGTCGGCGGGACGGCCGGGGGCGGGGAGCGGACGTACCGCGACGGGGGCGAGGCCGGCGACGCCCTGTGCGCCCGGCTGGTGCGGGAGGCCCCCGCGCACCTCACCGAGGGCGGCTGGTGCCAGCTGCTGGCCAACTGGGTGCACCGCCGGGGCGAGGACTGGCGCGAGCGGGTCGGCGGGTGGCTGCCCGAGGGGTGCGACGCGTGGGCGCTGCAGCGCGAGGTGCTCGACCCCGCGGAGTACGTCTCGCTGTGGCTCCACGACGCGGGCGACGCTGCGGGCCCGCGCTACCGGGACCTCTACGACGCCTGGCTCGGCGCCCTCGAGCGCGACGGCGTCGAGGGCGTGGGGTTCGGCTGGGTGTCGCTGCGGCGGGTCGACGCGGCCGCGCCGCAGCGCCGGGTGGAGGACTGGCCGCACGCGGTGGAGGCTCCGCTCGGCCCGCACGTGCTCGACGCCTTCGGCCGCTGGGAGTGGCTGCGAGGGCACGCCGCGGACCTGCTCGGGCAGCGGCTGCGCGTCGCCGACGGGGTGGTCCAGGAGCAGGTCGGCCCGCCGGGGGCCGAGGACCCGGAGCACCTGGTCCTGCGCCAGCAGGGCGGCCTGCGCCGGGCCGAGCGCGTGGGCACCGCCGCCGCCGGCCTGGTCGGCGCGTGCGACGGCACGGTGCCGCTGGGGGTGCTGGTCGAGGCGGTGGCCGCCGTCCTCGACGAGGACGCCGAGGGGCTGCGCGCCTCGGTGCTGCCGGTGGTGCGCACGCTCGTCGCCGACGGCACGCTCGTCCCGGCGTGAGCGCGGCCGGCGCGCGTGGGCGCGCCGCGACGGGGCACAGGGCCCCCGCGCAGGGACCGCCCTGCACGACGACCACCGGGCACGACGCGAGGAGGACCCCCATGGGCATCGAGGGCATGCAGGAGAAGGCCAGCGACGCGGGCATCGAGAAGGCCGGCGACGCGGTGGACCAGAAGACCGGAGGCAAGGGCGAGTCCCAGGTGGACAAGGCCCAGCAGGCGGCCGACCAGAAGGTCGGCGGCCAGTAGCCGCAGCGACGAGGGGGCCCGGCCGCGACGCGGCCGGGCCCCTCGTGCGTCACCCGGTCGGCGCAACGCCGCGGGCCCCCGCGGGCCGATGCAGGTGGGGTGACGGTTGACGAGAGCGCCCCCACCCCGCGGGCGGCCGGACGGACCCCGCTGCCGCGGCACGGCGCCACCGGCCTCAGCGCCCCGACCGGCGACGACGTGCGGCAGGCCCTGCGGCGGCTGCCCGGCTGCGACGCCGAGGCCGTGTGGGACCGGGTCTGCGACCGGGCGCGGGTCCCCCGGGGCGCGTACCTGCTCGAGCTCGAGGAGCTGGACCGCCTCGCGGCGGCGCTGCTGCAGGAGCCGGGCGAGGTCGGCCTCGCGGGCCGCGCCCTGGCCGTGCGCGCGGGGACCTACCGCGCGCTGGCCGGGCGGGGGGACTCCGCGCTGCGGCGCCGCGTGGACTGGGGCCGCGAGGCGCTGGAGCTGCTGCTGCGCAGCCGCCTGCAGGACGTCGAGCGGCTGCGCGCCGTCGCGCGCCTCGACCCGTTCCGGGCGGAGGTCAGGGACCGGCTCGACCGGGTCTGCCGCGACACCGCGGTCCAGTTCGGGCAGGACGCCGGCGCGGTGACGTTCGTCCTCGACGGCGCCCAGGCGGTCGCCGGCAGCCACGGCGTGGGCGGGTGGGTGCTCGAGAGCGGCGGCCTGCCCGTCGAGTGGTCCTTCTGCGCGACGACGGTGCGCACCCGCCGGCCGTACGTGGTCGAGGACGCGACCGAGGACGTGCTGCAGCGCACCCACCCCCTCGTCGTCGGCCCGGAGGGCCTCCGGTCCTACGCGGGGGCCCCGCTCATCACGGCGGCGGGGCACGTGCTGGGCGCGCTCTGCGTGGTGGGGGGCGCCGCCCGCGCCGTGTCCGCGCAGGAGGTCGCCGAGCTGCAGTCCCGGGCCGCCGCCCTCGCCGCCGACCTGGAGCGCACGGCGCCCGCCGCGGCCGCCTGACCGGCGCCGCCGCCCCGCGCGGCGCACCCGTCCGGCCGCTCAAGCAGGGGGGCCGGACGCCCGAGACCAGCAGTCGGGGGACCCGCCCCCGGACTCCGTGAGAGGCCCGCCATGCCGCAGACCGTCCCGAGCCCCCGCACCGGCCCCGCCGGCGACGCGCACGCGCGCGCCCTCGCCGCGGCCGTCGACCAGGCGCACGCCGTCGTCGAGTTCGACGTCGCCGGCATCGTGCAGGCGGCGAACGCGAACTTCCTCGAGGTCATGGGGTACGAGCTGGACGAGGTGGTGGGCCAGCACCACCGGATGTTCTGCGGTCCGGAGGTCGTGGACGACCCGGCGTACGGCGAGTTCTGGCGGCGCCTCGGCGCCGGCGAGCCGTCGACGGGGGAGGTCCGGCGCCTCGCGAAGGGCCGCCGGCCGGTGTGGCTGCAGGCGACGTACCAGCCGGTCGTCGAGGACGGGCGGGTCGAGCGGGTCGTCAAGCTCGCCGTCGACGTGACCCCCGCGAAGCTCACGGCGCTCGAGCACCTGGCCAAGGTCGAGGCGATCGACCGCACCACCGCGGTGGTGGAGTTCGACCTGCAGGGCCGGGTGCTCTCGGTCAACGCCAACTTCCTGCGCGCGGTGGGCTACGCCGAGGCCGAGGTGCTCGGCAAGCACCACCGGATGTTCTGCGACCCCGCCTACGTCGCCAGCTACGAGTACGCCGAGCTGTGGGAGCGGCTGAACGCCGGCGAGTTCGTCGCGGGCGAGGTCCGCCGGGTGACCAAGGGCGGGGGCGACCTCTGGCTGCAGGCGACGTACAACCCCGTCCTGGACCACGAGGGCAAGCCCCGCCGGGTCATCAAGTACGCCACCGACATCACCCGCGCGAAGTCCGAGCAGGCGGACTTCGTGGGCAAGATCAACGCGCTCGAGCGGTCCCAGGCCGTCATCGAGTTCGACCTCGAGGGCCGCGTGCTCACCGCGAACCGGAACTTCCTCGACGTCATGGGCTACGCCCTGGCGGAGGTGCAGGGCCGGCACCACCGGACCTTCTGCGACCCCGACTACGCCGCGACGAAGGAGTACACGGACTTCTGGGAGCGCCTCGGCGCCGGGGAGTACGTCGCCGGGGAGTTCCGCCGGATCGCCAAGGACGGCAGCACGGTCTGGCTGCAGGCCACCTACAGCCCCGTCCTGGACGCCACCGGGCGCCCGTGCAAGGTCGTGAAGTTCGCGGCCGACGTGACCGCCGAGAAGGTCCGCAGCACCGAGGTGGCCGGCAAGATGGCGGCCGTCGAGCGGGCGCAGGCCGTCATCGAGTTCGACCTCGACGGCATCGTGCTCACCGCGAACGACAACTTCCTGCGGACCATGGGCTACTCGCTGCGCGAGGTGGTCGGTCAGCACCACAGCCACTTCTGCTCCGAGGACTACACGCGGTCCGAGGAGTACCGCGACTTCTGGCTGCGCCTGGGGCGCGGCGAGCTCATCAGCGGGCGCTTCGACCGGGTGGGCAAGTACGGCCGCGAGGTCAACATCCGCGCGACGTACACCCCGATCCTCGACACCGCCGGCAACCCCTGCAAGGTCGTCAAGTACGCCTATGACATCTCCTCGACCGTGCAGCTCGAGCACCGGATCGCGGCGAGCACGACCCGCATGACCGAGCTCGTCAGCAGCCTGTCCGCGGCGATGGGCGACATCGGCGCCAGCTCCGGGGTGGCGACCGACCTCGCGACGGAGACGCACGCCAACGCCGAGCGGGGCGTCGAGGCGCTGCGGGCGAGCCTCGAGGCCATCGGGCTCATCCAGCGCTCCTCCCGCTCGATCAGCGAGATCGTCCGCGTCATGGGCGAGATCGCCAACCAGACCAACCTCCTCGCCTTCAACGCCTCCATCGAGGCGGCGCGGGCGGGCGAGCACGGCCTCGGCTTCTCCATCGTGGCCGGCGAGGTCCGCAAGCTCGCCGAGCGCTCCTCCCAGGCGGCCCAGGAGATCGGCAAGCTCATCGAGGAGTCCGCGGAGCGCGTCGAGCAGGGGTCGGAGGTGTCCAAGCGCGCCGAGGACGCGTTCGGGCGCATCGCCAGCGGCGTCGCCCGGACCAACGAGGCGATCCGCGCCATCGCCGAGGCGGCCAGGGTCCAGCAGGAGGCCTCGCGCGAGGTCGACGCCCTCGTCGGCGAGCTCGCCGCCGCGCGGGCCTCGGCCTGAGCCGGTGAGCGAGCGCGCCGGCGGTCCGCCCGCCGAGGACGACGTGTACGGGCTGCTGCGCATCGCCGGCTCCGACGTGGGCCTGCCCCTCGCGGCCCTGCGCGAGGTCGTGCCCTGCCCGCAGGTGCTCGCGGCGGTCCCCGCCCGGGCGCCGGGGCTCGTGGGCGCCATGGAGCTGCGCGGGCTCGTCGTGCCCGTGGTGGACCTCGCGGCGCTGCTCGGCGCTCCCGCGCGCGTCGGGGACGCCGGGGACGGTCCCGAGCGGGTCGTCGTCCTCGCCGCCGCCGACGACCACCTCGTCGGCGTCCTGGCCGACGAGGTGGTCGGGATCACCCGGCTGCCGGACGAGGAGCTGCTGCCGGTGCGCGCCGCCGCCCTGGACGGCGGGCCCGGGCCGCTCCTGCTGTCGCACTGGTTCCGGCACCCGGACAGCGGCGCGGTCGTCAGCGTCCTCGACGCGGCGCGGCTGCTGGCGCTCCCCGGCGTGCCCGTGGTGCGCGACCGGGCCCGGCCGGAGGAGGGCGGAGCCCTGCCGACGGGGGGGACGCCCGCGCCGGGTCTGCCCGGCACCGGTCCGCGGCTGACGCTCACCGTCGTGCGCTGCGGGGACCACGTCCTCGGCCTCGACGTCGAGCACGTCCACACCACGCTCCCCGGCGCGGAGCCCGAGCCCTCGGTGCTCGCGGGCGGCGCCTGCACCGGGACGACGACGTTCAGTGGGCGCGAGGTCCCCGTCGTCGACCCGCTGCAGGTCCTCGGCCTCGGGGCCCGCGCCGGCGTGCCCGCCGGCGCCGGGCTGGTGCTCGACACGGGGACGGGCTACGTCGTGCTCGCCGTCGACACCCTGCTGGACCTCGCCGAGGTGCCCGCGGAGGACGTCCTGCCGCTCCCGGCGTCGGCGATCGGCCGCGGGGACCTGGTCCCGGCGCTCGTGGACCTCCCCGGGGCCGGCCAGGCGCTCGTCGTGGACGGGGCCGCGCTGCGGGCCGAGCCGTCGCTGACCGCCCTGGGCTCCCTCAACACCCAGGTCGACGGGGCGGACGACCCCGCGGTCGCCGGCCTCGACGCCGACGTCGCCGGGCGCGCCGCGGCGGCCCTGGCCGCTGAGCCGCACCTGTCCTACTCCGCGGGCGCGGACGTGCTGAGCCCCGTCGGGCAGGTCGCCGAGATCCTCCCGCTGCCCGCGGACGTCACGGCCACCGGCGCGCACCCCGCGCTGCGCGGGGTGCTGGTGCACCGGCGCGCGGCCGTGCCGGTGCTCTGCCTGCCCACCCTGCTGGGGGTCGCCCCGCGCCCGGACCAGGGCGAGGGGTGCCTCCTGCTCGTCCACGGCGAGCGCGGGCCGGTGGCCTTCGCGATCGACGCGCTCCGGACGATCGTCCACCCCACCTGGCAGGACGAGGAGCGGCCCAAGGGCACCCCGTCCACACCGGGGGACGTGCTGCGGTGCAGCCCCCTGGCGGTCGTCGAGGAGCCGGCCCAGCTGCTGCCGGTCGTCGACCTGCTCGGGCTCGCCCGCATGGTGGAGGGCGCCGAGGAGGGGGACGGCGGGGACGGTGCCGCGGCGCCGCCCGGCGCCCCGCTCGCGCGGCTCGCCGGCTGAGCGCCCGGCCCCGGCGCAGGTCGGCTCAGCCCAGGGCGACCGGGGGCGCGGGGGCGGGGTCGGGGGACGTACGGCCGCGGGGGAGCCCCAGCGCGACGAGCGCGCCGAGCGCGGCGACGCCGGCGACGGCGGCCCAGGCGGTGCCGAACGAGGTGGCGCCGGCGATGGCGGGCACCCCGAGGGTGCCGGCGAGCCCGCCGGCCTGCAGGACGAGCGACTGCACCGAGAGCAGGGTGGTCCGCTGCCCGGACGGCGTCTCCTCGTGCAGCAGCTCCCCCGTGAGGGGGTCCCCGAGGCCGAGCGCGGCGTAGAGGCAGACGTACGCCCCCGCGGCGGCCCACCAGCCCGGCAGCGCGACGCAGGCCGCCGCGGCCGCGACGAGCAGCGAGGACACGACGACCCCGCGGCCGCTGCCGCGCAGCAGCCGGGCGAGGGCGGGCGCCAGGTGGGCGCCCACGGCGGTCCCGGCGAAGCCGGCCGTCACGACGGTCGAGTACGCCGCCGCCCCGGCCTCGCCGCCCAGGGTGAGCGGGGCGAGCAGCTCGGTCCCGGCGAGCACCACGCCGAGCAGCGTCGACAGGGCGGTGAGCCGCCGCAGCACCGGGTTGCGCCCGGCGAGCGCCGCGCCGGCGCGCACGGTGGCGGGCACCTCGGCGAGGGCGGCGCGCAGCCCGCCGCCGCGCGGGACGTCGGTGACCCAGCGGACCACCAGGGCCACCTGCACCAGGGCGACGGCGGCCGCGGCGAGGAAGGGCACCGACAGGCTGAGCAGGGGGTCGCCGCCGGCGTCCGCGAGCGGCACCAGGGTCAGCGCGCCGCCGCCCAGCGCCCCCAGGGCGAGGCCGGCGGAGTCGGCGGTCGCGCCGCGGGCCAGCCCGGGCTTGAGGTCCGCGTCCGCGTCGAGCGCGTGCACCGCGTCGACGTACCAGGCCTGCAGCGGGCCGGAGTCGAGCGCGCGGGCGGTGCCGGCCAGCAGCGTGCCGGCGACCAGGGCCGGCGCGGCCTGCCCCAGGGCGAGCACGAGGTTGGCCGCGGTCCCGAGGGCCACCGAGACGACGAGCACGGCGCGGCGCCCGAGCGCGTCGGCCAGCGCGCCGCTGGGCAGCTCGAGCAGGGCGCAGGCCAGGCTGTACGCCGCCCACACCGCGCCCACCTGCGCCACCGACAGGCCGCGCCCGCTGAGCAGGAGCACCTGGACGGGGATGACGAGCCCCGTGGGGAACCAGCGCAGGAAGGTGAGGACGACGTACCGGCGCCGGAGCAGGTCGAGCCCGGTCACGGCCGCTCCCCCTCGGCCCAGAAGGAGTGCAGGTGCACCACGACGCGGCGCGCGGCCGGGTCGTCGCTGCGCTCGTGCTCGAGGAGCAGCGCGGTGATGCGCCGCTTCAGGTCGGCCAGCTCCTCGGCCGTGACCTGCACCAGCAGGTCGGAGGAGGCGTGCGCCGCCTGCCACTCGCCCGGCCAGCCCGGGCCCTCGCGCCGGCGCCGGCGCAGGCCCTCGCGCAGCCCCTCCTGCTGGGCGGCCAGCAGCTCGTCGAGGGCGTCGCGGGCCTCGGGGTCGGCGAGGTCGGGCAGGTCGACGTCGGTGTAGTCGTGCCGGGCCCGCCAGCGCTTCTCCCGGCGGGAGGCCTGCTCCGGGTCGGGCTCGACGAAGCCGTACCGCGCGAGCTGGCGCAGGTGGTAGCTCGTCGCGCCGCTGGACTCGCCGAGCGCGCGGGCCAGGGCGCTGGCCGTGGCGGGCCCGTGCAGGCGCAGGTGGGCGAGCAGCCGGGTGCGGAGCGGGTGCGCCACGGCGCGCAGCACGACGGGGTCCGAGACGCGGTACGAGGTCGCCACGCTGGGGAGGCTAGACCGCCAAGGACCCTTTGCAAAGACCGCTTTGCGATCACGCGCGGCACCCGGCGGCGGGAAGGGGCGTTACCGTCGGGGGCGTTGACGGGGCAGCGGCCCCGCAGCGCCGCACCCGAGCACCAGCACCAGAAGCACCCGACGACCGGAGCACCGTGGCCCAGAAGAGCGCCCAGAAGGACGGGCAGAACCGCACCCGACGCCTCGTGATCGTCGAGTCCCCCGCGAAGGGGCAGAAGATCGCGGGGTACCTCGGCGCGGGCTACGACGTCGAGGCGAGCGCCGGGCACATCCGCGACCTGCCGACGCCCAGCGAGCTGCCGCCCGAGATGAAGAAGGGCCCGTTCGGCAAGTTCGCCGTCGACGTCGACAACGGCTTCGAGCCGTACTACGTCGTCGACGCGGACAAGAAGAAGAAGGTCTCCGAGCTGCGCCGCAAGCTCAAGGACGCCGACGAGCTGCTCCTCGCCACGGACGACGACCGCGAGGGCGAGGCCATCGCCTGGCACCTGCTGCAGGCCCTCGAGCCCAAGGTGCCGGTCCGGCGCATGGTCTTCACCGAGATCACCAAGGACGCGATCCTGCGCGCGGTGGAGAACACCCGCGAGATCGACCAGCACCGCGTCGACGCGCAGGAGACCCGGCGCATCCTCGACCGGCTCTACGGCTACGAGGTGTCGCCGGTCCTGTGGCGCAAGGTCCGCGCCGGCCTGTCCGCCGGGCGCGTGCAGTCCGTCGCGACGCGGCTCGTGGTGCAGCGCGAGCGCGAGCGGATCGCCTTCCGCGCAGCGTCGTACTGGGGCGTCGACGCCGAGCTGGCCGCCACCGGGGAGGCCCCGTTCACCACGCGCCTCGTCGCGCTCGACGGCACCCGGGTCGCCACCGGCCGCGACTTCGGCGACGACGGGCAGCTCCGGGCGCGCGAGGTCGTGCACCTCGACGAGCCGGCCGCGCAGGGCCTCGTCGCCGCCCTCGAGGGCCGGCCCTTCGCCGTGCGCTCGGTCGAGGAGAAGCCGTACACCCGCCGCCCGGCGGCGCCGTTCATCACCTCCACCCTGCAGCAGGAGGCCAGCCGCAAGCTGCGCTTCTCCTCCGACACGACGATGCGCATCGCGCAGCGGCTGTACGAGGAGGGCTACATCACCTACATGCGCACCGACTCGACGACGCTGTCGCAGTCGGCGCTGGACGCGGCGCGGGCGCAGGCCCGCGAGCTCTACGGCGCGGACCACGTGCCGGACGTGCCGCGGCGCTACGAGAAGAAGGTGAAGAACGCCCAGGAGGCGCACGAGGCGATCCGCCCCGCCGGCGAGGTGTTCCGCACGCCCGGGCAGGTGGCGCGCGAGCTGTCCCGCGACGAGTTCGCGCTGTACGAGCTCATCTGGAAGCGCACGATCGCCAGCCAGATGAACGACGCCCGCGGGTCGACCGCGACCCTGCGCTTCGGCGCGGAGCCGGGGGGCGCCTCGCCGTACCGCGACGCCGAGTTCAGCGTCTCCGGCACCGTCATCACCTTCCGCGGCTTCCTCGCCGCGTACGAGGAGGGGCGCGACGAGGAGCCGGCGCGCGACGACTCCGCCGAGGGGCGCCGCCTGCCGGTGCTCGCCGTCGGTGACCGGGTGGAGGTGCAGCGCCTCGCTGCCGAGGGGCACGTCACGAGCCCGCCGGCGCGCTACACCGAGGCCTCGCTCATCAAGGCGCTCGAGGAGCGCTCGATCGGGCGCCCGTCGACGTACTCGCCGACGATGAAGGTGATCCTCAACCGGGGCTACGTCTTCAAGAAGGGCAGCGCGCTCGTCCCGACGTGGCTGGCGTTCGCCGTGACCCGGCTGCTCGAGGAGCACTTCGGCGAGCTCGTCGACTACGACTTCACCGCGGAGATGGAGGACGACCTCGACTCCATCGCCGGGGGGCGCTCGGACCGGGTGGAGTGGCTGTCGAAGTTCTACTTCGGCTCGGGCAACGAGCTCGGCGGGCTCAAGGGCCTCGTGGAGGACCTCGGCGACATCGACGCCCGCGACATCAACACGGTCGAGGTCGGCGAGGGCATCGTCCTGCGCGTCGGGCGGTACGGCCCCTACCTCGAGCGCGGCGACCAGCGCGCGTCGGTCCCCGACGACCTCGCGCCGGACGAGCTGACGCTGGAGAAGGCCGAGGAGCTCCTCGCGGCGCCGTCCGGCGACCGCGAGCTGGGCACCGACCCGGCGACCGGCCGGGCGGTCGTGGCCAAGGCGGGCCGCTTCGGGCCGTACGTCACCGAGGTCCTCACCGCCGAGGAGGAGGCGCTGCCGGCCAGGAGCCGGCCCAAGCCGCGCACCGGCTCGCTCTTCACGACGATGACGCTCGACACGGTCACCCTCGACGACGCGCTGACCCTGCTCACGCTCCCGCGGGTGGTCGGGGTGGACCCGGCGGACGGGCAGGAGATCACCGCGCAGAACGGGCGCTACGGGCCGTACCTGAAGAAGGGGACGGACTCGCGCACGCTGCCGTCGGAGGAGCAGCTGCTCACCATCACGCTGGACGAGGCGCTCGCGGTGTACGCCCAGCCCAAGCAGCGCGGGCGCGGGCGGGCCGCCGCGCCGCCGCTGCGCGAGCTGGGCGCCGACCCGGTGAGCGGGGCGCCGATCCTCGTCAAGGACGGGCGCTTCGGGCCGTACGTCACCGACGGGGAGACCAACGCGACGCTGCGCAAGGGCGACGCGGTCGAGTCGGTGACCCTGGAGCGCGCCGCCGAGCTGCTGTCGGAGAAGCGCGCCAAGGGCCCGGCGCCGAAGAAGGCGGCGGCGCGCAAGACCGCGAAGGCGCCCGCGAAGAAGGCGGCGGCGAAGAAGGCGCCGGCGAGGGGCGCGGCGGCGAAGGGGGCCGCGGCGACGACGGCGACGACGGAGTGAGCCACCGGCCGGGGCGCCTCGTGGCGCCCCGGCGGTGCCGGCCGCCGCGGCTACGCTGACGGCGTGCCTGCAGCCCCGCGCGAGCCCGCCGTCCGCCACGCCGCGCGGGGGGCGTCCTCGCACGTGCCGGTGGCGGTGCTGCAGGTGCCGGCCTTCCGCAAGCTCTGGGTCTCGCTGACCCTGTCGAGCTTCGGCGACTGGCTCGGCCTGCTCGCCATGACGGCGCTCGCCGCCAGCCTCGCCGACGGGTCGTACCAGCAGACGAGCCTGGCCGTCGCGGGCGTGTTCATCCTGCGCCTGGCGCCGGCGATCCTGCTCGGCCCGCTCGCCGGCGCCGTCGCCGACCGCTGGGACCGGCGCAGGACGATGGTGGTCACCGACGTCGTGCGGGGCGCGCTGCTGGCCTCGATCGCGTTCGTCGGGACCCTGTGGTGGCTCTACGTCGCCACGGTCCTCATCGAGTGCGCGGCGCTCTTCTGGCAGCCGGCCAAGGAGGCGTCGGTCCCCAACATCGTGCCGCGGGACCAGCTCGAGCAGGCCAACCAGGTCAGCCTCCTCGCGACGTACGGGTCCGCCCCCGTCGCGGCCGGCGCCTTCGCCCTGCTCACCGTGGCGGGCGGCCCGCTCTCGCGCATCGGCGTGGACGCGGTCGACCTCGCCATCCTCTTCGACGCGGCGACGTTCCTCGTCGCCGCCCTCGTCATCGCCCGGCTCGACATCCCGGCGCCGCGCGGCGGGCAGGCCGTGGCCCGCGAGAGCGTGTGGCGCACGGTCGTCGAGGGCTGGCGCTTCGTCGTCGTCACGCCGCTGGTGCGCGGCCTCGTCGTCGGCATGCTCGGCGCCTTCGCCGCCGGCGGCGCGGTGGTCGGCCTCGCCCGCACCTACGTCGCCAATGTCGGGGCGGGCGACCCCGGGTACGGCGTCCTCTTCGCCGCCGTCTTCCTCGGCCTCGCCGCCGGGATGGGGGCGGGCCCCCGGCTCCTGCACGGGCTGAGCCGCCGGCGCCTCTTCGGCCTGGCGATCGCCTGCGCGGGGGTGGCGCTCGTCGTCCTGGGCCTGGTCCCCGACCTGGTCCTCGCGACCGTCGTCACGCTCCTGCTCGGGCTCATGGCGGGCGTGGCGTGGGTGAGCGGCTACACCCTGCTCGGCCTCGAGGTCGCCGACGAGGTCCGCGGCCGGACGTTCGCCTTCGTGCAGAGCATGGTGCGGGTGGTCCTCGTCCTCGTGCTGGCCGCGGCGCCGCTGCTGGCGGCGGCCATCGGGCAGCACGACGTGCGCATCGGCGACCAGGAGCTGTCGTTCACCGGCGCGAGCATCGTCTTCGTCGTCGCGGGCGTGCTGGCCACCGTCCTGGGCGTGACCTCGTACCGGCAGATGGACGACCGGCGGGGCCACCCGCTGCTGGCCGACCTCCTGCAGGTCGTGCGGCGCCGCCACCTCGACCCGGAGTCGGTCCGCCACGGCGGGCTCGGCGTGTTCGTCGCCCTCGAGGGCGGCGAGGGCGCGGGCAAGTCGACGCAGGCCGAGCGGCTGGCCGAGCGGCTGCGCGCGCGCGGGCTGGAGGTCGTCGTGACCCGCGAGCCCGGCGGCACCGCCACCGGGCGCCGGCTGCGCGAGCTGCTCCTCGACCCGGCGAGCGAGGGGCTCTCCGAGCGCGCCGAGGCGCTGCTCTACGCCGCCGACCGCGCCGAGCACGTCGCCCGCGTCGTGCGCCCGGCCCTGGAGCGCGGTGCCGTCGTCATCACCGACCGGTACGTCGACTCGTCCCTCGCCTACCAGGGCGGCGGGCGCGAGCTGGCGCGGGACGAGGTGGAGCGGCTCTCCGCCTGGGCCACCGGGGGGCTCGCGCCCACCCTCACCGTCGTGCTCGACCTGCCCCCGGACGTGGGGCTCGCCCGCGCCGGGCGCACCGGCGCCCCCGACCGGCTCGAAGCGGAGCCGCGCGCGTTCCACGAGCGGGTGCGCAGCACGTTCCTCGAGCTGGCTGCCCGGCGCCCCGACCGCTACGCCGTCGTCGACGCCGCGCGCCCCGCCGAGGAGGTCCTCGCCGAGGTGGCCGCGAGGGTCGAGGCCGTGCTGCCGGTTGCCGAGGGCGCCGCGGCTGCGCCGGGCGTGCCCGCCGGCTCCGGCGCGACGGCCGCCGCGGCGGGGGACGACGCCGGCCCGGGCGCGGCCGGCGCCGGAGGCATCGCGGCCGGGGCCGCGGGCGCTGCCGGCGCCGCGGGCGCTGCCGGCGCCGCCGGTGCTGCCGCGGGCGCCGCCGCCGCGGCGGACGCGGTCGCGCGGGGCGGCGCGGGTGCGGGCCTGCGGCGCGGGCTCGCCGGGGTGCGCGCCGCTGCGACGCGCACGGTGGCGCGGGGCGCGCGGACCGGCTCCGGCTCCGGCCCCGCCTCCGGTGGAGCGGCGGACGCCACCGGGGCGTCCGGTGCCACCTCCGCGGGGGGCGCCCCCGGGGCGTCCGCCGCGCAGGACACGAGCGGGCGGGCTGCCGGCGGCGCCACCGTCGCGCCGGGCACGGCCGCGGCCTCCGCCGCGCCGACCGCGGCGGGTGCGACGGGAGTGGTCGCGGGAGCGGGCGCGGCGGGAGCGGGCGCGGCGGGAGCGGTCGCGGGGGGAGCGGGTGCCGCGGGCGGGCGGGGCGGGGCCGACGGTCCTCACGCCGCGGACGGCGCCTCCCTCGCCGACGCGGTCGCCGAGCGCGAGCGCCGGCACCGGCGCGCCGAGAGCGCCCGCCGGGTCGCGGCGCAGGAGCGCAGGGACCGGCTGGTCGCCACCCGCGCGCGGATGGTGGCGCGCGAGCGGGCCCGGGAGGCCCGCCGGCGCCAGCGGCTGGCGCAGGACGAGGCCGAGCGCAAGCGGGCCGAGGAGGCCGCGCGCGCGCTCGCGGAGCAGGAGGCGCGCCGCCGCGAGGCGCAGGACGCCGAGCGCCGTGCGGCGGAGGAGGAGCGCCGCCGGGTCGAGGCCGAGCGCCGGGCCGTCGAGGAGGCCGCGCGCCGCGAGCGCGAGGAGCGCCGGCGGGCCGAGGAGGAGGAGCGCCGCCGGGTCGAGGCCGAGCGCCGCGCGGTCGAGGAGGCCGCCCGGGCCGAGCGCCGCGCCGCCGAGGAGGCCGCCCGCGCGGAGCGCGAGGCCGCTGCCCGGGCGGTGGCCGAGGAGCGCCGCCGCGAGGAGGAGGCCCGCCGGGCCGAGCAGGAGCGGGCGGCCGCCGCGGAGGCCGCGCGCCGCGCCGCGGAGCGCGCCCGGCGCGAGGAGGAGGAGGCCCGCCGGCGCGCGGAGCAGGCGGCGCGCTCGGCCGAGCAGGCCCGCCGCGCCGAGGAGGAGGCGCGCCGGCGCGCGACCGTCGGGGAGGCCGCTCCCCGGCACGTCCGGGGCGCGCCCGCAGCCGGTCCCGACGACCGCACGGTCGACCTCGCCCGGGTCGAGTCGTCCCGGGCTGAGCCGTCGCGGCTCGCGGGTGCGGCGGCGCGCCGCCGCCGGCGCCGCCGCAGGGACGACCTCGACGAGACCCTCGTCGACGACCTCTTCAGCCTGGCCGCCGACGACGAGCGCGGGCGGGACGAGCGGTGAGCGTGTGGGACGAGGTCGTCGGGCAGGACGCCGTCGTCGCCGACCTCGTGCGCGCGGTCGAGGCCGCGGCGCGGCAGGTGGGCGGCGCCGCCGTACCGGGGGGCGGCGCCGGGCGGCCCGGCGGGACCGGCGCCGGCAGCACCGCGATGACGCACGCGTGGCTCTTCACCGGCCCGCCGGGCAGCGGCCGCTCCACCGCGGCGCGGGCGTTCGCGGCGGCGCTGCAGTGCCCGCGCGGCGGCTGCGGCGCGTGCACGGTCTGCCGCACCGTGCGCGCCGGCACCCATCCCGACGTGCGCGTGGTGCGCACGGAGCAGCTCTCGATCCGGGTCGACGACGTGCGCGGCCTCGTGCTGGAGGCGTCGCGGCACCCGGCCGCGGGGCGCTGGCAGGTGGTCCTCGTCGAGGACGCCGACCGCCTCACCGAGCAGGCCGGCAACGCGCTGCTCAAGGCGGTCGAGGAGCCGGCGGAGCGCACGGTCTGGCTGCTCTGCGCACCGGCGCTGGAGGACGTGCTGCCGACCATCCGGTCGCGCTGCCGCCACCTGGGCCTGCGCACCCCGCCGCTCGACGCCGTCGCCGAGGTGCTGCAGCGCCGCGACGGCATCGACCCGGCGATGGCGCACTTCGCCGCGCGGGCGGCCCAGGGGCACATCGGGCGGGCCCGGCGCCTGGCCACCGACGAGAACGCCCGGCTGCGCCGCCAGGAGGCGCTGCACCTGCCGCGGAAGGTCGCGGCCCTGGACGCCGCCCTCGCGGCGGCGGCGGAGCTCGTCGAGGGCGCCGCGGACGACGCGGCGGCGATCACCGGCGGCCTCGACGAGCGGGAGACCGCCGACCTGGGCCGGTCCCTCGGCGCGGGCACCGTGGGGCGCGGGATGGTGGCCGGTGCCGCGGGCGCGCTCAAGGAGCTGGAGAAGCAGCAGAAGCTGCGCGGCAAGCGGCTGCAGCGCGACGCGCTGGACCGCGCGCTCGTCGACCTGGCCTCGGTCTACCGCGACGCCCTCGTCGTGCAGCTCGGCGCCGACGTGGGCCTGGTGAACGAGGAGGCGCGCCGCGACGTCCTCGAGCTCGCCCGGGGGACCGGCCCCGAGACGACGCTGCGGCGCATCGAGGCGGTCATGGCCTGCCGCACCGCGCTCGAGGGCAACGTCGCGCCCCTGCTCGCCGTCGAGGCGATGGTGCTCGCGCTGCGCGCGGACCCCGACGGGGAGTGACGCGGGGGCCCTGGGCTACACTCCTCGGGCGCACGCCGCCTTAGCTCAGTCGGCTAGAGCGACGCACTCGTAATGCGTAGGTCGTCGGTTCGATTCCGACAGGCGGCTCGACCAGGAGGGGCCCTCGCCCGGCGGTGACGCCGGGCGGGGGCCCCTCCTGCGCGTGTGGCGGGCGTGTCAGGGACGGCACAGGGCCGCGGCGAGCCGTCCCGTCGCCGCCGCCAGGTCGGGCAGCGGCCTCCCGTCGCCGAGCCAGTGCCGCACCTGCTCGGCGCTGAGCGCGGCGAGGAGGGCCTCGGCTCGGGTGCCGGGGTCCGGTGCGCCGGCCTCCGTGAGCAGCAGCGCGCAGTGCTGGCGCCACAGGGCGTACGCGGGTCCGCGCAGCCGCCCGCCCGGCGTGGCGGTCTCGGACATCAGCACGAGGTCGAGGTGCGCCGCCTGGAACGCGAGGTAGGCCTCGGTGAACGCGACCAGCCTCCGTGCCGGAGGGGCGCCCGGGCCGAGGGGGGCGGGGCCGCGCACCATCTGCTCCTGCAGCTGGCGCCCCCGCTCGCTCAGCAGCGCCGCGGCGAGCCCGCCCTTGTCCCCGAACCGCCGGTAGAGCGTGCCCTTGCCGACGCCCGCGGCGGCGGCGACGTCGTCCATCGTCGTCGCGGCGACGCCCCGCTCCGCGAAGAGCGCCTCGGCCGCGGCGAGCACGCGGCGGCGGTTGCGCGCCGCGTCGGCGCGCTCGCGCACCACGGGCGCCGTGAGGAGCGCGAGGGCCTCCCCTTCCGCCCCCGTTGACGATCCGGACTCGGGTCCGCTACGTTCCTCGACCATGAACCGGACTGTAGTCCACATCGAGGGGAGTCGGGCATGAGGGTCCTGCTGGTCGGAGCCACCGGGTACGTCGGGTCGGCCGTGGCGGAGCGGCTGGCGGGGGCGGGGCACGAGGTCGTCGCGCTGCTGCGGCCGGGGCGGGACGCGCCGCCGCCGGTGGGCGAGGTCCGCAGGGGCGACCTGCGCGACCCCGCGTCGCTCACCGCCGCCGTGACCGGCGAGGTGGACGCCGTCGTGCACGCCGGCGCCCCGACCGGGGACGGGGCGGTCGACGCGGCGGCGGTGGAGGCGCTGCTCGCGCCGCTGCGGACCGGCGGCGGGACGTTCGTCCTCACGAGCGGCGTGTGGGTGCTCGGCGGCACCGGCTCGGCGACGCTCGACGAGTCGGCGCCGGTCGCACCGGTCGCGCTGGTGCGCGAACGGCCAGCCGTCGAGCAGCGGGTGCTCGCCGCGGCCGCGGACGGCGTGCGCGCCGTCGTGCTGCGCCCCGGGGTGGTGCACGGGCGCGGCGGCGGGATCCCCCGGCTCCTGGTCGACCTCGCGAGGACGCACGGCGCCGGTCGCTACGTCGGCGCCCCCGTGGGCTGGCCCATGGTGCACGTGGACGACCTCGCCGACCTCTACGCCGTGGCGCTGGAGCGGGCGACGGCGGGCACCGTGCTGCACGGGGTCGCCGAGCCGTCGGTCCCCGTGGTCGAGCTGGCGGACGCGGCGGCGCGGGCCGCGGGGCTCGGTGGCGGCGCCGCCGCGTGGCCGCTGGCCGAGGCGCGGGCGGCGCTGGGCGCGCCCTTCGCCGACGCCCTCGCCCTCGACCAGTCCGTCAGCGCCGAGCGGACGCGCCGTTCCCTGGGCTGGCGGCCCTTCCGGCCGGGCGCGGTGGAGGACCTCCGGGCGTCGTACGGCGTGGCGGCCGCGGCCTGACGGGCCAGCGCGGGGGCGGGCTCAGTGCACCACGGCGTACGTGGACTGCACGAAGCCCGCCCCCAGGACGCTCGTCGACCGGTGCTCGAGCGCCACGTCGGCCTCGAGCGGGCCGAACAGGGGGAGGCCGGCGCCGAGCAGGACGGGGGCGGTGGTGATGGTGAGCTCCTGCACGAGCCCGGCGGCGAGGAACGAGCGGACCGCACCGCCGCCGTCCACGTACACCCGGCGCGCCCCCCGCGCGACGATCGCGTCGACGGCCTCCGGCACGTCCCGCACCACCTGCACCCGGGGGTCCGCACCGGCCTCGGCGCGCCGGCTGAGGACGAGCACGGTCCGCCCGTCGTAGGGCCAGGCGTCGAAGGTGAGGGCCTTCTCGTACGTGGCGCGGCCCATGACGAGGCAGTCGATCCCGGCGATGAAGGCGTCGTAGCCGGTCTCGCCGGCGTCGCGGCCGCGGCTGGTGAGCCAGTCGATGTCGCCGTCGGGGCGCGCGATGCACCCGTCGAGGCTCGTCGCGATGAAGACGCAGCCGGTGAACGGGCGGGGGGTGCGAGCGGTCATCCACGGCCTCCAGGGGGCGGGGTCGGACGGTCGGTGCGGTGCGGGAGGAGCACGGCGTCGAGCGCCGCGTGCAGCTCCTCGGGCAGGGGGGCGCGGCCCACGAGGGGCCAGAGGACGAGGGCGCCGTTGTAGGCGACGTAGAGGGAGCGGGCGAGCGCCCCGGTGTCGGTGCCAGGGGACAGGTCGCCCTCCTGCACCGCCTCGGCGAGCAGGCCGGCGATCTCCGCCTCGGTGCGCAGGGCGTTCGCGGTGGCGTGGCGGCGGAAGTCCTCGTCGCGCAGGTCGAGCAGCAGGAAGCCGAGGTCGTTGGCGAGCTCGTCGCGCCCGTCCAGGTCCGCGACGAGCGCGCCGAGGGCTCCGTGCAGCGCGTCGAGCGCCGAGGCGGCGTGCGCGCGGCTGCCGGCGAAGCACGCCGCCGTGGCCTCCTCCGCGCGCTCCGAGAACGCGAGCAGCAGGGCGCGCTTCGAGCCGAACCGCTGGACGAGGCCGGAGGCGGACAGGCCGGCCTCGCGCGCCACGGCCGCCAGCGTGGTGCCGGCAGGGCCGTGCCGGCGGACCACGCGGGCCGTCGCGGCGAAGACCTCGTCGTCGCTCGTCGTGCGCGGGCGCGCCACACCGCCTCCTCGGGTCGCCAGTTCGTTAACGAACGTACGTTAACGAACCGGCGCCCGTCAACGTGGTGCTGCGCGCCTCCTGCCGCGGCGGCCCCGGGAGCGCGAGGTCAGCCGAGCAGCGCGCGCACCTGCGCGACGAGCGCCTCCCGGTCGGGGCGCGCCCAGGTCGCCGCGGCGACGACCCCGACCGCCGCTGCCGCCGGGTCGGGCGACCCGGCGGCGAGCAGCGCGCCGACGGCCGACGCGGCCGGGTCGACGGCGGGGTGCTCGGGCTCGGGGGCCGTGGCGTCGAGCACCCTGGCGGTCCCCACGGCCCGGACCTCCCGCACCTCCGCGTGCAGCGGCCCGGGGTAGGCCCAGGCGTAGGCGGCCGCGTGGTCGTCGAAGGGCGGGGGGACCGGCCGGCCCGCGCGCAGCGCGTCCAGCGCGGCGACGACCTCCGGTGCCCCGTCGAGCCCGGCCCGGGCGCAGGCGCCCCGGGACACCTCGAGCGCCACCGCCCGCTGCACCGCGGCCGGCGCGGCCGCCAGGTCCTCGGCGAGCCGCCGGTCCCAGCGCCCCAGCGCGGCGGCCTGGTCGCCGGCGCGGCGCAGGGCGTCGCTCGGCGGCACCTCGCCCCACTGCAGGCGCTCGAGGAACGCGTCACGCGCGTCGTGGCCGAGCCGCAGCTCCTCCGGCTCGCCCGTCAGCGCCGCGTCGCGCTCCTCCCGGGCGGGTGGCGGCGGGGTGCGGCGCGCCTCGTCGTGCCAGTACTGCGCTGCCCGGCTCCCGACCCGCAGCACGGCGTCGGGCGCGGGCGGTGCGGGCCACAGCTGCAGGAGGTACCGGTCCGGGGCCGGCTCCCCCTCGAGCCGCGTGTCCTGCTCCTGGGCGGTGTCCATGCCGGAGGCGCACCACCGGACCCGCAGGCCCTGGGTACCGGGCAGCGTGAAGCCCTCCCAGTCCTGGAAGGTCACGAGCGCGACATCGGCCTGGACGGGCGCGTACGAGACCTCCACGACGTCCTCCCACCCGCCGTCGTCCGGCGGCTCCTCGTCGTGCGCCTCGATGCGCAGCGGCACGGGCCCCGAGTGCAGCCCGGTCACGAAGCTGAGCGTCCCGGGGTGCCGGGCGCCCACCAGCCCGTTGGCCTGACCGCCGGCTGCTCCGGCGAGGTCGTCGGCGTGGTCGTGGTCCGCGGGGACGAGGTGGATGGAGCGGTAGGAGACCGGCAGCTCGCCGTCGAAGAGCACCTGCACGAGGGGCACTCTCGCGCAGTCCGGCCGCGAGGGCTACCGCTGCACGCGTCGCCGCCGCTGCGCTCCGTGTCGGTCGGCACCCTCTCCGGTCGCATCCGCGGTCCCGCGTCCCGGTGCTGCACCTCCCGCCGCGATCATGCGCGGATGGCGCGGCGGTGCCGGTGCCGCCGCGCGCCGAGCCCGCCGTGGTGCGCGCGCCGCAACTTCCCGCCGCGGTCATGCGCGGATGGCGCGGCGGTGCCGGAGCCGCCCTCGGCGCGCTCCCCGTCCGGCGCGGGGAGCGCGGGCAGCGCGCCATCCGCGCATGATCGTGGGAGGGAGGGGTCCGCGTGGGCGGCGGTAGCCCGCCTCTGCGCCCGCGCGGAGCCCCGTCCCTCCCGGTCGAGCGGCCGCGGGGCGAGCCCGCCGCTGCTATGCGTGCTGCAGGTCCTGCCGCGATCATGCGCGGATGGCGCGGACGGCGCTGCAGTACCGGTGGCGCCGTCCGCGCATGATCGCGGCGGTGGGTGGGTGGTGCCCGGCTCGTGCCGACCGCGACGGGCGCGGGCGACGCCGGCGACGCCAGCCCGCCATGTGCGCATGATCGCGGCGGGGAGGGGGGGAGCGCAGGGGACCGCGTCCCGCCGAGCCGCGCCCTCGGTCGGCGCGGCGACGTCAGCGCAGCAGGAGCGCGCTGTCCCCGAACTCGTGCCAGAGGTACCCCTCGCGCAGTGCGGACGCGTAGGCCGCGGCGACGCGCTCGGGCCCGACGACGGCCTCGAGCAGGGACAGGTGCGAGGCGCCCGGGGCGTGCCAGCCGGTGACGAGGCCGTCGACGACGCGGGCCGGGCGGTCGGGGCCGAGCACCAGGTCCGTCCAGCCCGCCGAGGGCGCGACGGTGCCCGTGCCCGCGGCGGCCGTCTCCAGGGCGCGTACGACGGTGGTGCCCACGGCGACGACGCGGCCGCCGGCGGCGCGGGTGGTCGCGACGAGGCGGGCGGTGGCGGGCGGGACGGCGTACCGCTCGGGCAGCGCCCCCTCGCCCTCCTCGAGCGAGGACACCCCGCAGTGCAGGACCACCGGGGCGACCGCGACGCCGTCGGCGACGAGCTCCGTCACGAGCTCCGGCGTGAAGGGCCGCGCCGCGCTCGGCATCTCGGCGCTGCCGGGCACCCGCGCGAAGGCGGTCTGGTAGGCCGACAGCGGCCAGCGCCCCTCGACGTACGCGTAGCTGACCGGCCGGCCGTGCCGCCGCATGACCTCCTCGGCGCCGCCGCGCGCGGTCACCGCCGCCTGCCACAGCCGCCCGTGCGGGGCGCCGAGGTGCAGCGCCGCCGGCCCGGGCAGGTCGACGCGGGCGCCGGCCAGGTCGCCGCCCAGCGGGCCGGTCGCCCGGCCCGGCGGGCGCACCTCGACGAGCCAGGTGCCGTCGTCGCGCCGCGTCGACAGGTGCACCGTGACCGGGCGCCCGTCGAGGGTCCCGTCGACCGCGGCGGGCAGCGTCGCCGACGTGTTGACGACGAGCAGGTCGCCGGGGCGCAGCACCTCGCCGATCTCGTGGAAAGCGCGGTGCCGCAGGCCCTGCCCGTCGGCGACGAGGAGCCGTACGCCGTCGCGCGGGACGCCGCGCACCTCCGGCGGCACCGTGGCGCTGAGGGCCGCGGGGAGCTCGAAGCGGAGGGCGCTCACCGCGCCACCGCCGGCAGCAGGTCGGCGGCGCGCAGCCGGCCGCTGGGCGGGCGCTCGTCGAGCAGCCGTACGAACGCGGGGACAACGCTCTCCGGCACCGGTCGGTCGGAGATGTCCTCGCCGGGGAAGGCGTCCTGGTGCATCCGGGTCCGCAGGTCGCCGGGGTCCAGCGACCAGCAGCGCAGGTCCGGCCGCTCGGCGGCGAGGACCGCGGTGAGGTGGTCGAGGGCGGCCTTCGTGGCGCCGTACGGCCCCCACCCCGGCCACGCGCCGACCGCCGCGTCCGAGGTCACCGACACCACGGCGGCGGGCGGGACGAGCAGCGGCAGGGCCTCCTGCACCAGGGCGACGGGGGCGACGACGTTCGTCTCCCACAGCGCGCGGAGGGCGGCGGGCGGCACCTCCGCGACGGACGGCAGCGGGCTCGGACCCAGCGCGGAGGCGTTGTTGACGAGCAGGTCGAGCCCGCCGAGGGCCGCCGCCGCGGCCACGAGGTCGCGGCGGTGCGGCGGGTCGGTCACGTCGCCCGGCAGCGCGACGACCTGCCCGGCCGGCAGGTCGCGGACCGCGGAGCGCAGGTCGTCGGCGCCGCGGGCGTCGACGACGAGGGACCAGCCGAGGTCGGCGAGGCCGTGGGCGAGCGCGCGGCCGAGGCCGCGGGACGCTCCGGTGACGAGGGCGACGGGCACGGGTTCCTCCTTGTGCTGGGTCGGTGTGGCCGTCATGCTCGGACCTCAAGCGCACTTGAGGTCAAGGGGAGTCGTCGATGGGCCCGCAGGACCTGCTCACGATGGGCGAGGTGGCGCACCGCAGCGGGTACGCGCCGTCCGCCCTGCGGTACTACGAGCGGCTGGGGCTCGTCTCGGCCACGAGGACCGCGGGCGGGCAGCGGCGGTACGAGCGCAGCGTGCTGCGCCGGCTCGCCTTCGTCCGGGCCGCGCGGACCGTCGGCCTGAGCCTGGAGGAGGTGGCGGCGGCCCTCGACGCGCTGCCCGACGCCCGTACGCCGACCCGGGCCGACTGGTCGCGCCTGTCCCGCGCGTGGCGCTCCCGCCTCGACGAGCAGATCGCCGCCCTCGAGGCGCTGCGCGACGGGCTCGACTCCTGCATCGGCTGCGGCTGCCTGTCGCTGCGCCGGTGCGCCATGTCGAACCCCGGCGACGCCGCGGGCCGGCAGGGGCCGGGGGCGCGGTGGCTGCCCGAGCGGCTGCGCCAGCCCGCGCCGGAGGGGTGATCGGGCAGGATCGGCGCGTGGCCAGCCCCGCCGAGACCGCCGCCATGGCCCGCGCCGTCGAGCTCGCCGCGCGCGGGACCGCGACGGCGCTGCCGAACCCCGTCGTCGGCTGCGTGCTGCTCGCGCCCGACGGCGCGACCGTGGGGGAGGGGTGGCACGAGCGCCCGGGCGGGCCGCACGCCGAGGTGCACGCGCTGCGCGCCGCGGGCGGGCGGGCGCGCGGGGCCACGGCCGTGGTGACCCTCGAGCCCTGCGCGCACACCGGGCGGACCGGCCCGTGCACCGAGGCGCTCCTCGCGGCGGGGGTCGCCCGCGTCGTGGTCGCGGTGCGCGACCCCTGGGCCACGGCCGCGGGCGGGGCGGAGCGCCTGCGCGCGGCCGGCGTCGACGTCGAGGTCGGCCCGGGGGCGGCGGCCGCCGAGCGCGTCAACGCCCCGTGGCTGCTGTCGGTGCGGCTCGGGCGGCCTTACGTCACCTGGAAGACCGCCGCCACGCTCGACGGCCGCTCGGCCGCGGAGGACGGCACGAGCCGCTGGATCACCGGCGAGGCCGCCCGGGCGGACGTGCACCGGCTGCGCGGCGAGGTCGACACCGTGCTCGCGGGCGTCGGCACGGTGCTCGCCGACGACCCGCAGCTCACGGTGCGCCCCGCGGGCGGCGGCGCCCCCGGGCGCCCGCCGCTGCGCGTGGTCGCCGACACGCACGGGCGGACCCCGGCGGGCGCGCGGGTGCGCGACGGGGCGGCCCCGACGTGGGTCGCCACCGCCCGCGAGGTCGCCACCGGGCCCGACGGGCACCTCGACCCGGCGGCCCTGCTCGCCGCGCTGCACGCCCGGGGGCGGGTGCACGTCCTGCTCGAGGGCGGGCCGCGCCTCGCCGGCGCCTTCGTGCGGGAGGGACTGGTGGACCGGGTCGTGGCGTACGTCGCGCCCGCCCTGCTGGGCTCCGGCGCGGCGGCGCTGGGCGACGCGGGGGTGCGGGGCATCGCCGGGGCGCACCGGCTGCGCCTCGAGGACGTGGCCCGGGTGGGCGAGGACGTGCGCCTCACGGCGGTGCCGCTGCGCCCGGCACCGGGCCACCCGCGGGCCGACGGCGGGTGACGGCCCTCGCACCGCTCGGGGGAGCGTCCCGGCGGACCCGCCGCCTACCCTGGTCGGGCAACCGTCGCCGAGGAGGACAGCGTGAGCGGACCGGCCGTCGCGGGACCGCCCGCCGGGGGCGTCGACGACGCGCCGGAGCCGGCGCCCGGCGCGACCGCGGAGCAGGCGCCGCACCTCGGGACCGCCGCCCGGCTGGCGCCGTGGGCGGCCGCGCTGGTCGTCCTCGTCGTCGCCCTGCTCGCCGGCGGCGGCGGCCCGCAGCCGGTCCCGCAGGGCCTGCCCGACGCGGGCGCCGGCACCGGCTGGGGCCTGCCCGTCGTCGAGCTGCTCTACGAGCTCACCGCCGCGGGCACGGTCGGCGCGCTCCTGGCGGGCGCCGCGCTGGCCCCCAGCCCGCCCCGCGGCCTGTCGGCCACGGCCTTCCGCTGCCTGCGGGCCGGCGCGGGCTGGGCGCTCGCGTGGCTGCTGGCGACCGCGGCCCTGCTCGTGCTGGGGGCCTCGGAGACCGTCGGCGTCGGCGTCGGGGAGACCCTCTCCGGCGGCGTCCTGCGCAGCTACGCCCTCGAGCTCGACCAGGGGCAGGCGCTCGTCGTCACCGCCGTGGCGGCCCTGTTCGTGGCGCTCTGCGCACGCTGGACGCTCAGCACCTCCGGCGCGTTCGTGCTGCTCGGGGTCGCGCTGCTCGGCGTCGTCCCGAAGGCGCTGACCGGCCACTCCGCCGGCGCCGCCGACCACGACATCGCCGCGTCCAGCCTCGTCGTGCACGTGCTCGCGGCCGCCCTCTGGGTGGGCGGCCTGCTCGCGCTCGTGCTGCACCTGCGCCGCAGCCGCACCGCGCTGGCCGTCGCGGTGCCGCGCTACAGCGCGCTGGCCCTCGTCTGCTTCGTCGCGGTCGGCCTGTCCGGCCTGCTGAACGCGACGGTGCGCATCGAGGCGCCCTCGCAGCTCGTCACGAGCGGCTACGGCGCGCTGCTGCTGGCGAAGGTGCTGGCGCTCGGCGCCCTGGGCTGGGCCGGCTGGCGCCACCGCGGGCGCACGCTGCCCGCGCTGGCGGCCGGCTCCGGGCGGGCCTTCCTGTCCTTCGCCCTCGCCGAGGTCGTCCTCATGGCCTCGGCGGTGGCGCTGGGCGTCGCGCTCTCGCGCACGCCGCCGCCCGCGGGCGAGGAGGTGACCGCGCTGGGCAGCCCGGCCGCGGCGTTCCTCGGCTACGAGCTCGCCCCGCTCAGCGCGGCGCGCTGGGTGACCGCGTGGCGCCCGGACGCGCTCGTGCTCGGCGCGGTGCTGCTGGCCGGCGCGCTCTACGCGCTGGGCGTGCACCGGCTGCTGCGCCGGGGCGACCGCTGGCCGTGGGGGCGCAGCGCCTCGTTCGCCGCCGGCCTGCTGCTCGTGGTGTGGGTGACCAACGGCGGGCCGGGGGTGTACGGCACCGCGATGTTCAGCATGCACATGGTCCAGCACATGGCGCTGACCATGCTCGCGCCGATCCTGCTCACGCTCGCCGCGCCCGTGACGCTGGCGCTGCGCGCGCTGCCCGCCGCGCGCTCGCGCGGCGGGCAGGGCTCCACCGGCCCCCGCGAGTGGCTCCTCGCCGCGGTGCACAGCCGGGTGGCCTCGTTCCTGACGCACCCGCTGGTGTCGTTCGGGCTCTACGTCAGCACGCTGTACGCCTTCTACTTCACGCCCGCGCTCGCCTGGTCCATGCAGAGCCACGTCGCGCACCTGCTCATGCACGCGCACTTCCTCGGCGTCGGGCTGCTCTACCTCTGGCCGATCATCGGCGTCGACCCGGCGCCGCGGCGGCTGCCGCACCTCGCGCGCATGGTCCTGCTCTTCGCCTCGATGCCCTTCCACGCCTTCTTCGCGGTCGCCGTCATGAGCTCGGACGACCTCTTCGCGCGGGACTGGTTCAGCGGGCTGCAGCTGCCGTGGGTGGACCTCTACGCCGACCAGCGCCTCGGCGGCGGCATCGCCTGGAGCTTCGCCGAGCTGCCGGCGCTCGCCGTGCTCGCGGCGCTCTTCGTGCAGTGGTACCGCCACGACCAGCGCACCGGCGAGCGGGCCGACCGCCGGGCCGGCGCGGACGGCGAGGCCGAGCTCGCGGCGTACAACGCCCGCCTCGCGGCGCTCGACGCGCGCTCGCGCCGCCAGGGCTGAGCCGTGGCCGACCTCCCGGGTGGCGGCCCGGCGGCGGCGCTCAGGCGACGGGGGGAGCGGGGCGGGTCGGCGCGGGGACCCGCCCGTGCGGGTCGAGCGCGCGCAGCGCCGAGGCCCGGTCCGGGTGCAGGTCGAGGACGTCGACGACCTGCGTGAGCCGCAGGACGGTGAGCACGCCGGCGCGGGCGCCGGCGACGCAGAAGCGCCGGCCCATGAGTGTGGCGCGCCGGTGCGAGGCCATGAGCGCGTGCAGGCCGGAGGAGTCCAGGAACCCGACGCCGCCGAGGTCGAGGACGACGTCGCCCTGGCGCAGCCGCCGCAGCAGCTCCTCGCGCAGGGCGGGGGCCGTGGCGAGGTCGAGGTCGCCGTGCGGCGCGACGCACCAGCCGCGGGCGACCGGTGTCGTCGTGGTGGTGAGCACGGGGCCGACGGGCTCGAGCTCGCGGTCGGGGGTGGGCTCGGTCAGGGGTGAGGTCACGAGGTGCCTCCCGTGGGGGCGGGAGTGGGACCCGGTCCTGCCGTTGCTCGACGCCGGGAGCCCGAGACTACGCCCGCAGGCCCGGGCGCACCAGCCCCGCGGCGCAACCTCGTCACCATGGGTGACTGCCCGTCGGAGGGTGCCTACTCGCCGGGCTCGGCGAACGCGGCCTGCAGCTCGCGCTCGGTGCGCTCGGCCTCGGCCGTCATGAGCGTCGCTGCCACCCGCAGGCCGCTGGAGCCGAAGCGCGAGCGGATGCGCTCGACGGCCGCGACGATCTCGGGGTCGGGGTGCTGCGGGTCCTGCACGCGTCGTCGCCTCCTGCTCGTGCGGCGGGACGCCCCGGTCCGTGGCTCCGGGACCGGCGCGACCCTGCTGGCCCTCGTGCTCCTTCCCGGCCGCGCGGGGGCGCGAAACGGGCGCGGGCGCGTCCGGCGGCGCCCGTCGGGCAGGATGCAGGCACCGCGGCGCCGGGCCGCGCCGCACCACCGGGAGGCCGCGTGCCCTGGTCCGTGGACAGCGAGGTCGGCCGGCTGCGGCAGGTGCTGCTGCACCGGCCCGACCTCGAGCTCAAGCGCCTCACCCCGTCCAACAAGGACGGCCTGCTCTTCGACGACGTCCTCTGGGTCAAGCGGGCGCAGCAGGAGCACGACGCCTTCGCCGACCTGCTGCGGGCCCGCGGCGTCGTGGTGCACCTGTTCGGCGACCTGCTGCGCGAGACGATCGAGGTGCCCGAGGCCAAGAAGCACGTCCTCGACCTCACCGTCGACGAGCGGGTGTACGGCCCGCTCGCCGTCGACGCCCTGCGCAACGCGTTCGACGCGATGGACGACGACGAGCTGACGGCGTACCTCGTCGGGGGGATCACCAAGCGCGAGCTGCTCGAGCGGATCGAGGAGCCGCGGTCGGTCGCGTTCCACGTGCTCGACCCGGACGACTTCGTGCTGCCGCCCCTGCCCAACCACCTGTACACGCGCGACACCTCGGCCTGGCTGTACGACGGGGTGTCGGTGAACTCGATGCGCAAGGAGGCCCGGCGCCGCGAGACGATCCACTACGAGGCGCTCTACCGCTGGCACCCGCTGTTCGCCGACGGCGGCTTCCACGTCTGGTCGGAGGGGTCGGTGAACGGGGTGGCCACGACCGAGGGCGGTGACGTGCTCGTGCTCGGGCGCGGCGCCGTGCTCGTCGGGCTGTCCGAGCGGACCACCCCGCAGGGCGTCGAGCGCCTCGCGCGCAACCTGTTCCGCGGGGGCCGGGTCGAGCGCGTGGTCGCGCTGGAGATGCCGCAGACCCGCGCGCTCATGCACCTCGACACGGTGATGACGATGGTCGACGAGGAGACGTTCACCCAGTACGCGGGGCTCGGGATGCTCCCCGCGTACACGATCGAGCCCGGCGACACCGACAAGGAGCTCCGGGTCACCGACCACCCGCCGGAGGACATGCACCGCGCGATCGCCGCCGCGCTGGGCCTCGACGGGATCCGGGTGCTGACCGCGACCCAGGACGTGCACGCCGCCGAGCGCGAGCAGTGGGACGACGGCTGCAACGTCCTCGCGGTGGAGCCGGGGGTCGTCGTGGCGTACGAGCGCAACGTCACGACGAACGCGCACCTGCGGGCGGCGGGGGTCGAGGTGCTGACGATCCAGGGCAACGAGCTCGGCCGCGGCCGCGGCGGCCCGCGGTGCATGAGCTGCCCGCTGGAGCGCGCCGGGCTGTGACCCGCGGCGCGGCCGCGGGCCGGCGCTACCGTGCGGGCATGACCAGCCTGACCGGACGCTCCTTCCTGCGCGAGCTCGACCTCACCACCGACGAGCTGCGCGCGCTGCTCGACCTCTCCGCGACCCTCAAGCAGGAGCGCCGGGAGCGGCGCGAGGAGCAGCGCCTGCGCGGGCGCAGCATCGCCCTGGTCTTCGAGAAGACGTCCACCCGCACCCGCTGCGCGTTCGAGGTGGCCGCGTACGAGCAGGGCGCCCACGTGACGTACCTCGACCCGTCGGGCTCGCAGGTGGGGCACAAGGAGTCGGTCCGCGACACCGCCCGCGTCCTCGGGCGGATGTACGACGGCATCCAGTACCGCGGGGCGTCGCACGCGGACGTCGAGGTGCTCGCCGCGAACGCGGGCGTGCCCGTGTGGAACGGGCTCACCGACGACTGGCACCCGACGCAGTCGCTCTGCGACGCGCTCACCCTGCGCGAGCACGTGCGCAAGCCCGACGGGGAGATCGCGTTCGCCTACCTCGGCGACGCCCGCAACAACGTCGGCAACTCGCTGCTCGTCATGGGCGCGCTGCTGGGCATGGACGTGCGGATGGTCGGCCCCAAGGCGCTGTGGAACGCCGACGACGTCGTGCTCGCCGCGCGCCGGGTCGCCGAGCAGACCGGCGCGCGCATCACCCACACCGAGGACGTGGCGACCGGGGTCCGCGGCGTCGACGCGCTCTACACCGACGTCTGGGTGTCGATGGGCGAGCCGGAGGAGGTCTGGGACCAGCGCATCGAGCAGCTGCTGCCGTACCAGGTGAACGCCGCCGCGGTGGAGGCCACGGGCAACGACGACGTCGTCTTCCTGCACTGCCTACCGGCCTTCCACGACCGCGGCACGGCCGTCGGCGAGCGGATCTTCCGGCGCCACGGGCTGGAGGCGCTGGAGGTCACCGACGAGGTGTTCGAGTCCGAGCGCTCGGTGGTCTTCGACCAGGCGGAGAACCGCCTGCACACGATCAAGGCGGTCCTGGTGGCGACGCTGACCTGAGCGCTGCGGTCCCGCGACGACCACGCGAAGCAGGCCCCGCGGGGCTCCGCGTGGTCATCGCGGGACGGCGCCGGCGGTTCAGCCCGTCGAGCGGGGCTGGGCCGGGTTGGTCGGGTCGCCGTGCGAGGGCGGGTTGATCTTCGGCCCCGACGAGGCGGGCGACACCTCGGAGCCGCCGGACGGCGGCGGGGCCGCCTCGGGGGTCGCCGCCGCGGGGTCGCCGCCGGAGGGCTGGGCGCCGGCGGCGAGCTGGCGCAGCCGCTCCTCGACGACGGTGACGACGGGGGCGCGGTCGCCGTGCGCGCGCTCGTACGCCAGCACGCGGTCCAGGTCCTCGGCCTCGAGGCTGCGGATGCGGTGCTGCAGCGTGGCGAGCGGCAGGTGGTCGTAGTCGGGCAGCGGCAGGTCGGCGCGGTCGGTCATGCCCCCGTCCCTGCCCCGGCAGCCCGGGCCCATGCAGCCTCAGCGCAGGACCGCGACGAAGCCCGCGCGGGCCCGGGCGAGCTCCAGCAGCAGCGCCCGCTCGCGCTCGGCGAAGCCGGGCACCCGCAGCCCCTGCTCCGCGCGGTCCCGCAGCAGCCCGAGCTCGAGCGCCGCGTCCTGGTACGCCGCCATGGCCCGGCGCGCGCCCGGCCCCTGCGTCTCCTCGGCCCAGCGCCGGGCCCGGCGCCGGGTGGCCGGCGTGGAGGCCATCGCCACGTCGTAGGCGGGCAGCCAGCCCGCCCGCGCGTACTCCGGCAGGGCCCGCTGGATCGCCCGCCGCTCCCGCCCGGAGACCCAGGCCGCGAGCAGCACCGCGGCGACGAAGAGCGGGACCATGAGCACCAGGTAGCCGCCGAGGAAGCCGTTGACCCCGCTCACCGCCTGCAGGTTCCAGCCCGCGTGCAGGGCGACCGCGAGCAGGTAGCCCAGCACGGGCGCGCCGATCCTGCGCCGCGCCGTCCAGGCGTGCGCGGCCAGGCCCAGCCCCACGCCGGTGAGGCTGGTGAAGAGCGGGTGGGCGAACGGCGAGAGGACCCCGCGCAGCACGAACGTCGCCCCCGCGGCGAGCACCCCCGAGCCGGGGGCGGCCGTGTCGGCCTCGAGGTACGCCCGCCCGTAGTAGAGGACGTTCTCGGTGAAGGCGAAGCCGAGCCCGACGAGCCCCGCGCACACCACCCCGTCGACCACCCCGTCGAACTCGCGCCGCCGCGCGAGCAGGATGACGAGCACGCCGAGGCCCTTGGTGGCCTCCTCGACGAACGGGGCCACCGCGACGGCGGTCACCTCGAGGCCCGCCCCGCCGGCCGAGGCGCGCGCGATCGCGGCCATGCTCGCGGAGTTGACGAAGACCGAGGCGAGCGCGGCGACCACCGCGCCCCAGCCGAAGGCGAAGAGCAGCAGCCCCGGCGGCTCCGGCTCGTGCCGGTCCACCCACATGAAGGCGGCGACGACCAGCGGCACGGGGACGAGGGCGAGCGCCACGCCGAGCGCGAAGCCGAGCACCCCCGTCTGGCTCTCGACGAGCACCGCGAGCACGAGCCCGAGCAGGGCGAGCACGAGCACGAGGAACGCGGTGCCCAGCACGCGGAACGTGCGCCCGCCGCGGCGGCGGGGCGGCGGCAGGCGCCCGTCGAGCACCTGCGCCGGCAGCGGCACGGGCGGCACCCGCTGCGGTAGGACTGGGCCCATGGCGACCTCCCTACCCCTCAGCATCTCCGACGTGCGCGCGGCCGCGCGCCGCGTGGAGGGGGCGGTGACCCGCACCCCGCTCGTCACGTCGCGCACCCTCGACGCGCTCACCGGCGCCCACGTCGTCGCGAAGGCCGAGAACCTGCAGCGCACCGGCTCGTTCAAGGTCCGCGGCGCCTGGAACCGCCTCGCGCTGCTGCCGCCCGAGGAGCGCCCGCGGGGCGTCGTGGCGTACTCCTCCGGGAACCACGCCCAGGCCGTCGCGCTGGCCGGGCGCGAGCTCGGCGTGCCGGTGACCGTCGTCATGCCGTCCGACGCGCCGGCGAGCAAGCGCGCCGCCACCGAGGGGTACGGCGCGCGGGTCGTCCCGTACGACCGCGCGAGCGAGTCCCGCGAGGAGGTCGCGGCGCGCGTGGCCGACGAGAGCGGCGCCGCGGCGCTCGTGCCGCCGTACGACGACCTGGCCGTCATGGCTGGGCAGGGCACCGCCGCGCTGGAGCTGCTCGAGGACGGCCCGGTGCCGGACGTCGTCGTCGTGCCGCTCGGCGGGGGAGGGCTGCTCTCGGGCTGGGCCACGGCGGTGCGCGACGCGGTGCCGGGAGCGCGCATCGTCGGCGTGGAGACCGTCGGGGCCGACGACTGGGTGCGCAGCCGCGCCGCCGGCCGCCCCGTGGCGATCGACCCGCCCGCGACCATCGCCGACGGCATCCGCACGCTGTCGCCGGGGGCCCTGACCTGGCCGGTCGTCGACGCGCTCGTCGACGACGTGGTGGTGGTCCGCGACGAGGACGTCGTCGAGGCGCTGCGGCTCGTCGTGGGCCGGCTCAAGCTCGTCGTGGAGCCCACCGGCGCCGTCGCGCTGGCCGCGCTGCTCACCGGCGCCGCGGGCCCCGTCGCGGGGCGCACGGTCGCCACCGTGCTGTGCGGCGGGAACGTCGACCTGCCCGCCCTCGCCGCGCTCCTCGGCTGAGCGCGGGCCGGCGCCGCTCAGGCGCCCGGCTCGGCGGCGTGCCGCTCGGCGTCGCGGTGCGCGCTCGCCACCGCCCGGCGCCGCGGCCCGGCCCACCCGCAGGGGCAGCGGGCCTGGGCCCAGGTGCGCTCGTCGGGCACGGTCGGCACGTGCACGACGACCTCGGCGGGACCGGGTGGGGCGGGCTCCGGGGACGTCACGGCGAGCAGGCTAGCGCCGGCGGGGGACGGCGGGCGTGGGGGCGGTGACCATGCCGGGATGGCCCGGAGGATGGCCCGCACGGGTCATGCGCGCGGGCGCGGGGCGTTCCTATCCTGGCGGGCAGACGACGGGGGTGGACGACGGCGAGGGGGCGTGGGCACCGGTGGTCGGGGACTCGGACGCACGGGTGACGGACACCCAGGCGCTGGAGGAGATCGCGCTCTACGGCGAGGTGGTCATCGCCGCGAGCGCGAGCGACGGCCCGCTCACCACCGAGGAGCTCGACCGGGTGCTGGGCGTCGAGGCGCCCGTCGACTGAGCGCACCGCCACGGACACGACGAGGGGCCGCCGGCAGCTGCCGGCGGCCCCTCGTCGTGCGCGCCCCGGACGGGGGCGGCGCCGGTCAGCCGAAGCGGCCCGAGATGTAGTCCTCGGTGGCCGACTGCGACGGGTTGGAGAACATGACGTCGGTCGGGCCCATCTCGATGAGCTTGCCCGGCTTGCCGGTGCCGGCGATGTTGAAGAACGCCGTGGTCTCGCTGACCCGGGCGGCCTGCTGCATGTTGTGGGTCACGATGACGATCGTGTAGTCCTCGCGCAGCTGCTGGATGAGGTCCTCGACCGCGAGCGTGGAGATCGGGTCGAGGGCCGAGCAGGGCTCGTCCATGAGCAGCACCTGCGGCTGCACCGCGATCGCCCGGGCGATGCACAGGCGCTGCTGCTGCCCGCCGGACAGGCCCGAGCCGGGCCGGTCGAGGCGGTCCTTGACCTCGTTCCAGAGGTTCGCCCCGCGCAGCGAGCGCTCGACGACCTCCTCGGCCTCCGCCTTGCGCATGCGCTTGTTGTTCAGGCGCATGCCCGCCAGGACGTTCTCCGCGATGGACATCGTCGGGAACGGGTTGGGGCGCTGGAAGACCATGCCGATCTGGCGGCGCACGCCCACCGGGTCGACGTCGGAGGCGTAGAGGTCCTGCCCGTCGATGACGACCTTGCCGTCGACGTGGGCGCCCGGGATGACCTCGTGCATGCGGTTGAGGGCGCGCAGGAAGGTGGACTTGCCGCAGCCGGACGGGCCGATGAACGCGGTGACCGACCGCGGCTCGATGGTCATGGTCACGCCCTCGACGGCCCGGAAGGAGCCGTAGTAGATGTCGAGGTCGCTGACGTCGATGCGCTTGGCCATGTGCTGGTCCCTGTGTCTCGAGGTCGGGAGCCGGCTCAGCGGCCGGTCTGCGGGGCGAAGAAGCGGGCGATGAGGCGCGCCACGACGTTGAGCGCCATGACGATGAGGATGAGCACGAGCGCGGCGGCCCACGCCCGGTTGTAGCCGGCCTCCGGCGGCAGGCCCGGCGACACGTACTGCGAGTAGGCGAACACCGGCAGGGTCGTCATGCGTCCCTCGAAGAGGCTCCAGTTCGTGGTGGACGTGAAGCCCGCGACGAGCAGCAGCGGCGCGGTCTCGCCGATGACGCGCGCGATGGCGATGGTGACGCCGGTGGCGATGCCGGCGACCGCCGTCGGGATGACCACCTTGGTGATCGTCCTCCACTTCGGCACGCCCAGCGCGTACGAGGCCTCGCGCAGCTCGTTCGGCACGAGCTTGAGCATCTCCTCGCTGGAGCGGATGACCACCGGGACCATGAGGACCGACAGCGAGACCGCGCCGGCGATGCCCAGGCGCACGCCGGGGCCGAAGAAGATCACGAAGAGGGCGTAGGCGAAGAGACCGGCGACGATCGACGGGATGCCGGTCATGACGTCGACGAAGAACGTGATCGCCTTGGCGAGCTTGCCGCGGCCGTACTCCACCAGGTAGATCGCGGTCATCAGGCCGATCGGCACCGAGATGACGGTCGCGGCGAGGGTGATGAGCAGGGTGCCGACGATGGCGTGCTGCACGCCGCCGCCCGAGCCCAGCACGCCGCGCATGTCGGAGGTGAAGAGCTCGGTGTCGAAGCGCGCCGCGCCGCGGCTCAGCACGGTCCACACGAGCGCGACGAGGGGGACGAGGGCCACGAGGAAGGCGCTGGTGACGATCGTCGTGACGAGCCGGTCGGTCGCGCGGCGCGAGCCCTCGACCGCCCGCGACCAGGCGTAGACCCCGACCGCGAAGAGGACGACGGTGAGCACCGGCAGGGCGACCCAGCCCAGGCCGACCGTCGGGGCGAGGACGGCCGCGGCGACCGCGACCGCGCCGAGGAGCACCGCGGGCACCGCCCAGCGCGGCAGGGAGGGGCGGGTGAGGGGCACGTCCGCGGCGTCGAGCGCCGGGCGGGTGCTGGTGGAGGTGGCCATCAGTTCGCTCCCGAGAACTCGCTGCGGCGCCCGACGAGGTAGCGGGCCGTCATGTTCACCGCGAGGGTGATGACGAACAGGACCAGGCCGGTGGCGATGAGCACGTTGACGTCGAGCCCGGAGGACTCCGGGAACTGCTGGGCGATGTTCGCCGCGATGGTGTTGGGGTTGGACTGCGCGATGAGGTTCAGCGTGATCCCGCCGCCGGCGGAGAGCACCAGCGCCACGGCGAGGGTCTCGCCGAGCGCGCGGCCCAGGCCGAGCATCGCACCGCTGACCAGGCCCGAGCGGGCGTACGGGAAGACCGTCATCCGGATCATCTCCCAGCGGGTCGCGCCGAGGGCCAGGGCGGCCTCCTCGTGCAGGCGCGGGGTCTGCAGGAAGATCTCGCGGTAGACCGCGCTCATGATCGGCAGGATCATCACCGCGAGCACGATGCCCACGGTCATCATGGTGCGCCCGGTGGCCGTGGGGTCGCCGAAGAACGGCAGGAAGCCCAGGTTGTCCGAGAGCCAGCGGTAGGCGCCGACGAGCTTGGGCGCGAGCCAGAAGATGCCCCAGAGGCCGTAGATGACGCTGGGGATGGCCGCGAGCAGGTCGACGAGGTAGCCGAGGCCCTGCGCGGCGCGCCGCGGCGCGTAGTGCGAGATGAACAGGGCGATGCCGATCGCCAGCGGGGTCGCGATGAGCAGCGCGAGCAGGGCGGCGACCAGGGTGCCGTAGACGAGCGGGCGCACGTAGCTGAGCAGGGACTGCTCGCCCGGCAGCTCCGACGGGTCGGCCAGCAGCGCCGGCCAGGCCTCGCGGGTGAGGAAGAGGGCGACGCCCGCGAGCGTCACGAGGATGAGGACGCCGGCGGCGAGGGACAGGCCCGAGAAGACCCGGTCGCCGAGCCGCCCCGTGCTCGCGCCCGCGGTGCCGCCCAGCGGGGTCGTGGGCGGCAGGGGGGCCTGGGGCTGCGCCGGGCTGGCGGGGTCCGGCCCGCCGGTGCTGGTGCTCACGCTGCTCCTCGCGCTCCTGGTGCTGTGCTGGTGCTGGGCTGGTGCTGGGCTGTGCCGTGGTGCGTGGTGGTGCTCGCGCCGCCGCCCGGGGTGGTCCCGGGAGGCCGTACGCCCCTCCCCGCGCTCGGCGGGGAGGGGCGTGGCGGCGTCGGCCGGTGGGGCGTCGTCAGCCCGCGGCGCTGATCGCGTCGACCTGCTCGGTGATCTGCTCGCGCAGGCCCTCGGAGATCGGCGCGGAGCCCGCCTGCTGCGCGGCGGCCTGCTGGCCCTCCTCGCTGCCGACGTAGGTCATGAACGCCTTGACCTTGTCCGCGTCCTCCTGCGACTCGTACTGCTTGCACACGACGTGGTAGCTCACGAGGAACAGCGGGTACGCGCCGGCCTCGGTCGTGGTGCGGTCGATCTCGTAGGCCAGGTCGCCCTCGGGGCGGCCCTCGGCGAGCGCGGAGGCCTCGAGCGCGGTGGCCGCGCCCTCGGGGCTCGGCGCGACGTACTCCTCGCCGACCTTCAGCGCGGCGGTGCCGAGCTCGCCGGCCTGGCTCAGGTCGGCGTAGCCGATCGCGCCCTCGGCCGCGGTGACGGCCTGGATGACGCCGGAGGTCTGCTGGGCCGCCTCGCCGCCCTCGGCCGGCCAGACGCCGTCCGGCTCGTACGGGAAGTCCGCCTCGGCGTTGGCCACCAGGTACTCGATGAAGTTCTCCGTGGTGCCCGAGTCGTCCGCGCGGTGCACGGCGGTGATCGGGGTGCTCGGCAGCTGCGCGTCGGGGTTGTCCGCCGCGATCGCCGGGTCGTTCCACGTGGTGATCTGGTTGTTGAAGATCTTCGCCACGGTGGCGGGGGAGAGCTGCAGCTCCGGCACCGACGGGAGGTTGTAGACCACCGCGATGGGGCTGATGTAGTGCGGCAGGTCGATGGCCCCGCCGTCGCCCGCGCAGCGCTCCTGGGAGCTGGTCAGCTCCTCCTCGTCGAGGTAGGCGTCCGAGCCGGCGAAGAGCACGCCGCCGGCCAGGAACTGCTCGCGGCCGCCGCCGGAGCCCACCGCGTCGTAGTTGACGGTGATGTCGGGGTTCGCGTCCTGGAACCCGACCGCCCAGGCCTGCATGGCCGCCTGCTGCGAGCTCGCGCCCGCGCCGTTCAGGTCGCCCGAGAGGCTGGAGCCGCCGCCGGAGCCGCTGCCGGCCGAGTCGCCCTCGTCGTCGCCGCCGCAGGCGGCCACGGTCAGGGCCAGGGAGAGCGCCAGCGCCGTGGCGGAGGCCGGACGGCGGAGGGTGCGCAGGTTCACTGTGGGATGTCCTTGTCCATCGGGCCCGTCGCAGGGCCGGGTGGTCGCGATCGTCGTGATGACGTCCAGGACGGTAGGTGGGCCAGGTGAAGCGCCTGGCGGGCGCAGGTGAACGGGGCCTGAACGGTCCCGGGCTGCCCGGCGTCCGTCGGGCGGCCCCGTGGTGCACGTCACGTGAACGACCCCGGGACGGCTCCTGGTGCTACCGCCCGTGACGTGCTGGAGACGTACAAGAAGTCTTGTGCAAGGACCCTCGCCGGTCTAGCGTCGGTGCCGTGGCCGACGACCCCGGGGACCTGCACCTCACCGACCCGCGCGCCATGCGCGCGCTCGCGCACCCCACCCGGCTGCGCCTGCTGGGCGAGCTGCGCGTGCGGGGGCCGCAGACCGTGGGGATGCTCAGCGAGGTCGTCGACGAGGCCCCGGGGTCGGTGAGCTACCACCTCGGCCAGCTCGCCCGGCACGGCTTCGTGGAGCCGGCGCCCGAGCGGGCCCGCGACGGGCGCGAGCGGTGGTGGGCCGCCGCGCACCGGCGCACCCACTGGGAGCCGCTGGAGGCGCTCGAGGACCCCGAGCGCCGGGCCGCCTCGGGGGTGCTGCGCCGGGCGGTGTTCCGGCGCTACCTCGCCGTCCTCGAGGAGTACCTCGAGAGCGAGCCGTCGCTGCCCGCGGAGTGGGTGGCGCCGATGGCCAGCAGCGACGCGGTGCTGCACCTCACCGCCGCCGAGCTCGGCGAGCTGCGCGCGGACCTCGAGGCGCTCGGCGCGCGCTGGGAGGCCCGCAGCGACCCGGACCGCCCCGGGGCCGAGGCCGTCACCCTCGTCTACCAGGCCTTCCGGCGCCCGTCGTGACCCGCGCGCCCCGGCGGGCCGGCCCGCTCGTCGCCCTTCTCGCGGCGCACGGCACCTCCCTGGCCGGCAACGTGCTCACGCTCGTCGCGCTGCCCCTGCACGTCCTCGCCGAGACCGGCTCGGCCTCGCTCACGGGCCTCACCGGCGTGGTGGCGACCCTGCCCGTCGTCGTCGGCGGCGCGCTGGGCGGCGTGCTCGTCGACCGGTACGGCTACCGCCGCTCCAGCGTCGCCGCCGACCTGGCGAGCGGTGCGACGATCGCCCTCGTCCCGCTGCTCGCCGCGACGACGGGGCTGCCGCTGTGGGGGCTGCTGCTCCTCGTGCTGCTGTCCGGGCTCCTCGACGCGCCGGGCGAGACGGCGCGCGCGGCCCTGCTCCCCGAGGCGGCGCGCGCGGCGGGCGTGCCGCTGGAGCGTGCCGTCGGCTGGATGTCCGCCGTCGAGCGCGCCGCCCGCCTCGTCGGCGCCCCGGCGGCAGGCTTCCTCGTGCTGGCGCTCGGCGCCCTGCCGGTGCTCGCGGTCGACGCGGCCACCTTCGCGCTGGCCGCGCTGCTCGTGGGGCGGTGGGTACCCGCGGCCCTGGACCGGCCGCGGCCGGACGGCCCCGGCGCCGGCTACTGGGCCGAGCTGGGCGAGGGTCTGCGCTTCCTGGTGCGCGAGCCGGTGCTGCGCCTCGTGGTGCTCGTCGTCCTCGTCACCAACGCCCTCGACGCGGCGTCCTCGTCGGTGCTCAGGCCGGTGTGGGCGGACGCCCGGCCGGACGGCGCCGCCGCGCTGGGCCTGCTCGTCGGCACCATGGGCGGTGGTGCCCTCGTCGGGTCGCTGCTCTTCGGGGCGGTCGGGCACCGCCTCCCCCGCCGGGCCACCTTCGTCGTGGCCTTCGCGCTGTGCGGGCCGCCGCAGCTGCTCGTGCTCGCCTCGGGCTGGTCGCTGGGGCCCGTGCTCGTCGTGACCGCCCTCGCCGGCGTCGCGGCGGGCGCCATCAACCCCGTCCTCAGCACGGTCGAGCTCGAGCGGGTCCCGCCGGGCCTGCGCGCCCGCGTCTTCGGGGCGGTGCGCGCCGGCTGCTGGGCCGCCATGCCGCTGGGCGCCCTGGGAGCCGGCGTCGCCGTCGACCTCGTCGGCCTGCGCCCGGTCCTGCTCGCCGGTGCCGCGGCCTACCTGCTCGTCGTCCTCGCCCCGCTCACCGGCGGGGCGTGGCGGGGGATGGACCGGGCCTCGCTCAGTGCGCCGCAGCCCCCCGCCGCCGCGCCACGAGCGTGACGACGGCGACGACGACAGCCCCGACGACGAGGCCGACGAGGGCGCTGGCGAGGGTGTCCACCACCCAGGCGACGACGCCGCCCAGGGCGCCCGTGGCGTCGTGCGCCGCCTCCTCGAGGTGGTGCACGGCGTCGTACAGCACGTGCACGCCGAGCTCCTCGGTCCCCACGAGCAGGATGTGCCCGCCGACCCAGAGCATCGCGGCGGTGCCGACGACGGTGAGCGCGCTGAGCAGGCGCGGCATCGCACGGACGAGGAAGCGCCCGAAGCGGGCGACGCCCGCGCCGGGGCGCTGGGCCAGGCTGAGCCCGACGTCGTCCATCTTCACGATGACGCCGACGACGCCGTACACGAGCACCGTGATGGCGACCGCGACGAGCGCGAGGATCACGGCGCGGCCGAGGAACGGCTGGTCGACGACCTCGTTGAGCGAGATGACCATGATCTCGGCGGAGAGGATGAAGTCGGTGCGCACGGCGCCGGAGACGATCGTCTGCTCGTCGGGCAGCGCCTCCTCGCCCGCCGCGTGCTCGTCGGCGTGCCCGCTGAACCGGTGCCAGAGCTTCTCGGCGCCCTCGTAGCTGAGGTACGCCCCGCCGAGCATGAGGATCGGGGTGAGCAGGAACGGCAGGAACTGGCTGAGCAGCAGGACCGCCGGCAGGATGATCAGCAGCTTGTTGCGCAGCGAGCCGAGGGCGATCCGCTTGATGATCGGCAGCTCGCGCTCGGCCGCGAGGCCGCGCACGTACTGCGGCGTGACGGCGGTGTCGTCGACGACGACGCCCGCGGCCTTCACGCCGGCCCGCCCCGCGGCGAGCCCGATGTCGTCGACCGAGGCCGCGGCGGCGCGCGCCAGCACCGCCACGTCGTCGAGGAGCGCTACGAGTCCACCCGCCACGGGAGGTCCTTCCGGTCGGTCGCCGTCGCCTGCTGCGTCGATGATCCCGGCACCGTCCCTACCCGCGGAGGCGCCGGGTGCACCCCGGCGCCGGCCCGCGTCAGGGCCGCTGGCGCTCGGCCCCGAGGACCTGGCCCTTGGCCACGTGCAGGACGAGCAGCTCGCCGGGCCGCAGCGGCCGGGCGTCGAGGCCGAGGTCGACGGGGGTGCCGTCGGCGAGGTCGCGGGCGCGGGCCACGAGGGAGGGCAGCACCGGCCGGTGCGAGCAGAGCAGCGCGGGGCGCCCGTCGTGGACGAGGCGCTCGAGCAGGTCCGGCGCGGCCGCGGGCGCGGCCTCGAGACCCCCCTCGGACAGCTCGTCGACCAGCTCGGGATCGGCGTCCAGATGGGCGAGGGTGCCCACGCAGCGGGTCGCCGGCGAGCTCACGACCCGCTCGGGCTCCCAGGCGGCGAGCAGCGCCGGCAGCCGGGCCGCCTGCTCCTCGCCCTCGGGCGCGAGCGGGCGCAGGGCGTCGTCGCCGCCCCACGCCTTGCGCGAGCGCGCCTTGGCGTGGCGCAGCACGAGCACGGGCGCGGTCTGCACGGGCAGGCGGGCGAACTCGGCGAGCACGGCCCGGTCCGACTCGCGGTGCACCCGGTCGCGCGCGTCCTGCACGGTGCGCCACTCGAGGCCGTCGACCTCGTCGTTGGGCTCGAACGCCCCGTCGACGACGCGGGCCGCCCAGTAGTGGACCCGCTTGGGCCGCCCGAGGGCGAGGTACGACGTCGCGCCGAGCGGGCGGCCGAGGTGGACGCCCAGCCCGGTCTCCTCGCGCACCTCGCGCAGGGCGGTGGCGACGAGGTGCTCGCCCGGGTCGACCTTGCCCTTCGGCAGCGACCAGTCGTCGTAGCGGGGACGGTGGACGACGGCGACCTCGACGCCGTCGGGGCCGCCGGGGCGCCAGCACACGGCCCCGGCGGCGAGGACGACCGCGTCGCTCATCGGGTCCCGGGCGCGCGGCGGCGGGACGAGCGTCGCGGCTTCGCGGCGATGAGGTGCTCCTGCAGGTCGAGCAGCGGGGTGCCGTCCGGCGCGCGGTGGTGCCGCTCCCACGAGCCGTCGGGCTGCAGGTGGAAGGAGGAGGTCTCGTCGCTCATGCCCTGCTCGAAGAGCTGCACGAGCTCGGTGACGTGCTCCTTGCGCCCGAGGCGCACCAGCGCCTCCACCCGCCGGTCGAGGTTGCGGTGCATGAGGTCCGCGCTGCCGATGTAGACGAGCGGGTCGCCGCCGCCGTCGGCGAAGGCGAACACCCGCGAGTGCTCGAGGAACCGCCCGAGGACGCTGCGCACCCGGATCGTCTCGGACATGCCGGGCACCCCGGGGCGCAGGGCGCAGATGCCGCGCACCCACACGTCGACGGGCACGCCCGCCTGCGACGCGCGGTAGAGCGCGTCGATGACGGTCTCGTCGACGATGCTGTTCGCCTTCATCTTGACCCAGGCCGGGCGGCCCGCCCGGTGGTGCTCGACCTCGCGCTCGATGCACTCGACGAGCCCGCGCCGCAGCGAGCGGGGCGCGACGAGCAGGCGCCGGTACGACGTCTTCGGCGCGTAGCCGGAGAGCTGGTTGAACAGCCGGGTGAGGTCCTCCCCGACCTGCGGGTCGCAGGTGAGCAGGCCCAGGTCCTCGTAGAGGCGCGCGGTCTTGGGGTTGTAGTTGCCGGTGCCCACGTGCGCGTAGCGGCGCAGCCCGTCCGGCTCCTGGCGCACCACGAGGGCGAGCTTGCAGTGCGTCTTGAGCCCGACGAGGCCGTACACGACGTGCACGCCGGCCTGCTCGAGCTTGCGCGCCCACTTGATGTTGGCCTGCTCGTCGAAGCGCGCCTTGATCTCGACGAGGGCCAGGACCTGCTTGCCGGCTTCGGCGGCGTCGATGAGGGCGTCGACGATGGGCGAGTCGCCGGAGGTGCGGTAGAGCGTCTGCTTGATGGCGAGCACCGCCGGGTCGGCCGCCGCCTGCTCGAGGAACGCCTGCACGCTCGTGGAGAAGGAGTCGTACGGGTGGTGCAGCAGCACGTCGCGCTGGCGGATCGCGGCGAAGAGGTCGGGCTGCTTCGCCGACTCGACCTCGGCGAGCGAGCGGTGCGTCTTCGGGACGAAGGAGGGGAACTTCAGCGCCGGCCGGTCGAGGTCGGCGATGGAGTTGAGCCCGGTGAGGTCGAGCGGCGCGGGGAGCGCGAAGACCTCCTGCTCGCTGACGCCGAGCTCGCGCACGAGCAGGTCGCGCACGTGCGGGTCGATGGACTCCTCGACCTCGAGGCGCACCGGCGGGCCGAAGCGGCGCCGGGTGAGCTCGCGCTCGAGGGCCTGCAGGAGGTTCTCGGCGTCGTCCTCCTCGACCTCGAGGTCCTCGTTGCGGGTGACCCGGAACGTGTGGTGCTGCAGGACCTCCATGCCGGGGAAGAGCTGCGGCAGGTGCGCGGCGATGACGTCCTCGAGGGGGACGAAGCGCTCGGGCGAGGCCTGCAGGAAGCGCTGCAGCAGCGGCGGCACCTTGACGCGGGCGAAGTGCTCCTTGCCGGTCGCGGGGTTGCGCACGACGACCGCGAGGTTGAGCGACAGGCCGGAGATGTAGGGGAACGGGTGCGCGGGGTCGACCGCGAGCGGGGTGAGCACGGGGAAGACGCGGTCGCGGAAGATCGCGTGCAGCTCCTCCTGCTCGGCCTCGGTGAGCTCGTCCCAGCGCAGCAGCTCGATGCCCTCGGCCGCCAGGGCGGGGAGCACCTCGTCGCGGAAGACCGCCGAGTGCCGGGCGGTGAGCGAGCGCGCGGTCGCCCAGATGCCCTCGAGGACCTGGCGCGGCTGCAGCCCGCTCGCCGCGCGCACCGCGAGCCCCGCGGCGATGCGCCGCTTGAGGCCGGCGACGCGCACCATGAAGAACTCGTCGAGGTTGCTCGCGAAGATGGCGAGGAACCGGGCCCGCTCGAGCAGCGGCAGGTCGGGGTCCTCGGCGAGCTCGAGCACGCGCTGGTTGAACTGCAGCCAGCTCGTCTCGCGGTCGAGGAACCGGTCCTCGGGGAGCTCGTCCGCGGCGTCCTCGGCGGGGGCGTCGACGGCCGGGACCGCCCCGTCGCGGGCCGCCGCCGTACGGGGGCGGCGGGTGCGCGTGCGCGGCGCCGGCTGCTCCGGGCCGATGCGCTCGACGAGGTCGGACTCGGTGGTCTGCGCGCTCATGGGGGTCACTCTCCCACCGCGAGGTGAACGGCACGCCCGTAGGCCACGTCGACGTCCCACCGCACGAAGCCCAGGCCGCGGTACGTGCGCAGCGCGGCCTCGTTGTCGCCGTCGACGTAGAGCATCACCGCGGGCAGGCCGCGGGCCTGCAGGTGCCGCAGCCCCACGAGGGTGACCAGCGAGCCGAGGCCGAGGCCCTGCGCGGACGGGTCGACGCCCACGACGTACACCTCGCCGAGCGCCTCCGGGCCGCTGCCGTGCACCTTCGTCCAGTGGAACGCCACGAGGCGCCCCTCGCGCTCGGCGAGGAAGAACCCGTCGGGGTCGAACCACGGCTCCTCGCGGCGCAGCCGGAGGTCCTCCACGGTCATCCGGCCCTGCTCGGGGTGGTGCGCGAAGGCCCGCGCGTTGAGGGCGACCCACGCCTCGTCGTCCTGCCCCGGCACGAAGGTGCGCAGCACGACCCCCGGCGGCGGCGCGGGGCGCGCCAGCGCGCCGTCGAGGGGGCGGCGCATCCGCCACAGCTCCCGCACGCGCGCGAGGCCCAGCCGCGCGGCGAGCGCGGCGGCGCCGGCGTGGTCGCCGTGCGCCCAGAGCCGCACGGGCGCCCCCGCGGCCTCCTCCAGCAGCGCGGCCACGAGGGCGCGACCGTAGCCGCGCCGGCGCAGGGCCGGCGCCACGACGGCCTCGCCGGTGCCGGTGCCCGGGTCGAGGTGGGCCGCGCCGGCGAGCTCGTCGCCGGCCCAGAGCAGGACCGTGGTGCCGCCGCCGTGGCGCAGCTGCAGGGTCGTCTGCTCGCCGAGGGGCCGTACGCCGTCCTCGTCGGTCGCCTGCTCGACGAGCCAGGCGACCCGCTGCAGCTCCGCGGGCTCCAGCCGCGGGAGCACCTCGACGCGCGCCAGCCGCTCCTCGACCATGGCGGTCACCCTACGGGCGGGCGAGGGCGGGCCCCGCGGCCGGACCGGCCCTAGCGGGCGTCGGCCCCGGCACGGGCCGGCGGCACCGCGGGCGCGACGTCCTCGACGGGGGGCAGCTCGGTGGCCGGCTGCGGCACCACGAACCGGTAGCCGACGTTGCGCACGGTGCCGATGAGCGCCTCGTGCTCGGCGCCGAGCTTCGCGCGCAGCCGCCGCACGTGGACGTCGACGGTGCGCGTGCCGCCGAAGTAGTCGTAGCCCCACACCTCCTGCAGCAGCTGGGCGCGGGTGAACACGCGCCCGGGGTGCTGGGCCAGGAACTTGAGGAGCTCGAACTCCTTGAAGGTGAGGTCGAGCGTGCGGCCGCGGACCTTCGCGGTGTACGCCGCCTCGTCGATCGCGACGTCGCCGCTGCGGATCTCGGTCGGCCCCTCCGTGCCCCCGGCGGCGGCCGCGCGGCCCAGCGCCAGGCGCAGCCGGGCCTCGACCTCGGCGGGCCCGGCGACGTCGAGCAGCACGTCGTCCACGCCCCAGTCGGCGGACACGACGGTCATGCCGCCCTCGGTGAGGACGAGCAGCACGGGGCTGGACACCCCCGTGGTGCGCAGCAGGCGGCACAGCGAGCGCACCTGCGGCAGGTCGCGGCGCCCGTCGACGAGCACGACGTCGGCCGGCGGGGCGTCCACGAGCGCCGACGCCTCGGCGGGCGCCACGCGCACGGCGTGCGAGAGCAGCCCCAGGGCGGGCAGCACCTCGGCGGAGGGCTGCACGGCGTTCGTCAGCAGCAGGACCTGGCTCATCCGGGTCTCCCCTCGTCGGCCCCGGCAGGGGCCAGCGGGTGGCGGTGCGTCGACGCTGACGCCTGGGTCGGGCACAGCGCCGGGGCTGCCCCGGCCCGGCGCACGAGGGGCCCGCGCGTCGCACCGCTGCGCGCCCGGCGTCGCCGCCGGAGGGGTCCTCGTGCGCAGAATGTAGCGCGCGGGGGCTCCGCGCGGAACGGACGGGAAACAGGAGGCGGCCGATGGGCACCCGGGACGAGGGGCCGCCCGGCGGCGCGCTGGTCCGCTACTGGGCGGCGGCGCGCGCTGCCGCGGGCACCGCCGAGGAGCGCCTGCCGGGGGCCACGGTCGGCGAGGTCCTCGCGGCCGCGCGGGCCGCGCACGGCGGCGACGGCGGGGAGCTGGCGCGCGTCCTCGCCCGCTGCTCGGTGCTCGTCGACGGCGTGCGCAGCGACCCGGCCGCCCCGGTGGGCCCGGGCGCGGTCCTCGAGGTGCTGCCCCCCTTCGCGGGGGGCTGAGGGGCGCGGCGGCGGCGGGGTGCTCTGGCACGATGCGCGGGTGAGGACCAGCCCCGCGGGACCGACGGCGGTCGCGCTGCCCGCGGCGGGCGTGGCCCTCGTGCTCGCCCTGGTGGCCCTGCTGGCCGCCGCGGCCGGCGACCTGCTCCTGGCCTTCGCGCTCGCCGCCGTGCAGGGGGTCCTGCTCACCGGCTGGCACCGGGTGTGCGGCGCGGGCGGCGCGGCGGGCGGGGCGCTCGTGGCCCTCGCGGCCGCCCTCGGCGCGGACGGCCTGGTGGCCGCCGTGGCGGACGGCCGCCTCGCGCCGCGCGCGACGCCCGCCGAGCCCGTCCTCTGGGTCCTCGGGCCGGCCGTGCTCGTCGCCTTCCTCGCCCAGCTGGCCCGCCGCGACGGGCGCCCCGACGTGGTGCGCAGCGTGACCGCGACGCTCGCCGCCGCCGTCGTGGCGGTGCTGGGCGCGCTCGCGCTGGGGGCCGTGCAGGTGCCCGAGGGCGCCGCGGCCCTGGCGAGCGGGCTGCTCGGCGCCGTCGTCGGCCTCGCCGTCGCCGCGGTCCCCGTGCCGGGGGGCGCCCCCGCCGGCGCTGGCCTCGCGGCGGTGCTGGGCGCGGGCGCCGGCGCGGCCCTCGCGGTGGCGCCGCTGGACCGCCTCGTCGTCGACGGCGACGCGGTGGGCGCGCTCGGCTGGGGCCCCGCCGCGGGGGCGGGGTGCGCGGCCGTCGCCGCCCTGCTCGCGGTCGCCGTCCTGCAGCTGGCCCGCACCGGGGGCGACCGGGCGAGCTCGCTGGCCGTGGCCGCCGCCGCGCCGGTCCTGCTCGCCGCGCCGCTCGCGTACGCCGTCGGCAGGGCCCTCGCGTGAGGCGCCGCCTGGGGTGCCTGCTGCTGGTGCTCGTCGTGCTCGCCCTGCTCCTGCTCGCGCTGGACCGCGGCGCCGTCGCCGTCGTCGAGCGGGTCGCGCAGGACCGCGCGGGGTCGTACGGGGTCGAGGGTGCCGACGTCGAGGTGCGCGGCTTCCCGGTGCTGCAGCAGCTCGTGCGGCTCGAGGCCGAGGACGTCGACCTGCGGGCGGACGCGCTCGAGCGCGGCGGGGTGCGGGTGCAGGACGTGGTGGGCACCGCCGACGGGGTGCGGGTGGCGACGCTGTCGAGCGTGGAGGTCGCCCGCCTCCGGGTGCGCGGCACCGTGCCCTTCGCCGAGCTGGAGGAGCGCGCGGGCCTCGAGGCCGGTTCGGTCGCGGCCGCGGGGCCGGACGCGGTGCGGGTGTCGCAGGTGGTGGAGCTCCTGGGCCGGCCGGTCGAGGCGGTGGTGACCGCGCGGGTCGCGCTCGACGGGGGCGAGCTCGTCGTCACCCCGAGCGCGCTGCAGGTGGACGGCCGCGACGCGCCCGACCTGCTCGAGGTCGTGCGCGAGCGCGTGACGGCGCGCGTGCCGCTGCCGGCGCTCCCGGCCGGGGTCGAGGTGCGCTCGGTGGCGGTGGGCCCCGGCGGGGTCGACGTGCGCGCCGACGGCACCGACGTGCTCCTCGAGCGCTGAGGCGCGGTAGGAAGGGGCCGTGGACCTGCTCTGGAGGCTCGCGGCCTCGGCCCTCGCCCTGTGGGTGGCGGCGCGGCTCGTCGACGGCGTCGACGTGACCGCCACCACCGACGGCGGCACCGTCGCGACGGTCGCGCTCGTCGCCGTCGTCTTCGGCGTGGTGAACGCCGTCGTCAAGCCGGTCGTGAAGCTGCTGGCCCTGCCGCTGTACGTCCTGACGCTCGGCCTGCTGACCTTCGTCGTCAACGGCCTGCTCCTGTGGCTGACGGGCGCGCTGGCCGAGGCGCTGGACATCGCGTTCCGCGTCACCGGCCTCTGGCCCGCGGTCCTCGGCGCCCTCGTCGTGAGCGTCGTGAGCTGGGCGGCGAGCCTGCTCGTCGGCGACTGAGCCGGGACGGGGCCGTCGTCTCGCAGCGTGGGAAGGGCTGACCGCGGGCCGGACGGAGGCCTTACCATGGCGCCCGTGACGACGACGGAGCTGACGAAGCGCCGCGCAGTGGACTACGGGCGCACCACGAGCGCGCTCTGTCGCACCCGCTGACGCCCGTCCCCGCGCGCGCCTGCGCGCCCCCGTCAGAGCCCCGCGCCACCCCCGACAGGAGATCCGCCATGAGCCGATCCGACGTGCTCGTCGACGCCGACTGGGTGCAGCAGCACCTCGACGACCCGAAGGTGGTCGTCGTCGAGGTCGACGAGGACACCACCGCCTACGACAAGAACCACATCCGCGGCGCCGTGCGCCTGGACTGGCGCACCGACCTGCAGGACCAGGTGCGCCGCGACTTCGTGGGCAAGGAGGAGTTCGAGCAGCTCCTCTCGGCCCGCGGCATCGGCAACGACGACACCGTGGTCCTCTACGGCGGCAACAACAACTGGTTCGCGTCCTACGCGTACTGGTACTTCAAGCTCTACGGCCACCGCGACGTGCGGCTGCTCGACGGCGGGCGCAAGAAGTGGGAGCTCGACTCGCGCGAGCTCGTCACCGAGGTGCCCGAGCGGCCCGCGACGACGTACGTCGCCCAGGAGCCGGACAGCTCGATCCGCGCGTTCCGCGACGAGGTCGTGGAGCTGGCCACCTCGCAGGCGAAGAACCTCGTCGACGTGCGCTCGCCCGACGAGTTCTCGGGCCGGCTGCTCGCCCCCGCGCACCTGCCGCAGGAGCAGTCGCAGCGCCCGGGCCACGTGCCCGGGGCGAAGAACGTCCCGTGGAGCAAGAACGCCAACGACGACGGCACCTTCAAGTCCGAGGACGAGCTGCGCGCGCTCTACGAGGAGCAGGGCGTCGACCTGTCCCGCGACACCGTCGCGTACTGCCGCATCGGCGAGCGCTCGGCGCTGACCTGGTTCGTGCTGCACGAGCTGCTCGGCCAGCCGAACGTCAAGAACTACGACGGCTCGTGGACCGAGTACGGCTCCCTCGTCGGCGTGCCGATCGAGCTCGGCAAGGGGTCCTGACCGTGTGCGGCGTGAAGCCGGGCGGCGTCAGCCTCGACGGCGTCGACACGTCGCGGGCCACGGTGATCCAGGGCGTCGTGCAGCGCGAGGGGCAGCCGGTCGGCGGGGCGTACGTCCGCCTGCTCGACACCGACGGCGAGTTCACCGCCGAGGTGCCCACCTCGGCCACCGGGCACTTCCGCTTCTTCGCCGCGCCCGGCACGTGGACCCTGCGCACCCTGGCCCCCGGCGCCAGCGTCGACCGCACGGTCGTGGCCCAGCAGGGCGTGGTCAGCGAGCTCGAGATCGCGGTCTGAGCCCGCCGCCGGCAGCACCACCTGCGCATGATCGCGGCGGGGTCCTCCTCACGGGGGACCCCGCCGCTGCACGTCCCCCCGCCGCTGCACCCCCCACCCTTGCCGTGATCATGCGCAGGTGGCGGCGCGGCGGTCAGTAGACGAGCGCCTGCACCCCGTCGGCCATGACCTCGGCGAGGAAGGCCTGCGAGCCGGCGACGCGCACGCCCTCCAGCACGTCGCCCTCCCCGATGCCGCGGCGGGCGGCGCACTGCGTGCAGAGGGTGACCCGCCCGCCCGCGAGCACCGCGGCGAGCAGGTCCTGCAGCGGGGCGGCCTCGGGCAGCGAGAACCCCTCGGCGCGGCCCGGCAGGGCGTACCAGGCGCTCTCGCCGGTGAGCCACAGCGAGACGTCGAGCCCGGACGACACGCCGAGGGCCGCCACGGTGAACGCCTGCGAGCAGCGCTCGGGCGCGTCGGCGCCGGCAGTGGTCTTCACGACGAGCGAGGTGCGCACGGCACGCGACGCTAGCGCGCTGCGCCGGGTGCGCGGCCCGCACGTACCATCGGTGGCGTGGACGCCCTCGAGATCTTCTACACGAGCCTGCTGGTGCTCGTCTTCCTGCTGGTGACGTGGTTCTCCGTCTACGTGGTCTGGAAGCTCTACAAGGGCCAGGACTGACGTGGCGGGAGGCACCCCCGCGCCGGTCGAGATCCCCGCGGACCTCCCGGCGCCGCTCGTGCCGCTGGCGTGGCTCCTCGGCACCTGGGAGGGCGCCGGCGTGAGCGGCTTCCCGGGCCAGGAGGAGGCGCGCTTCGGCCAGGAGGTCGTGTTCTCCCACGACGGGCGGCCCGTCCTCTCGTACGTCTCGCGCACCTGGCTCCTCGACGAGGACGGCACGCCGGGCGAGCCCCTGACGACGGAGACCGGGTACTGGCGCCCGCTCGACGGCCTCGGCCTCGAGGTGCTGCTCGCCCACCCCGACGGGGTCGTCGAGGCGTACCTCGGCGAGGTCGACGGCGCGAAGGTCGAGATGCGCACCGACGTCGTCGTGGCGACCGAGTCGCCGAAGGACCACCCCGGCTACAGCGCCGGGCACCGGCTCTACGGCCGGGTGGAGGGCGACCTCATGTGGGTGTACGAGCTCGCGGCGCAGGACCAGCCGCTCGCGCCGGTGATGAGCGCGCGGCTGAAGCGGGTGTGACGGGAGGGGCCGTGGGGGCAGGGACGGGTCCGGAGCTGCGCGCGGAGCTGCGCGCGCGGGGCCTGCGGCTGACCCCGCAGCGCCAGCTCGTGCTGCAGGCGGTCACCGCGCTGCGGCACGGCACCCCCGACGAGATCCTCGCCGAGGTCCGGCGCACCGCCGACGGCGTCAACATCTCGACCGTCTACCGCACCCTCGAGCTGCTCGAGGAGGTCGGCCTCGTCCGCCACGCGCACCTCGGGCACCGGGCGCCGACGTACCACTCCGCCGACGACGCCGGGCACCTGCACCTGGTCTGCCGCGAGTGCGGCACCGTGACCGAGGTCGACGTGGCCGAGGCGGACGCGTTCGCGGGAAGGATGCGCGAGCGGCACGGGTTCGAGACCGACGTGGAGCACTTCGCCGTCTACGGCCGCTGCGCGGCCTGCGCGTCCTCGTGAGCGGCTACCGCTCGCCCCTGCTCGCCCGCCCGGGCGCCGTCGAGGCCGACCCGCCGGACTCCGGCGTCGCGTCGCACTACGGCGACCCCTTCGTCGAGCAGCGCCGCCTCGAGGCCGGCGAGGGCCTCGTCGACCTCTCGCACCGGCCGGTCGTGCGCGTCGCGGGCCCGGACCGGCTCACCTGGCTGCACTCGCTCACCACCCAGCACCTCGAGCGCCTGGCCCCCGGCGAGGGGACGACGGCGCTGGTGCTCAGCCCGCACGGGCACGTCGAGCACCACCTCGCGCTCGTCGACGACGGCGAGGCGGTCTGGGCGCACCTCGAGCCGGGGACCGCCGAGGGCCTCGTCCGCTTCCTCACGACGATGCGGTTCTGGTCGCAGGTCGAGGTCGAGGACGTCACCGACCGCTTCGCGGTGGTGTGGGAGCCGGTCGCCGAGCCCCGCCCGCCGCACACCACCCGCGTCGAGCCCCCCTCGCGCGACGGCTCGCCCTTCGGCCGCGACGTGCTCGTGCCCCGCGACGAGCTGCCCGCGTACGCCGAGGGCCGCCCGCTCGCCGGCACCTGGGCGCTCGAGGCGCTGCGCATCGCCGCGGCCCGCCCGCGCCTCGGCCTCGAGACCGACCACCGCACGATCCCGCACGAGCTCGACTGGCTGCGCGAGGCCGTGCACCTGGACAAGGGGTGCTACCGCGGGCAGGAGACCGTCGCCCGCGTGCACAACCTCGGCCGGCCCCCGCGCCGCCTCGTGCTGCTGCACCTCGACGGCTCGGTGGAGCACCTGCCGGCCACCGGCGACGACGTCGTCCTCGACGGGCGCGCGGTCGGGCGCGTCACCAGCGCCGCCCGCCACCACGAGCTCGGCCCGGTCGCGCTCGCCGTGGTCAAGCGCAACGTCCCCGTGGACGCCCCCCTCCTCGCCGGCGGCGTCAGCGCCGCCCAGGAGGTCGTCGTCCCGGCCTGAGCCCGGCCAGGTGCATGATCGTGGCCGAGGAACTGCATGATCGCGGCCGAGGAGATGCATGATCGCGGCCACGAGGACGGCCGCGATCATGCAGCTCCCCGGCGACGACCGTGCAGCCGGAGCGGCCTCACACCTCCACGAGCAGGGTGAGGGGGCCGTCGTTGACGAGGGCGACCTGCATGTCGGCGCCGAAGACGCCGGTCTCGACGTGCGCGCCGAGGTCGCGCAGGGCGGCGACGACGGCGTCGACGAGGGGCTCGGCCACCTCGCCGGGGGCGGCGGCGGACCAGGTGGGGCGCCGGCCCCTGCGCGTGTCGCCGTACAGCGTGAACTGGCTGACGACGAGCAGCGGGGCGCCGAGGTCGGCGCAGGAGCGCTCGCCGGGCAGCACGCGCAGGCCGTGCACCTTCTCCGCGAGCCGCCGGGCCGTCGCCGCGTCGTCGGCGTGGGTGACCCCGACGAGGACGAGCAGCGCCGGGCCCTCGACGGCGCCGACGACCGACCCGCCGACGCTCACGCTCGCCGACGCCACCCGCTGCACCACCGCCCGCACGGCGCCGATCCTCCCGGACGTGGCACGATGCCCGCCATGGCAGGGGGGACCGGACGTGCGCCGCGCGCGACGCTCATCACCGTCGCGCCGACCGGCGCCGAGACGGCCAAGGCCGACTGCCCGGCGCTCCCGGTGACGCTCGACGAGCTCGTGGCGACCGCGGTGGCCTGCGAGGCGGCCGGCGCCGCCGTGGTGCACGTGCACGTGCGCGGGGCCGACACCCGCCCGACGCTGGACCCGGTGGTCCTGCGCGACACCGTCGACGCGCTGCGCGAGCGCACCTCGCTCGTCGTGCAGCTCTCCACGGGCGGCAGCGTGCGGGACGGCTACGACGCCCGCCTCGCCGTGCTCGACGCGCAGCCGGACGCCTGCTCGCTCACCACCGGCACCGTCGACTTCGGCGACGACGTGTTCCTCAACCCGTGGCCGTTCGTGAGCGAGCTCTACCGCCGGTCGCAGGACGCGGGCGTCGTCCCGGAGTTCGAGCTGTTCGACCTCGGCCACGTCGAGCGCCTGCACCGGTTGCTCGACGGGCACGGGGCGCCGCACGGCGGCCACGTGCACTGCGACCTCGTCATGGGGGTCCCGGGCGGCATGCCCGGCACCGCCGCGGCGCTCGTGGCGGCCGTCCAGGCGCTGCCGCAGGGCGCGACCTGGTCGGCGACGGGCATCGGCCGCACGACGCTGCCCGTGGCGCTCGCGGCCCTCAGTGCGGGCGGGCACCTGCGGGTGGGCATGGAGGACACGCTGAGCTTCGGCCCGCGCCGGCCGGTGCGCGACAACGCCGAGCTCGTGGAGCGGGCCGCCCGGCTCGCGGAGCTCGCGCAGCGCCCGGCGATGGCGCCGGCCGAGGCGCGCGGGATGCTCGGCATCGAGGACAGGACCACAGCGATCCAGGGGGGCGCGCGATGACCGATCCGATGCCGGGGGGCCGCCGGCGCATCGACCGGGTGCTCGGCGAGGGCTTCCTCGAGGGGCTGGCCGACCTGCCGCTGCAGGAGGTGCGCGAGCGCCGCCGCGAGGCGGAGCAGGAGGAGGCCGACCTCTCGTACGTGCGCCGGATGCTCCAGGGCCGCTCGGACATCCTGCGCGCGGAGATCGCCCGCCGTGCCGGCGGGAGCCACGTCGGCGGCGCCGGCGGCGACGAGGAGCTCGTGCGCCGCCTGACCGAGGTCCTCACCGACGCCCCGCGCGGGGACCAGCGCCAGCGCAGCGACCACGGCCTCGGCCGCTTCCTGTCCGTGGAGCCGAGCCGGGTCGACGAGCACCGCCGCGAGGTCGAGCAGGTCGTCGCCGACGTGGGCATCTCGGACGTCACGGGGGCGAGCGACGAGGAGCTGCGCGCGGCCCTGGCGCGCGTCGAGGACTTCGAGCACCGGGTGTCGGCGAGCCGGCGCCGGGTGCAGGAGGCCATGGACGCCTGCACCGCGGAGGTCGCCCGCCGCTACACCGAGGGCCAGGCGCGCGTCGACGACCTGCTGCCCGAGCGGTGAGCGGCGCCCCCGCGAGCCCCAGCACGGTCGAGGTCGTCCGCTCGGGCGTCGTCGAGAGCACGCACACCGCGACGGTCGCGGTCCTCGGCGCCGACGGGGCGCTGCTGCACGCCGCGGGGGACGTCGACGCCCCGGTCTTCCCCCGCTCCTCCAACAAGCCGCTGCAGGCGGTCGGGCTGCTCGAGGCCGGCCTCGACCTGCCCGACGACCTGCTGGCGCTGGCCTGCGCGAGCCACTCGGGGGAGCCGTACCACGTCGCCGGGGTCCGGCGGCTGCTCGCGACGGCGGGCCTGGACGAGTCGGCGCTGCGCACCCCGCCGGACCTGCCGCTCGACCGCGAGGCGGCCACCCGGCTGCTGCGCGCCGGCGGCGGGCGCGACCCGGTGCTCATGAACTGCTCCGGCAAGCACGCCGGGATGCTCGCGGCGTGCGTCGCCGCCGGGTGGCCCACGGGGTCGTACCTCGACGCCGACCACCCGCTGCAGCGCGGCCTGCGCGCGGCGGTGGAGCGCCTCACCGGCGAGCCGGTGGCGGCGGTGGGCGTCGACGGGTGCGGCGCGCCGCTCTTCGCCGTCGGCACCGCCGGCCTGGCCCGCGGGTTCGCCGCGCTGGCCACCGCGCCCGAGGGCACCCCGGAGCACCGCGTCGCCCGCGCGATGACCGCGCACCCCGAGCTGGTCGGCGGCACCGGCCGCGACGTCACCCGCGCCATGCGGGCGGTCCCCGGCCTCGTCGCCAAGGACGGCGCCGAGGGCGTGTACGCCGCGGGCCTCGCCTCCGGCGCGGCCGTCGCGCTCAAGGTCCACGACGGCGCGGAGCGGGCCCGGCCGGGCCTGCTGGTGGCGGCGCTGCGCCGGGCCGGGCTGCCGGACGGTACGGACGGGACCGCCCTCGACGCCGTCGCGCACGTGCCGGTCCTGGGGCACGGGCGCCCCGTGGGCGAGGTGCGCGCCGCGCTCTGAGGCGTCGGCGCGGACCCGCGACCACCCCGCCGGTGCGATCTCCGGCACACGCTTGCCGGAACGCTGGCGGGAGCGGTCCCGGCGTGGTGTCCTGGTGCCGTGCGCGGTGGGCGCGCACCTCGGCACGGGGGCCGGGTCCGTCCAGCAGGAGGCGCCCCGTGGCCCGTACCGTGCTCGTCCGCCACGCCCTCGCCGGCGACAAGGCCCGCTGGGCCGGCGACGACGCGCTCCGCCCGCTCGAGCCCGCGGGCGCGGCGCAGGCGCTGCAGCTCGTCCCGCTGCTCGGCGCCGTGCCCGTGCGCCGGGTCCTGACGAGCCCGCTGGTGCGCTGCCGCCGGACCGTCGAGCCGCTGGCCGCCGCGCGGGGGCTCGCGGTCGAGGAGCACGCGGCGCTGCGCCCGGACGCGCGCGTCGGCGACGTCCTCGCGCTGCTGCGGAGCCCGGGCGCCGCCGGCGCGCTGGTGTGCACGCACGGGGAGGTCCTCGTCGCCCTCGGGCTCGCGTGGTCGCACGGCGAGCCGGAGAAGGGCGGCGCCTGGCTCGTGGAGCACCCGCTCCAGGCGGGGGCGACGCCGGTCCGCGTGCTCCCCGCCCCCGCCGCGCCCCTCGTGCCGGGGCCCCGGGCGGAGCAGCGTCAGGCGGTCGCCGGGTAGGGGTTCGCCCGGCAGCCCTCGAGGCTCTTGGTCTGCTGCACCATGACCGGCGCGGGCGCGCCCGGCTCCGGGCAGCCCACGTGGTGCCGCCCGAGGCCGTGCCCGACCTCGTGGGCGACGAGGTAGCGGCGGTACCCCTCGAGGTCGTCCCCGTAGGTCTCCGAGCCCCGGCCCCAGCGCAGCGCGTTGATGACCGCGCGCTCGCCGTTCCAGCACGAGACGCGCCCGTACGTCAGCAGCGGCGCGCAGAGCTCGTCCGTGCGGTCGGGCGAGGCGAGGGTGACCGTGAGGTCGGCCGCGCCGCGGTCGGCGACCTGCACGAACCGCACGCCGAGCACCCCCTGCCAGCCGCGCTCGTCGACGAGGATCTCGTGCACCGCACGGGCGAAGCGGGCGCCGTCGAAGGGCAGCCCGCGCTCCACCTCGACCGCGTACCGGACGGTGTCGCCGTCCTCGACCGTCGCCGGCAGGTCGAGCCCGTACGTCCCCAGCGACCCGCCGGCGGACCGCGGCACCTCGACGGGCCGGTCCTGCGTCCACGGGGTCGGCGCCGGGCGCGGCGCCCGGGCCGCCGGGGTCGTCCGCGCCGTCGGCGGGGGCGCGGTGGCGGTGGGTCCGGCCGCGGGCGAGGTGCCGCTGGTCCCGACGAGGGCGGCGGGCGCGTCCTCGTCGCCGCCCGCGGCGCGCACCCCCGCGGTCACGACGAGCCCGGCCGCGACGAGCCCGGCCAGCACGCCGAGCCGCCGGCGCCGGTACACCGCGGCCGAGGGCCGTCCCGGCCGGCGCCGCCCGGGGGCTCCGGGTGCGGAGGGCGCGGGGCGGGGCGTCGGGCGGGGCGTCGGGCGGGGCGTCGGGTCGGCGGGGTCCGGCACGGGGCCAGGCTAGGCGGGCGGCGCCGCGGGGTCCGGCAGCGGCGCGTCGAGCGCGAGGTCCACCACGACCGGGGCGTGGTCCGAGGGCCCCTTGCCCTTGCGGGCCTCCCGGTCGACGTACGCGTCGCGCACCGCGGCGGTGAAGGCGCCGTCGCCGTAGACGAGGTCGATGCGCATCCCGAGGTCCTTGTGGAACATGCCGGCCCGGTAGTCCCAGTAGGTGAAGGGGTGCGGCCCCTTGCCGGGGCGCGGGACGACGTCGCCGAGGCCCAGGGCGCGCAGCCGGCCCAGCGCCTCGCGCTCGGGCGGGGTGACGTGGGTGGACTGCGCGAACGCGGCCGCGTCCCAGACGTCGGCGTCCGTCGGCGCGACGTTGAAGTCGCCGAGGACCGCGAGCGGGCGCGGGCCGAGCTCGGCCGCGAGGGTGGCGCGCAGCGCCTCGAGCCAGGCGAGCTTGTACGCGTAGTGCGGGTGCCCCGGCTCGCGCCCGTTCGGCACGTAGACGGACCACAGCCGCACCCCGCCGCAGGTCGCGCCCACCGCCCGCGCCTCGGGGTCGGGGAAGCCGGGCTCGTCGTCGAGGCCGCGCCGCACGTCCTCGAGCCCCACCCGGCTCAGCAGGGCGACGCCGTTCCAGCGCGACGTGCCGTGCGCCGCCGTGGCGTAGCCGAGCTCGGCGACCTGCTCGGCCGGGAACGCGTCGGCCGCGCACTTGGTCTCCTGCAGGCAGACCACGTCGGGCGCGGCCTCCTGCAGCCAGCCGAGCAGGCGGGGCAGGCGGGCGCCGACGCTGTTGACGTTCCAGGTCGCGACGCGCACCCGCTCAGGTCTCCTTCCGGGTCGCCTTCGGCGCCGAGCGCACGGCCCGGGCCAGCTCGTCGAGGACGCGCCGCGGGCGCAGGACGGGGCTCGTCGTGCCCGCGCCGGCGCCCATCGCGGCGACCGCCTCCGCGAGCGCGCTGCGCGCGTCGGTGGCGGGCTCCCAGCCGAGCACCTCCCGGGCGCGGGCGGCCTCGAGCAGCGGCACGGCGAAGGCGAGGTCGATCCAGCCGGGGTCGAGGGGCTGCAGCCGGGCCTGCCAGGCGGCGGCCGCGGCGGCGCGCACCACCGGGTACGGCACGTGCACGGCACGGGCCCCCAGCACCTCGGCGATGAGGTCGCGGGTCACCGGCGGGTCGGCGACGAGGTTGAAGGCGCCCTCCGCCCGGCGCTCGAGCACCCGCACGAGCGCGTCGGCGACGTCGTCGGTGTGCACCGCCTGGAAGACCAGCGAGCGGTCCAGCGGCAGCACCGGCACGTGCCGCACGACGGACGACGGGACCCAGGCCGGCAGGCCGTACCGGAGCAGCGCCGAGCCCGCGGCGCCCTGCAGGACGATCCCGGGGCGCATCCGCGCGATGCGCAGCCGCTCGTCGTCGGGCCGGTCCGCCTCGTCGCGCTCGACCTCGTCGAGCAGGCGCTCCACGGCGACCTTGTGCCGGCTGTACGCCAGCGAGGAGACCCCGCCGGTCGGCCACGCCTCGTCGACGCGGCGGTCGTCCGGGCCGGGGGAGTACGCCCCGAGCGAGGACAGGTGCACCAGGTGCGGCACGCCCGCGCGGCGCACGGCCTGCACGACCGCCCGGCTGCCGCCGACGCCGACCCGCTCGAGGTACGCGGTGTCGTGCGAGGGCTGGAAGAGCCACGCCAGGTGGACGACGGCGTCGGCCCCCTCGACGACCTCCCGCAGCCGCGACGCCGCCGAGGCGTCGCCGAGGTCCAGGGCGTGCCAGGTCGCCCCCTCGTACGGCTCCCCGCCCCGCGGCGGCCGCCGGGCGACCCCCACGACGTCGTGCCCGTCGACCAGCCGGCGCAGCAGCGCCGTGCCGAGGTTCCCGCTCGCGCCCGTGACGACGACCCGCACCCGGCTCCTCCTCGCTCCGCTCCCGCGGCTGCCGCACCCGTCCGACCTGTCCCGACCGGCCGCCCCCTACCCCGCGCGGCGGCGCGGGGAACCGGCCCGCGAGCAACTCCAGCGAGCACGGCGCTTGCACGAGCTAGCACGGTGGGGCACCCTGGGGGCATGGCGAGGATCGACGTCGGGTCGCTGGGCTCCCTGCAGGGCAGCGTCGGGGACTACATCCGCGAGCAGCGGCGCAGTGCCCAGTGGTCGCTGCGCCAGCTCGCCGACGCCGCGGGGGTGTCCAACCCCTACCTGAGCCAGATCGAGCGGGGGCTGCGCAAGCCGAGCGCCGAGATCCTCCAGCAGATCGCGAAGGCGCTGCGGATCTCGGCGGAGACGCTCTACGTCCGCGCGGGCTTCCTCGAGGAGCGCGAGGGAGGGCACGAGGTCGTCACGGCGATCCTCGCCGACCCCGTCCTCACCCAGCGCCAGAAGCGCGTCCTGCTCGACATCCACGCCTCGTTCCGCCGCGAGGCGCTGAGCGAGGCCGCCGGGGCCGTCGACGAGCCCACCGCCGACCCCGAGGACCCCGCCGCCGACCCCGCCGGCCCCGCCGACCCCGCCGGGACCACCGGGACCACCGAGACCACCGAGACCACCGGACCCCTGGAGGACCGATGACCACCCTGCGCACCCCGCGCCTGCCCCTGCCCGAGCTGCGCTCGGTCGAGCTGCCCGACCTGCGCCTGCCCGAGCTGCCCGACCTGCGCGAGCTGCGCAGCCTGGCCGACCGGCCCGAGCTGCGCCGCCCCGCGTACGCCCTCGCCGGCGCCGGCGACCTCGCCGTCGCCGCGCTGCGCGGCGTCCCCGCCCGCCTCGCCGGGCTGCGCGCCGAGGTGCCGGCGCCCCGCGCCGCCGCCGAGCAGGCCGCCGGGCAGCTGGCCGCGGCGTACGACGGCCTGGCCGCCCGCGGCGAGGACCTCGTGACCCGCGTGCGCCGCCAGCCGGCCGTGCGCGAGGTGCAGGAGCGGGTCGAGGCGACCGAGCGGGCCGCGGAGTCCACCGTCGCCACCGCCCGCAAGGGCGCGGCGCGCACCCGCCGCTCCGCCGAGGGCACGGCGAACGCCGCGCGCCGCACCGCCGCCAGCGCCCGCCGCGCCGCGAAGCAGTCCGCCGACCAGGTGGGCTGACCCGCTCGCGGGGTACGGCGCGGGCCCCCGCGCCGTACCCTGGTCGGGTGGAACCCTTCCAGGCCGTCGCCGGTGTGCAGAACGTCGTCGTGCTCGCGCTGCTCGCGCTGCAGGTCGGCGTCAAGGTGTTCGCGCTGGTCGACGCCCTGCGCCACCGGTCCGAGCTCTACCCGGCCGCCGGCAAGCGCACCAAGGGCCTGTGGCTCGCGATCCTCGGCGTCACCCTCGCCGTGCAGGTCGCGATCCTCTACCCGCTGAACTTCCTCAACATCATCGGCCTCGTCGCCGCGGCGGTCTACCTCGTCGACGTGCGCCCGGCCCTGCGCTCCCTCACCGGGCGCGGCGGCGCGGGCGGGCAGCACATGGGCCCGTACGGCCCCTGGTGACGCTCCCGCCGCCCGCGCCGGTCGTGCGGGCGGGGGCCGGGCACCCGGTGGCGGTGGTGCCGCTGCCGGCCGGCGCGCGCGTCGTGCTCGACCCGGCGCCGCTGCCGGTCGACCCAGCCCTGCTCGCGGCCGGGGCCGCCCACCGCGACGCCGTCCTGGCCCGCAGCCCCGGCACGTTCGACGGCGCCCTCCTCGCGCTCTGGAGCGCGTCGGAGGACGGCCTGGTCGTCCGGCCCTCGTCCTACTTCGCGATGCTCGCCACCTGCGACGCGCTGCGGGCCGAGGCGCAGCACGACCCCGACGGGCCGTTGCGCCGCCGCGCGCTCGCCGCGGCGGGGGACCCGTGGACCAGCGGCGCCGGGCGCGCCGCGGCGGTCGGGGTGTCCGTCGCGTGCACGGTCCCCGTGGGCGGGCGGGCGCACCTCGTCCTGGGCCGGCGCCGCGCCGGCCTCGCCGCCGACCCCGGCGCCTGGCACGTGGCCCCGTCCGGGATGCTCGAGGACGGCGCCCCCGACCCGCTCGCGGCGACCGTCGCCACCGAGCTGCGCGAGGAGCTCGGCGTCGTGCTCGACGCCGCGGACGTCGCGCGACGGCTGGTGGTGCTCGGGCTCGCGCACGACGTGCGGCGCCTGCGCCCCGACGTCTGCGTCCGGCTCGACCTGCGGGCCGGGGAGGTCCCGCCCGGCGGGCCGCACCCGCACCCGTCCGAGTACGACGACCGCGACCTCGTCCCGCTCGACGCGCTGCCCGCGCTGTGGGCCCGCCGCCCGCCGGGGACCCTCACCGCCCCCGCCGCCGGCACCCTGGCCCTGCTGGGGGCGTAGGCGCGGGGCGCAGGTCCCTCAGCCCGCCAGCAGGCCGCGCATCCGCTCGATCTCGGCGGTCTGGGTGGCGATGACGTGGTCGGACATCTCCTCGACCTGCACGTCCGCGCCGCCCGTCGCCCGCAGCTGCTCGGCCATGGTGAGCGCGCCCTCGTGGTGCGCGATCATGAGCTCGAGGAACATCCGGTCGAACGCGGCGCCGCTCGCGGCCTCGAGCTGCTCCATCTGCTCGGGCGTGGCCATCCCCGGCATGCCCTCGTGACCGGCGTGGTCCCCGTGCCCCTCGTGCCCGCCGTGCCCGCCGTGCCCCCCGTCCTCGCCCGGCACCTGCACCCCCGCGCGCTCGGCCTCGGCCGGCACCGGGAGGTCCGCCGCCTGCAGCCACGCGGCCATCTGGTGCACCTCGGGCCCCTGCGACGCCGCGATGCGCGCGGCGAGCGAGGCCACGGACGGGTCCTGCGCCCGGTCGGGCGCCAGCGCCGCCATCTCCAGGGCCTGCGCGTGGTGCGGGACCATCGTCGTCACGAACTCCGCGTCCGCGGCGTTGTGCTGCGGCGCCGGCGCGAGCGACCCGGTGCCCGTGCGGTTGGGCTCGCCGGGGCGCCCGGGCAGGACCTCCACGGCCCCGTCGGGCGTGCCCGTGGGCGCCGGCGCGGAGGAGGGCGCCGCGGCCGGCGACCCGGCCGCGTCCGTGCCCGCGCCGGAGCAGCCGGCGCCGAGCAGCGCCACGCCCGCCGCCAGCGCGAGCGCGCCCGCCCGGCGCCCGAGCCTGCCCCCGGGCCGTCCCGCCGTGCCTCGACCGGGCCGCCGCCCGCCTGCCGCCATGCGGTCCTCCGGTGCTGCTCGACGACGGTGCGTAGGTGCCTGCAGCACCGTCCGTGCGGAAATGGGGTCTGTTCCCGCGGCCCAACCTACGACATAGTGCGGTGCACCACACCGCACTCCGTCGCCCGTGCGACGGACGAGTGAAGGCAGGTCGAATGACGCGAACCAACCGCGCGCCCGGGGGCCGTACCCGGCTCGGCGCGCTCGTCGGCGCGGGGACGCTCGTCGCCGGGCTCGCCACCGCGCTGGTGCCGGCCACCCTGGCCACCGCGGCGCCGGACGACTGCGAGCAGGGCCAGGCGGTGCAGCGCACGGCGGACTTCCTGCAGCGATGCCTGCCGGGCGAGGCGCCCGCCGAGGGTGCGGCCGCCAAGGCCGAGGCCAAGGCCGCCGGCGTGCTCCCCGAGGGCGCGCAGGCCAGCAAGCGCATGGCGCTGCTCGCCAACATCCCGAAGGCCGGCGCCTTCGCCCAGGAGTCGTCCTTCAACAGCGACATCGCCTTCCAGGGCGACTACGCCTTCATCGGCAACTACGACGGCTTCGTGATCTACGACGTCAAGAACCCGGCCCGGCCGCAGCGCGTCACCCAGGTCGTGTGCCCGGGCTCGCAGAACGACGTGTCGGTCATGGGCGACCTGCTGTTCCTGTCGACCGACTCGCGGCGCACGGACGACTCGTGCCAGAGCGGCCCGGCGGCGCCGATCAGCACGACCGACCCGACCCAGGTCCTCACGGACTACTGGGAGGGCATCAAGGTCTTCGACATCAGCGACGTCAAGGGCCCGCGCTACGTCGCGGCCGTCGAGACCGACTGCGGCTCGCACACCCACACGCTCGTGCCCGACAAGGCCGGCGAGACGGCGTACCTCTACGTCAGCAGCTACTCGCCGTCGCCCCAGCTCGCGGACTGCCAGCCCCCGCACGACAAGATCAGCATCGTCGAGGTCCCGCTCGACGACCCGGCCTCGGCGAGGGTCGCGGCCGAGCCGGTGCTCTTCCCGCGCGGCGGCAACCCGGGCAGCGGCCCGACCAAGCAGAACCCCAACGGCTGGTCCGCGACGACCGGCTGCCACGACATCACCGCGTACCCGGAGAAGGACATCGCGGCCGGCGCCTGCATGGGCGACGGCGTCCTCTGGGACATCTCCGACCGCCTCGCCCCGAAGGTCATCGACCAGGTCCGGGACAACAAGAACTTCTCGTTCTGGCACTCGGCGACCTTCAACAACGCCGGCACCAAGGTCGTCTTCACCGACGAGCTCGGCGGCGGCGGCGCGCCGACCTGCAACCCGCAGGTGGGCCCGAACCGCGGCGCGGACGGCATCTACGACATCGAGGGCGAGGGCCGCGACAGCGAGCTCGTCTTCAAGTCGTACTACAAGATCCCGCGGGCGCAGTCCGACACCGAGAACTGCGTGGCGCACAACGGCTCGCTGATCCCGGTCGAGGGCCGCGACATCATGGTCCAGGCCTGGTACCAGGGCGGCATCTCCGTCTTCGACTTCACCGACTCGGAGAACCCGGTCGAGCTCGCGTGGTTCGACCGCGGCGCCCTCGACGACGAGCGCCTCGTGCTCGGCGGCTCGTGGTCGGCGTACTGGTACAACGGCAAGATCATCTCCAGCGACATCCAGAAGGGCCTCGACGTCCTCGACGTCCGGCACCCGCTGGTCAACGGCGCGAAGTCCTACCGCTACGAGCAGGAGCACTTCAACCCGCAGTCGCAGCCGCAGTACTGACGGCTCGGCAGCACCGCCCGACCCGCACCACCCCGGCGGCCCGGTCCCTCCCTCGCGGGAGGGGCCGGGCCGCCGCTCGCTAGGGTGAGCCGCATGGCCGACGCCCCGTACACCCTGGTGCTGCTCCGCCACGGCGAGAGCGAGTGGAACGAGAAGAACCTCTTCACCGGGTGGGTCGACGTCGACCTCACCGAGAAGGGCCGCGGGGAGGCGCTGCGCGGCGGCCGGCTGCTGCGCGAGCAGGGCCTGCTGCCCGACGTCTGCCACACGAGCGTGCTGCGGCGGGCGATCAAGACCTCGGTGCTCGCGCTCGACGAGGCCGACCGGCACTGGGTGCCCGTCCGGCGCTCGTGGCGGCTCAACGAGCGGCACTACGGCGCCCTGCAGGGCAAGGACAAGGCGCAGACGCTCGCCGAGTTCGGCGAGGAGCAGTTCATGCTCTGGCGCCGCTCCTACGACACGCCCCCGCCGCCGCTCGCCGACGACGCCGAGTTCAGCCAGGTCGGCGACGCGCGCTACCTCGACCTGCCGCCGGAGGTGCTGCCGCGCACCGAGTGCCTCGCCGACGTCGTGGTGCGGATGCTGCCCTACTGGTACGACGCCGTCGTCCCCGACCTGCGCCGCGGCCAGACCGTCCTCGTCGCCGCGCACGGCAACTCCCTGCGCGCGCTCGTCAAGCACCTCGACGGCATCAGCGACACCGACATCGCCGGGCTCAACATACCCACCGGCATCCCGCTGGTCTACCGGCTCGACGCCGACCTGCGCCCGACCGTCCCGGGCGGGGAGTACCTCGACCCCGAGGCCGCCGCGACGGCCGCGGCCGCCGTCGCCGCCCAGGGCCGCAAGCGGTAGGGCCCCCGGCGGGCGCCCCGCCCGCGCAGCACGCAGCAGCCCCCGGCCTCCGGCCGGGGGCTGCTCGCGCGGTACGGGTCCCGCCGGGGGGCTCAGGCCCCCTGGGCGAGGCCGTTCGTCGCCGGGTACTCGCCGGTGACGAGGTAGACGACGCGCCCCGCGACGGTGACGGCGTGGTCGGCGTAGCGCTCGTAGTAGCGGCCGATGAGGGTGAGGTCGATCGCGCACTCCATGCCCTGGTCCCACGACCCGTCGAGCAGGTGGCGGAAGAGCAGGCGGTGCAGGCGGTCCATCTCGTCGTCGTCGCGCTCGAGCTGCAGCGCGGCCTCGACGTCCTTGCTGGCCACCACCGAGCCGCACTTGACGACGATGCGCTCGGCGACCTGGCTCATCTCCAGGATGGTGCCGCGGGCCTGCGGCGGCACCGCGGAGTCCGGGTAGCGCAGCCGCGCGACCTTGGCGACGTGGCGCGCCAGGTCGCCCATGCGCTCGAGCTCGGCGCTCATCCGCAGGGTGGTGACGACGATGCGCAGGTCGGTGGCGACCGGCTGCTGGCGGGCCAGCAGCTCCACGGCCCGCGCCTCGAGGTCGTGGTGGAGCTTGTCGACCGCCTCGTCGGCGGCGATGACGCTCTCGGCCAGCTCGAGGTCGGCGTCGAGCAGCGCCTGCGAGGCGCGGCCCATGGCCGACCCGACGAGCCGCGTCATCTCGACGAGGTCGTCGTTGAGGCCGTCGAGGGCCTCGTGGAAGGCGTCGCGCATGGTGCTCCTGTCCTCGTGGGTCCGACCGCCGATGGTGCCACCCGGGGCTGAACGACCCCGGACCCGGAGGTGAACATCCGGTCGTGCGGGCCCTGCGCGGTCGGTCCCGAGCCCTGCGCGTGCCTACGATCACCGTGTGGGGTCGACCGCCGCCGTCGTGCTGGCCGCCGTCGCCGGGCTCCTGCTCGGCGCCGCCGCGGCCCTCGTCGCGCTGCGCGGGCGCCCCGCGGCGCAGGAGGTCGAGCGGGGGGAGCGCGCGGTGGCGGCGGACGTGCCGGCGGGCGTGGCGGAGGTGCTCGCCGCGCTGCGCCACTCGGCCGCCGTGGTCGACGCGCAGGGCCGGGTGGTGCGCGCGAGCCCGGCCGCGTACGCCTCCGGCGTGGTGCGCGGGCAGGCCCTGGGCACGCCGGCGCTGCAGGAGCTCGTCGAGCGGGTGCGCGACGACGGGCACGCCCGCGACGCCGAGGTGCAGGTGCCGCGCGGCGCCCTGACCGCCCAGCAGGTGCAGGCGCAGGTGCGCGCCGCCCCGCTCGCCGGCGGCGCGCTCGTGCTCGTCCTCGTCGACGACCGCACCGAGTCGCTGCGGGTCGAGGCCGTGCGCCGCGACTTCGTCGCCAACGTCAGCCACGAGCTCAAGACCCCCGTCGGGGCGCTGCGCCTGCTCGCCGAGGCGGTCAGCGGCGCCTCCGACGACCCCGAGGCCGTGCGCCGCTTCGCCGGGCGGATGCAGCACGAGGCCGAGCGGCTCAGCGTGCTCGTGCAGGACATCATCGACCTGTCGCGGCTGCAGGGCCAGGACGCCCTCGACGCCCCCGAGCTCGTCGACCTCGACCACGTCGTCGCCGAGGCCGTGGACCGCTCGCGGCTCATCGCCGGCGCCAAGGGCATCCGCCTGGCGCACGGCGGCGACCAGGGCGTGCACGTGCTCGGCGACGAGGGCCTGCTCGTCACCGCGCTGCGCAACCTCGTCGACAACGCGGTGAGCTACAGCCCGCAGCACACCCAGGTGACCGTGGGCGTGCGCCGCACCGGCGACGTCGTCGAGGTCAGCGTCGCCGACCAGGGGATCGGCATCCCCGAGCGCGACCTCGAGCGCATCTTCGAGCGCTTCTACCGCGTCGACCCGGCCCGCTCCCGCATGACCGGCGGCACCGGGCTCGGCCTGAGCATCGTCAAGCACGTCGTCGCCAACCACGGCGGCGAGCTGAGCGTGTGGAGCGTCGAGGGCGCGGGCTCGACCTTCACCCTGCGCCTGCCGGTGGGGTCCACCCACGAGGCGCCCGACCCGCTGCCCGACCCGCTGCCCGTGCAGGAGGCCGCCACGTGACCCGTGTGCTCGTCGTCGAGGACGAGGAGTCGTTCAGCGACGCCCTGTCCTACATGCTCCGCAAGGAGGGGTACGAGGTCGCCGTCGCCCCCGACGGCCCCGCCGCCCTCGAGGAGTTCGCCCGCACCGGGGCCGACATCGTGCTGCTCGACCTCATGCTGCCCGGGTTGCCGGGCACCGAGGTGTGCCGCCAGCTGCGGACCCGCTCGCAGGTGCCGGTCATCATGCTGACCGCGAAGGACAGCGAGGTGGACAAGGTCGTCGGGCTCGAGCTCGGCGCCGACGACTACGTCACCAAGCCGTTCAGCTCCCGCGAGCTCGTCGCGCGCATGCGCGCGGTCATGCGCCGCGGCGGCGAGGCCGAGGAGCCCGACGCGGGCGCCCTCGAGGCCGGGCCGGTGCGCATGGACGTCGACCGGCACGTCGTCACCGTCGGCGGCGAGACGGTGCAGATGCCGCTCAAGGAGTTCGAGCTGCTCGAGATGCTCCTGCGCAACGCGGGGCGCGTGCTCACCCGCATGCAGCTCATCGACCGCGTCTGGGGCTCGGACTACGTCGGCGACACCAAGACGCTCGACGTGCACGTCAAGCGGCTGCGCAGCAAGGTCGAGCCCGACCCCGCCTCGCCGAAGCACCTCGTCACGGTCCGGGGCCTGGGCTACAAGTTCGAGCCCTGAGCCGCGGGCGGGCCCGACCCCGCCGCGTCGCGGGGCCCGCGGCAGGGCAGGATCGACGGTGGCCCGCCGACCTGCGCGGGCGCTCGGGCGGCGGGAGGGTGCGGTGGCGGTGCGCGGCGGTACGGCGGCGGTCGGCAGCCTGAGCGCGCGGCGCCCGGCGCGCCCGCGCCGGGTCGCCATGCTCTCGGTCCACACGTCCCCGCTCGACCAGCCCGGCACCGGCGACGCTGGCGGGCTCAACGTGTACGTCGTCGAGCTCGCCCGCCGGCTCGCCGCCCGCGGCACCGAGGTCGAGGTCCTCACCCGGGCCGCCCGCCCCGGCCTCGCGCCCGCGGTCGAGCTCGCGGACGGCGTCCTGGTGCGGCACCTGCCCGCGGGGCCGTACGAGCCGCTGCCCAAGGAGGACCTGCCCAGCCAGCTGTGCGCCCTGGTGGCGGGGGCCCTGCGCGTCGAGGCGGGCCGCGCCGCCGGGCACTACGACCTCGTCCACTCGCACTACTGGCTCTCGGGCCAGGTCGGCTGGCTCGCCGCGGAGCGCTGGGGCGTGCCGCTCGTGCACACCATGCACACCATGGCGCGGGTCAAGAACCTGTCCCTGGCCGCCGGCGACGCCCCGGAGCCGCGGTCGCGCGAGATCGGCGAGCAGCAGGTCGTCGACGCGGCCGACCGGCTGCTGGCGAACACCCGGCTCGAGGCCGGGCAGCTGGTCGACCTCTACGGCGCCGACCCGCGGCGCGTGGCGGTGGTCCCGCCGGGGGTGGACCTCGAGCTGTTCCGCCCCGGCGACCGGGCCGCGGCGCGCGCCCGGCTCGGCGTACGGCCCGACGCCGCCGTCCTGCTCTTCGTCGGCCGCGTGCAGCCGCTCAAGGCGCCCGACGTGCTCGTGCGCGCCGCGGCGCGGCTCGTGGCGGACGACCCGGCGCTGCGCCGCAGGCTCCAGGTGGTCGTGCTCGGCGGCCCCAGCGGGTCGGGCACCGAGCGCCCGCGCGCGCTCGAGGAGCTCGCCCGCTCCGAGGGCGTCGCCGACGTCGTCACGCTCGCCCCGCCGGTGCCGCGCCCGGTCCTGGCCGACTGGTACCGCGCGGCCGACGTGTCGGTGGTGCCGTCGTACAGCGAGAGCTTCGGCCTGGTCGCGGTCGAGGCGCAGGCGTGCGGCACCCCCGTGGTCGCGAGCCGGGTCGGCGGGCTCCCGGTCGCGGTGCGGGACGGGGTGAGCGGGCTGCTCGTCGACGGGCACGACCCGGACGACTACGCGCGGGTGCTGCGCCGGCTGCTCGACGAGCCGCGGCTGCGCCAGCGCCTGTCGCTCGGTGCCGTCGAGCACGCGGCGCGGCACGGGTGGGACGCGACGGCCGACGGGGTGCTGGCGGCCTACCGGGGCGCGCTCGACGACGCGGAGGCGGCGCGGGCGGCGCGCGGGCGCGCGGCGGGCCGCGGTGCCTGACGCGGCGGGCGCCGCCGCGGTGCTGCGCGGCACCCTCGCCGCGCTCGGCGTCGAGCACGAGGAGGTGGGCCCGGGCCGCTTCGCGGCCGTCCTGCCGGGCGAGGCGCGCCTGCGCACGACCTGCCTGCTGGAGGTCGGCCGGCACGCGCTGAGCGTGCGGGCCTTCGTCGCGCGGCGCCCCGACGAGGCGCACGCCGAGGTGCACCGGATGCTGCTCGAGCGGAACGCGCGGGCCGGGGCCGTCGCCTTCGCCCTCGACGCGGCCGGGGACGTGTGGCTCGTGGGGCGGCTGCCGCTCGTCGCCGTCGTGCCCGAGGTCGTGGACGGCCTGCTCGGCGAGGTGCTCGAGGCCTCGGACGGGACGTTCAACGCCGTCGTCGAGCGCGGCTTCGCCTCGGCCGTGCGCCGGGAGTGGGCGTGGCGCGAGCGGCGCGGCGAGCCCACCGCGAACCTCGAGGCCTTCCGCCGGCTGCGCCCCGCGCCCGGCGAGGGCGCCTGAGCGGGACGCCCGGGCTCAGCCGGGGCTGCGGGCCGCCACCCGGTGCACGAGGCCGGCCCGTCCCGAGCGCCCCGCCTCCTGCACGGCGAAGCCGGCCCGCTCGGCGTACCCGCGCGGGTCGCGCAGCAGGTGGTCGGCCTGCAGCCGGACGGTCAGCGGGTCCAGCAGGCGCTGCGCGGCGCGCACCCACCAGGGGCGGGCGGGGCCGTGCTCGACGAGGACCAGCCGCCCGCCCGGGCGCAGCACCCGCCGGGCCTCGCGCAGCACCGCGAGGGGGTCCGGGACGCAGCACAGCGCGTACGTCCCGAGCACGGTGTCGACCGAGCCGTCCGCCAGCCCCGTGCGCGCGGCGTCGCCCCGGCGCAGCTCGACGGCGACGCCCCGCCCGCGCAGCAGGTCGGCGCGCCCGCGCGCGCGGTCGAGCATCTGCGCGGACAGGTCGACGCCCACGACGCGCACGACGCCGGGGCCGTACAGCGGGAGGTTCAGGCCGGTGCCGACGCCCAGCTCGAGGACCGAGCCCGTCGCGCGCGAGGTCGCCCACGAGCGCTGCCCGGGGCCGAGCAGGTGGCGCTCCGCGGCGGCCATGGCGCGGTCGTAGTCGCGCGCGTGCGCGTCGAACCAGCGCTCCACGCGCCGCGCGGAGCGGGCGTCGTCCCCGGCGCCCGGCACGGCGGGCTCAGGGGGTGGCGTCGGGCGTGGGCTCGGCGCTGGACTCGGGGGTCTGCTCGCCGCTGGGCTCCGCGGTCGGCTCGGAGACCTCCTCGCCCTCCTCGCGGCCCACGGCCGGCTCCTCCTGGGTGGCGCCCGGGGTCGGGGCGAGCGTCGGCGTCGGCAGCGGGCCCGGGGTCGGGCTCACGAGCTGGTCGGCGGTGAGGCCCTCGTAGTAGCCCGTGGGGGCGACGACGGGCGGGTTGAGCACGACGCTGCCGGCCTCCTCGAAGAGGAGGGTCAGCTCGACGTTGCCGCCGACGGGGCCCTGGAAGTCCTCGAGGAGGATCTGGTCGGTGGAGCTCGGCGCCCCGTAGCGGACCGAGGAGCCGGCGGCGACCTCGGTCTCGCCCTCGATGCGCGCGGTCGCGTCGCTGACGGTCACGTCCTGGAGCGTGTCGCCCTGGTCGCCGGCCGTGATCGTCATCGAGAGGATCGCGGTGCCGCCCTCCTCCGCGGGCTCCACGACGAGCGCGTTGAGCACCCGCAGGTCGCCGAGGATCGCCTGCACGCCGTCGGCGGGGGCGTAGTTGCGGGTGACGGCCGAGGTCTCGGGGTTGGTGCCGCACGCGGCCAGCGCCGGCACGAGCAGGGCGCCCGCGAGTGCGGTGCGGCGGCGGGTGCTCACGTCGTCGGTCTCCTCGGTGCGCTCGGCCGGGGCGGTGCGGCGGGGACGCCCCCGGCGGGCCGTGGTGCGGTCCGCCCCGCTGCGCAGAGCGTACCGACGGTCGGTGAGGGGGCGCCCACCGGGACGCGCCGGGTCGGCGCGGGGGGTCGGGCGCGGGCGAGCAGTCGGGTCAGCCGAGGGAGGCCGTACGGGCCGCCAGCAGCGCGACCCCGACCGCTGCGGTGCCGACGGCGAGCACGAACCCCCGCCGGGAGCCGCGGGCCCCCCCGTCGAGCGCCGCCGCGACCGCGAGCCCCCCGCCGGCGGCGAGGGCGGCCCAGCCCGCCGGGCCGGCGGGCCCGGGCGGGAGCAGGGCGAGGACGGCGACCGCCGCGACGAGCAGCAGGCAGCCGAGCAGCCGGCCGGCGGCGCGGCCGAGCCGGACGGGCAGGCCCCGTACGCCCGTCCCCTCGTCGTCCTCGACGTCCGGCAGCGCGTTGAACAGGTGGGCCCCGACGCCGAGCAGCGCGCCGGCGGCGCACAGCCAGGCCGGCGGGGCGGCGCCCGCGGCGAGCACCGGGACGGCGGGCAGCAGCCCGAAGCCCGTGGCGTAGGGGAGCCACGACAGCGGCCCGGCCTTGAGGCCGAGGTTGTAGGCCCAGGCGCTCGCGACGAAGCCGAGGTGCGCGGCCCCCGCGGCGGCGCCGAGGGCGAGGCTCGGGGGGAGCGCCGCGGCCAGCGCGAGGGCGGTCGCGACCGCGGCCGCGCGCACGGGGGCGCCCGCGGCGGCCAGCGGCTTGTCGGCGCGGGCGGTCGTCGCGTCGCGCCGCCGGTCCAGCAGGTCGTTGGACCAGCCCACGGAGAGCTGCCCCGTGAGCACCGCGGCGGCGAGGAGCGCGAGGTCGGCCGCGGCGAGCCCCACGGCGGCGCCCAGCGACGTCGTCAGCGCGGTGACGGCCGCCGTGGGCACCGGGTGGCAGGACAGGAGCAGGGCCCGCGCGGTGGACGGGGCGGCGGGCGCGGGTGCCGCGGGACCGCGCGCCACGTCAGCCGCGCCCGAGGCCCGCGAGCGCCGGGCCGAGCCGCTGCTCGAGCGCGCCCTCGGCCTGCGCGTCGGGCACCAGGGCGTCGACGACGCCGTCCGGGCCGACGACGAGGACGGTCGCCCCGAGCGGGTCGGCCGTCGCCGCGACGGCGCCGGGCGCCTCCTGCAGGGCGGTGAGCAGGGCCCCGTCGACGTCCTCCTGCACGAGGGCCCGGGCGCCGGTCGCCGCGGCCGAGGCCTGCTCGACGGCGCGGCCCTCGCCCTCCTGGGCCACGAGCCACAGCCGCACGCCGGCGCGCGAGGCCAGCACGTCGAGCCGGCGGACCAGGTCGGGGCAGTCGCAGGCCGCGGGGACCAGGGCCACGACCCCCGGGCGCAGCGACTGGGCGCTGCGCCGGGTGCCCGCGACGAGCGAGCGGACCTCCGCGTCGGGCAGCAGCCCGCCCACCGTGCCGGGGGGCGCGCCGGTGCTGGCCAGCGGAGCGGCCTGCGGGCGCTGCTGCGCCCCCGGGCCGAGGACGCTGGTCAGCAGCGCCACGACGACCACGGCGAGCGCCCCGAGGGCCAGCAGGGGCCCGAGGCCCGAGCGGCGCACGGCCCCCTCGCCGCCCGCGCCCCGGGCCCCGCCGGCGGTCCGCCCGGTCGCGCCGCCGGCCCAGCCCGCCAGCCGCGCGCGGCGGCGGTCCCGGCGCCGGGCCCGCTCGCGCTCGACGAGCTCGGCGACCCAGGCCGTGCGGTCGGCCTCGAGCTCGCGCGGGTCGTCGGGCACGCGCAGGCCCGCGAGCGGGTCGTCCGGGGCGCCCCCCGCGCCCTCGCGGCGCGGGTCGTCCTCGCCCTCGCCGGGCCCGTCGTGCCGGCTCATGCGCAGCTCACGACCCCAGTATCGACCGTCGCCGCGCCCCCCGCTCGCGGGCCCCGGGAGGGGTCCCAGCACGGGCTCGGGGGATCTGTCAAGCCCCTGACCTGCGGAAACGTCGCGCGCGACCCCTGGAGGCCGGTGAGGACCGTGCTACTCTGGAGGCCGCGAAAGGGGACTTGGCACATGACGTTCACCGTCGGCGAGACCGTCGTCTACCCGCACCACGGGGCTGCACTGATCGAGGCCATCGAGACCCGGACCATCAAGGGCGAGGAGCGGCTCTACCTCGTGCTCAAGGTCGCCCAGGGCGACCTCACCGTCCGCGTCCCCGCGGACAACGTCGACCTCGTCGGCGTCCGCGACGTCGTGGGCCAGGACGGCCTCGACCGCGTCTTCGAGGTGCTGCGCGCCCCGCACACCGAGGAGCCGACCAACTGGTCGCGGCGCTACAAGGCCAACCTGGAGAAGCTCGCCAGCGGCGACGTCATCAAGGTCGCCGAGGTCGTGCGCGACCTCTGGCGCCGCGACAAGGACCGCGGGCTCTCCGCCGGCGAGAAGCGCATGCTCGCCAAGGCCCGGCAGATCCTGGTCTCCGAGCTCGCGCTCGCCGAGAACACCAACGAGGACAAGGCCGAGACCGTCCTCGACGAGGTGCTCGCCTCCTAGGCGCACCCGCCCGCTCGACGCCCACGGCGCCGGCAGCCCCACGGGGCTGCCGGCGCCGTCGTCGTTCCCGGCCCGCCGTCCCCGGCACCCCGGCCCCGTCCGGTCCCGTCCGGTCCCTGCCCCCCGGCCCGTCGCCCCGCCCGCCGCGATCGTGCGCGGGTGGCGTGAGCATCTGCACACCCTTGCGCCTCCTGCACATCCGTGCTGCAATCGCGAGGCCGACGTGACGCACGTCTGCACGCACGTGCAGATGCACTGCTGCCGACTCCCTCGGGAGGCTCCTCGTGACGACCACCGCCAGCCCCACCGCGCCCGCCGGGCGCCCACCGGTGCCCGAGCCGCCGCGCCCGCCGCTCTCCGGCGACCGCGCCACCGGGCTCGCGACGCTGCGCACGCTGTGGACGGTCCGGCGGTTCGAGGAGGCGGTCGACGACCTCTTCGCGCGCGGGATGATGCACGGGACGATGCACCTGTCGATCGGGCAGGAGGCGAGCGCCACGGGCGTCTGCTCCGCGCTGCGCGAGGACGACCTCATCGCCTCGACCCACCGCGGTCACGGCCACTGCATCGCCAAGGGCGCCGAGCTGGTGCCGATGATGGCCGAGCTGCTCGCCAAGGACACCGGCTACTGCCGGGGCCGCGGCGGCTCGATGCACATCGCCGACGCGGCGCGCGGCAACCTCGGCGCGAACGGCATCGTCGGCGGCGGGGTGCCGATCGCGGTCGGCGCGGCGCTGGCCCAGCAGCGGCTGCGCACCGGGCGCGTCGCGGTGAGCTTCTTCGGCGACGGCGCGACCAACGAGGGCGCCTTCCACGAGGCGGCGAACCTCGCAGCGATCTGGAAGCTGCCGGTCGTCCTGGTCTGCGAGAACAACAAGTACGGCATGAGCTTCTCGACCGAGCGGTCGATGGCGGTCGCGACGATCGCCGAGCGGGCGGCGGCGTACGGGTTCCCCGGGGTGCGGGTCGACGGCAACGACGTCGACGCGGTGCACGCCGCGGCGACCGAGGCGGTGGCCCGGGCCCGCGCGGGGGAGGGCCCGACGCTGCTGGAGTGCGTGACGTACCGCTGGAAGGGCCACTCCAAGAGCGACAAGAACCTCTACCGCACCCGCGAGGAGATCGAGGAGTGGCGGGCGCTCGACCCGGTGACGCGCTTCGAGCGGCGGCTGGTCGAGGCGTGCCCCGGCGTCGGCGAGGAGGACGTCGCGGCCGTGCGGGACGCGGTGCGCGACGCGGTGCGCGACGCGGTGCGCCAGGCGATGGCGGCGCCCGACGCGGACCCCGCGGACCTGCTCGGGGACCTGCCGGCGGCGGTGTTCTGGCAGCCCGTGGGCACCGACGCCCGCCGCGAGGGGGTGGCCCGGTGACGGCCGTGCTCGACGGGACGGCGGCGGCCGGCGCCGCGGACGCCCGCACGCTGACGTACGCCGAGGCGGTGCGCGAGGCGCTCGGCCAGGCGATGGCCGAGGACGAGCGCGTGCTCCTCATGGGCGAGGACGTCGGCGTGTACGGCGGCGCGTTCGGCGTCTCCGGCGACCTGTTCCACCGGTTCGGCCCGGAGCGGGTCGTCGACACCCCCATCTCCGAGCTGGGCTTCGTCGGCGCCGGCGTCGGGGCGGCGATGGCCGGCCTGCGCCCCGTGGTGGAGATCCAGTTCTCCGACTTCACGTGCCAGGCGATGGACCAGATCGTCAACCAGGCTGCGAAGATCCACTTCATGCTCGGCGGCGCCGCGCACGTGCCGATGGTGCTGCGCGCGCCGGGCGGCTCGGGCACCGGCGCGGCCGGGCAGCACTCGCAGAGCCTCGAGGCCTGGTTCGCGCACACCCCCGGGCTCAAGGTCGTCATGCCGGCCACCGCCGCCGACGCGAAGGGCCTGCTGCTCAGCGCGATCGACGACCCCGACCCGGTCGTCGTGCTCGAGCACAAGCTGCTCTACAAGGCCTCCGGGCCGGTGCCCGAGGAGGCCGTACGGGTGCCCCTGGGCGTCGCCGCGGTCCCGCGCCGGGGCGGCGACCTCACCATGGTCGCCACCGGCGTCATGGTGGGCCGCTGCCTCGAGGCGGCCGAGCGCCTGGCGGGGGAGGGCGTCTCGGCGAGCGTCGTCGACGTGCGCACGCTGAGCCCCTTCGACGCGCCCACCGTCCTGCGCGAGGTCGAGGCCACCGGGCGGGCGCTGCTCGTGCAGGAGGCGCCGCGGCACGTCGGCTTCATGGCCGAGGTCGCCGCGCGGATCGTCGAGTCGGACGCGGTCTACCGGCTGCGCGCCCCCGTCGCCCGGCTGTGCGGGCTGGACACCCCGATCCCGTACGCCCCCCAGCTCGAGCGGGCGGTCGTGCCGCAGGTCGACGACGTGGTCGCCGCGGCGGTGCGCCTGGCGGGGGTGGGCTGATGCCGCGCGCGGCGCTCGTCATGCCCAAGATGTCGATGACGATGCAGGAGGGCGAGCTCGCCACCTGGCACGTCGCCGTCGGGGACGAGGTGGTCGAGGGCCAGGTCGTCTGCGAGGTCCTCACCGACAAGGTCGACATGGAGGTCGAGGCGACGGCGTCGGGGACCGTCGTCTCGCTCGAGGCCGCCGAGGGCGACGTCGTCGCCGTCGGCGCCCCGCTGGCCTGGGTCGAGGCCGCCGAGGAGGGCCTCATGGCCGGTCTCTTCGGCGACGACGGCCCCGCGGCCGCCCCTGGACCCGCACCGGCGCCCGCCCCCGACGCCGCGGGCGACGCCGGTGCGGCCCCCGACCCGGCGCTCGCCCCCGCCGGCGCCGGCCCCGCCGGCGCCGGCCCTGGCGGGCCGCCCTCGCCCGGCGGGGGCCCGGAGCCCTGGACGCCGGTGCGCGCGATGCCCGGCGCCCGGCGGCTCGCGGCCGAGCGGGGCCTGGACCTCGCCGCGCTCGCGGGCAGTGGCCCCGGCGGGGCGGTGATGCTCGGGGACGTCCCGGAGCAGCGCCCCGCCCCCGTCCCGGAGCCGACCCCGGTGCCCGGTGCCGCCCGGCCCGCGCCGCCACCCCCCGCGGCGGCGGCGCCCGCGGCCGCGGCGCTGCCCGCGCCGGCTCCGCCGCCGCTCCTCGCGGCGGACCTGCACCCCCGCGGCCCGGCGGCGCCGGTGGTCGTCGAGCGCGAGGTCGTCCTCGGCCCGGCCGGGGGCGGGTCGCCGCTGCTGGCCGCGCGGGCGGTGGCGGCGCTCGCGGCGGCGCTCGCGGAGGCCGGTCCCGAGCCGGTGCGCGACGACCCGCGGGTCGGGCTCGTCGTCCCCTCGCCCGCCGGGCCGGTCGTGCTCACCGTCGCGGCGGCCCACGCGCTCGACGCCGCCGCCCTGGGCGGGCTGCTCGAGGCCGGGGCGCAGGGGGCCCGCGAGGGGCGGGTCGACGTGCGCCTGCTGGCCCCGCCCGACGCCACGGTCGCGCTCGTCGAGGGGGTGAACCGGGCGGTCGTACCCGCCCGGCCGGGCACCCTGCTCTCGCTCGCGGTGGCCGCCCCGGCGGACCGGGTGGTCGCGCTCGCGGGCGGCGTCGCGGTCCGCAGCGCCACGACGGTGACGGCCAGCGGTGGGGCCCGTACGCGCAGCGAGCACGACCTCGCCGGGCTCGTCGCCCGCGTCGCGGCGCGCCTGGCGGTGCCCCGCGCGGGTGCTTGACGGCGGGCCGCCGAGGCCCCACCATCGCCGCACGGACGTGAGATGCGCGTCACGTAGGTGAGGACCGGAGGCAGCGTGGCCACCAAGAGCGTGCTCGTCATCTGCGGCACGGGGGTCGCCACGTCGACCGTCGTGGCGACGAAGGTCAAGGAGCACTGCGCCGAGCGCGGCCTCGACGTCACCGTCCGCCAGGGCAAGGTCATGGACCTCGTGAGCGGCTCCGCGGACGCCGACCTCGTCGTCGCCACGACCCAGGTGCCCGCCAGCGTCACGGTGCCGGTCGTGGCCGGCCTGCCGTTCCTCACCGGCGTCGGCCTCGACGCCACCCTCGACGAGATCGTGGGCCACCTGCAGCGCTGACGCCGCAGGGGCCCGAGCCCAAGGAGAGCGACGATGCTCGAAGCCGTCTCGGACTACCTCACCGACCTCGGGGCGTCCGTCGTCCTGCCGGTCCTCATCACCGTGTTCGCGCTGGTCCTCGGGCAGAAGCCCGGGCGCGCGCTGCGCTCCGGCCTGCTCATCGGCATCGGCTTCGTGGGCATCGGCCTGGTCATCGGGCTGCTGGGCACCGCGGTCTCGCCGGTGGCGCAGGCGCTCGCCGAGCGCTTCGACCTCGACCTGTCCGTCGTCGACGTCGGCTGGCCCTCCAGCGCGGCCATCGCCTTCGGTTCGTCGGTGGGGGCGGCGGTCATCCCGCTGTGCCTCGTGCTCAACGTCGTCCTGCTCGTCACCGGGCTGACCCGCACCTTCGACATCGACCTGTGGAACTACTGGCACTTCGCGCTCTCGGGCGCGCTCGTCGCGGCCGTGACCGACTCGTACGTCCTGGGCCTCGTCACCGCCGCCGCCGCCATGGTCGTCACCCTCGCGCTCGCCGACTGGTGCGCGCCGGTGGTGCAGAAGTACTACGGCCTGCCGGACATCACCTTCCCGCACGGCACCAGCGCGCCGTACGTCCTCTTCGCCATCCCGCTCAACGCCCTCTTCGACCGCGTCCCGGGCGTGCGCTCGTGGAAGGCCGACCCGGACAGCATCCAGAAGCGGTACGGCGTCCTCGGCGAGTCGATCTTCCTCGGGCTCGTCATCGGCCTGGTGCTGGGCCTGGCCGGCTACGGCCTGGACGACCCGCGCGCCGACTCCATCGCGATCCTGCAGCTCGGCATCAACGTCGCGGCGGTCATGCTCATCCTCCCGCGCATGGTCGCCATCCTCATGGAGGGCCTCATCCCGGTGTCGGAGGCGGCCCGCGAGTTCGTGCAGCGCCGCTTCCCCGGCCGCCGCTTCTACATCGGCCTGGACTCCGCGATCGCCGTCGGGCAGCCCGCCGTCATCGCGACCTCGCTGCTGCTCGTCCCGCTGACCCTCGTCGCCGCGCTGCTGCTCGAGCCGCTCGGCAACCAGGTGCTCCCGCTCGTCGACCTGGCCACGATCCCGTTCATCGTCGCGATCATGGTGGCGATCTTCCGCGGCAACATCGTGCGCGCGGTGCTCGGCGGCATCCTCGTCATCGGCGGCGGCCTCTTCATCGCCACCGGCCTGTCGGCCACGTTCACGACCGTGGCGACCGCGTCGGGCTTCCAGGCCCCCGAGGGCGCCTCGCAGTTCTCCTCGCTCGTCGACGGCGCGAACCCGCTGACCGGCCTGCTCTACCTCGGCGGCAAGGTGGGCTCCGCGGGCCCGGTGGTCCTGCTCCTCGCCTCGCTCGCCTTCGCCTGGGTGATCGCCCGGCACGTGGCCCGGCGCGAGGCGACGGGCGACGCGGCCGCCGCGGCGGCGGGCTCGGTGCCCGCGCCGTCGCGGCCGGCGGACCGCACCGTCGACCTCACCGCCGCCGACGGCGGCGCCCGCACCGGGCGGCGCGGGCGCCGCGGGCGCGGCTGAGCCCCGCGCCCCGTCCCGCGCCCCGTCCCGCGCCCCGTCCCGCCCGCGCCAGGAGGAGCCGCCGTGAGCAGCACCGCCGTCGTCCCCGAGCTCAGCGTCGTGCGCCCGCGCACGGCCACGGCGCCCGAGCTGCTCGCCCTCATGGCCCGCCGCGCCCACGCGGCCGGCTGGGTGGGCGACGGGTTCGAGGCGGCCCTCCTGGCGCGGGAGGTCGCGTTCCCCACCGGCCTGCCCACGCCCGTACCGGTGGCCCTGCCGCACGCCGACCCCGAGCACGTGCGCCGGCCCGGGCTGGGGGCCGCGCTGCTCGACCCGCCCGTCGCCTTCGGGGAGATGGGCACGACCGGGGAGCGCACGGTCGCGGTTAGGCTGGCGCTCGTCCTCCTCGTCGACGACCCGGCGCAGCAGGTGCCGCTGCTCGCCCGGCTCGTCGGGGTGCTGCAGCGGCCGGACTGGGCCGACGGGCTCGAGGACGTCCACGACGCCGCCGGCCTGGCCGAGCGCCTCAACGGGCTGCTCGGCGCGGTCCCCGCACCCTGAGGGGCCGTACGGGAGAGGGGAGGACCCGGGTGCCCGCCGCCCGCGACCCCGACGTGCTGCTGCGCGCCGCGCGCCTCTACTACGAGGAGCGGCTCTCGCAGGACGAGGTCGCCGCCCGCCTCGGCACGAGCCGCTCCAACGTCTCGCGCATGCTCACCGCCGCCTTCGAGCAGGGCATCGTCGAGATCCGGGTCAACGACCCCGCCGGGCGCGACGGCGAGCTCGAGCGGGCGCTCGTCGCGCGCTACGGGCTCGACGCCGCCGTGGTCGCGGTGCGCTCGTCGCTGCCGGGCCTGCACGTCCGCGACCGGGTCGCGGCCCTCGCCTGGCAGTGGCTGCGCGGGGCGCTGCGCGACGGCATGGTGCTCGCGCTGTCCTGGGGGCGCGCGCTGCAGGACCTCGTGTACGCCGTCCCCGCCGGCTCCCCGGTCGCCGTCGAGGTCGTGCAGCTCGTCGGCGGCCTGTCGGCCGTCGACCACGCGACGACGGGCCAGGAGCTCGTGCGCGAGCTCGCCGCGCGGCTGCAGGCCCGCTACCGCTACCTGCACGCGCCGGCGGTCCTCACCAGCGCGACCGCGCGCGACACCCTCCTCGCCGAGCGGTCGGTGCAGGAGCAGCTCGACGCCGCACGGCGCGCCGACCTCGCCGTCGTCGGCATCGGCGCGGTCGGGCGGGGCTCCTCCGGCGCCGTCCTGCGCTCGCTCGCGCTGAGCCCCGAGGAGCGGGCGGCCTTCGAGGCCGCCGGGCCGGTGGGCGACGTGGCGGCGCGGTTCTTCGACGCGCACGGGCGGGAGGTGCACGGCCCGGTGCACGACCGGGTCCTCGCGGTGACGCTCGACGAGCTGCGGGCGGTGCCGACCGTGGTGGGCGTCGTGCACGGGCGGGAGAAGGTCGACGCGGTGGCCGCGGCCCTGGCCGGCGGGCTCGTCGACGTGCTCGTCTGCGACGACGCCGTGGCCCGGGGCGTCCTGGCGCAGCCGACCGAGCGGGCGGTGCCGGCGTGAGCGGGCCGCACCGCCCGAGCGCGGCCGTCGTCGTGCTCGCCGGCGGCAGCGGCACCCGCGTCGGCGCCGGGCTCAACAAGGTCTACCTGCCGCTCGCCGGGCGGCGGGTCGTGTCGTGGTCGTTCCGCTGGGCGTCGGCGGTGCCGGAGGTGGGGGCGTACGTCCTCGTGGTCCGCCCCGAGGACCGCGAGCTCGCCGAGGAGGCGCTGCGCCGCGAGGTGCGCCTGCCGGTGCGCCTCGTCGTCGGCGGCGGCACCCGGCACGCCTCGGAGCAGGCCGCGCTCGACGTGCTCGCCCCCGACGTGCGCTCCGGCGCGGTCGAGGTCGTGGCCATCCACGACGGCGCCCGCCCCCTCGCCGGGCCGTCGCTCTGGGGGTCCGTGGTGCGCACCGCCGCCGACGTGGGCGGCGGCGTGCCCGCGCTGCCCGCCACCGGGGTGCTCCCGGTGCTCGACGACGGCCACCCGCACCCCGGCCCGCCGCCGGGGCCCGACCCGGGCGCCCTGCTGCGCGTGCAGACCCCCCAGGCGTTCCGCGCCCCCGAGCTGCTCGACGCGTACGCCGCCGCGGGCCGCGCCGGCGTCGAGGGCACCGACACGAGCAGCACGGTCACGCGCTTCGGGGGCCTCGCGGTGCGCGCGGTGCCCGGCAGCCGCGAGAACCTCAAGGTGACGTACCCCCACGACCTCTTCCTCGCCGAGCGGCTGCTCGCCGCGCACCGCTACCAGCTCGCCTGACCGCCGTCCGCCCGGGAGGTGCCGTGAACCGCAGCACGACCGTCCTGACCTGCGTGGCCTGCGGCCAGGAGTCCCCGCACGAGCTGGTGGTCGTCGGGCGCCTGCTCCACTCGACCCGCTGCACCGCCTGCGGGCACGTCGTGCGCCACGAGCAGCGCGACCTCATGGCGACGTACCTGCGCGACCTCGAGCACCGGCTGCTCACCAAGCCGCAGCGGCTCGTGCGCCGCGCGCTCACCGAGCCCGCCACGTTCCTGCTGACCCTGCCCGGTGCCGTCCTGCGCCAGCCCGGCAAGCTGCTCGAGGAGCTGCGGACCCTCGCCCGCCGCTGACCCGCCCCTGCGGCGATCATGCACTTCCCCGGCGGCGATCGTGCGCCTCTGCGTCGCAGATCCGCAGGACCGTGCAACCCCGGGGGCGCGCCGACCGTGTGAGGTGTCGTGGGATCCGAGAGGGACCGGCGCGACCGGGCGTTCGCCGAGCTGTTCGGCGGGCGCGCCGTTGCGCTGCGCCGCGTCGCGTACCTGCTGTGCGGTGACTGGCACCGCGCCGAGGACCTCACGCAGACGGCCTTCGCCAAGGTGTACGCCGCCTGGCCGCGGCTGGTCGACCTGGGCACGGCGGAGGACTACCTGCGCCGGACCCTCGTCAACGCCTTCCTCGACGAGCAGCGCCGCGCCTGGCGGCGCGAGCGGGCGACCGCGGAGCTGCCGGAGCTCCCGCACCACGACCACCGCTCGACCGACGACCGGCTGCTGCTCGTCGCCGCCCTGGGCGCGGTGCCGCCGCGGCAGCGCGCGTGCCTCGTGCTGCGCTTCTTCGAGGACTGCTCGGTGGAGCGGACCGCGGCGCTGCTCGGGTGCAGCACCGGCACCGTCAAGAGCAACACCGCGCGGGGGCTCGACAGCCTGCGCCGCGCCCTGGACGGCGCCCTCGACGACCACGTGACCCCCTAGGAGGACCCGGTGCTGGACGAGTCCGAGCTCCCGCAGCGCCTGCGGCGCGCCGTCGCCGACGAGCCGCCCCTCGACCTGGAGCTGTCCGCGGTCCTCGCCTCGGGGCGCCGGGTCCGCCGCCGCCGACGGCTCGCGGTCACCGCCGGGGCGGCGGCCGCCGTCGCCGCCGTGGGCGCGGTGGCGGTCCCCGCCGTGGTCGCGGGCGACGCGGGGACCCGTACGACCGCCGTCCCGCCCGCCGCGGCCCCCCCGGCCCGGCCCGACGTGGACCCGCTGCGGGGCGTCGACCTGTCGGGGGCGTCGGCGGCGCAGCGCGCGGAGGTGGCGGACCGGACCGTCACGCGGGACGAGTTCCGGGCCGCGTTCCTGCGTTACCGCGCGTGCATGGGCGCGGCCGGCTACGACCTGGGCCCCGTGGAGCTCACGGGCGACCGGTTCGACTACAGCGTCCCCGACGCGGCGGTCCGGGACGGCACCGACGAGGAGTGCTACCGCCGCGAGCACTACCTCGTCGACCTGGTGTGGCAGACGTCCGGCGCCGTCCTCGACGCCTCGGGCACCACCGAGCTCCTGCGCGCGTGCCTGCGCGAGCGCGGCATCGAGCCCGCCGCCTCCCGGGGCGAGGTCGACGCGCAGCTGCGCGCGCAGGGCCTCGAGCTCCCCGACTGCCTGCCCTGAGCCCTGCGCTCAGGTGCGGGCGAGCGGGTCCCCGCCGACGTGCAGCACGGCGTCGGCGATGACGAGGTCCTGCTCGGTCGCGACCCGGAAGACCTCTCCGGGGGCCGGGACCGAGCGCAGGCGCCCGCCGCCCCCGCCCTGCACGAGCTCGGGCAGGACGTGCGCGCCGCCGGCGCGCAGCGCCGCACGGGGGGCGCGGCGCAGCGCCTCGTGCAGCGGGCCGGTCCGGTGCGCCTGCGGGCTGTAGACCATCCGGAACGCCGAGCGGTCGGCGTGGCCGGTCACGACCTCGTCGGGGTCGACCCAGGTCAGCGTGTCCGTCACCGGTCGTACGGGGACCGCCGCACCCCAGGCCTCACCGTCCGGCGCCGGCTCGTCGAGCGCGGCGACGACCGCGTCGACGAGGTCCGGCGGGGCCAGCGGGTGCAGCGGGTCGTGGACGACGACGACGTCGGGCACCGGCCCGTCACTGGCGAGCACCGCGTCGAGCGCGGCGAGCACCTGCCCGCCGGGTCCGCTGCGGGTGACGGCGAGCACGTGGACCGCCGGCGCGAGCCCGTCGAGCGCCTCCTCCACCGCGAGCGCGAGCCCGGGCGCGGTGGGCACGACGACCCGGCCCACCCGCCGGGCCGCGAGCAGCGCGGCGACGGACCGGCGTACGAGGGGCAGCCCGCGCAGCACCCGCAGCGCCGCGCTGCCGCCGGGCGCCGCCGGGTCGTCGCGCTCGACCGGGACCACCGCCGGCACGCCCGGGCCGGGCGCCGGCGCACGTCGCGCGGCGCCGGGGTCGGTCGTGGGCATCCGCAGAACCTAGCGCGGTGGTTGGATGCTGGCCCGTGGAGCACCCCCTGCCGCTGGTCGGCCTCGGCGTCGACGTCCACCCGTTCGCCCCCGGCCGCGAGCTCTGGGTCGCGGGGCTGCACTGGCCCGGCGAGGAGGGGCTGGCCGGGCACTCCGACGGGGACGTCGCGGCGCACGCGGCCTGCGACGCGCTGCTGTCCGCGGCCGGCCTGGGCGACCTGGGCGCGCAGTACGGTACGAGCGACCCGGCCTGGGCGGGCGCGTCCGGCGCCGCCCTGCTCGCCGAGACCGCGCGCCGGGTCCGTGCCGCCGGGTACGAGCTCGGCAACGTCGCCGTGCAGGTCGTGGGGGAGCGCCCGCGGCTCGGGCGCCGGCGCGCCGAGGCGCAGGAGGCGCTCGCGGCGGCCTGCGGGGCGCGGGTGACCCTGTCGGCGACGACGACCGACGGTCTCGGGCTCACCGGCCGCGGCGAGGGCCTCGCCGCGCTCGCCACGGCCCTCGTGGTCGCGCGCGGCTGAGCCCCGCCGAGCGTGTGGGGCCGCACCCGCCGCGGTACCTGTCGCGCGGTCCCGCCCGCCGCGCGGGCCCGCCTGCCGCGCGGTCCCGCCTGCCGTGATCATGCGCGGAAGGCGCCGAGGCGGCTCCTGCTCGACGCAGCACGGCACGACTGCCGCGATCGTGCGCGGTCGGCGCGGGGTCGTCGCCTCCCCGCGCCAGGCGCCCGCCGGGATCCCCCTGGCGCGCCATCCCCGCATGATCGCGGCGGGTGGTCGCTGGCGGGCAGGGCGCTGGGCGAGCCATGGGGCCACGAGCGCGCCGGGCGGTCGCTCAAGAGCAGGGCCGCCGGGCGTGCCCTCCGCGCAGGGTCGCGGCGGGTCGTGGCTCCGGGGTCGCGGGGCGCACCCCGCGCACGGTCGCGGCGGGTGCCGGCGTCAGGCGGCGCGGCCGGAGCGAGCGCCGAGGCGGGGGTCGAGGTGGGTGCGGGCGCCGGGCACGGGGGCGCCGGGGTCGGTGAGGCCCGCGGCGACGAGCCGGAGGTGGGTGAGGAGGGCGTCGGCGGCCAGCCGCTCCTCGCGCTCGGCCGCCTCGGCGGCGCGGCGCCCGGCCCGTCGGGCCCCGGCGCGGCGCAGCAGCTCGACGCCGCCGACGAGCAGCCCGCCGCTCGCGGCGGCCCACAGGAGGAGCGCCGCCGCGGTGGCCAGCAGGGCGCCGGGGAAGGAGGTCGGGTCCACGCGCCGTACCCTAGCACCCCACTAGGGATAGGGGGCAAGGACTGGCGGCTACCCTGGCCCGGTGAGCCTGCGCCTGTACGACACCGCCACCCGCGCGGTCCGCGACTTCGAGCCGCTCGTCCCCGGCCAGGTCGGCATCTACCTCTGCGGTGCGACCGTGCAGGCCCCGCCCCACATCGGGCACGTGCGCAGCGGGCTCGCCTTCGACCTGCTGCGCCGGTGGCTCGAGCACCGCGGGCACGAGGTCACCTTCGTGCGCAACGTGACCGACGTCGACGACAAGATCATCGCCCGCGGGGCGGGCGAGGGCGTGCCCTTCTGGCGCGTGGCCGCGCGCAACGAGCGCGCCTTCACCGCGGCGTACGACGCCCTCGGCTGCCTGCCGCCCACGGTCGAGCCGCGGGCGACCGGCCACGTCACGGAGATGGTCGGGCTCATGCACCGGCTCATCGAGCGCGGGCACGCGTACGCCGCGGGCGGCGACGTCTACTTCGACGTGCGGTCCTGGCCGGCGTACGGCGAGCTGTCGGGCCAGTCGCCCGACGACATGCGCGCCGCGGAGGACAGCGCGTCCTCCCTCAAGCGCGACCCGCGCGACTTCGCGCTGTGGAAGGGCGCCAAGCCCGGCGAGCCCTCCTGGGAGACCCCGTGGGGCCCCGGCCGGCCCGGCTGGCACCTGGAGTGCTCGGCGATGGCCGAGCGCTACCTCGGCCCGGTGTTCGACATCCACGGCGGCGGGCTGGACCTGGTCTTCCCGCACCACGAGAACGAGATCGCGCAGTCCCGGGCCGCCGGCGGGGAGTTCGCCCGGTACTGGATGCACAACGCCTGGGTGACGATGTCCGGCGAGAAGATGAGCAAGTCGCTCGGCAACTCGCTGCTCGTCGCCGAGATGGTGCGCCGCGTGCGCCCGGTCGAGCTGCGCTACTACCTCGGTGCCGCGCACTACCGCTCGACGGTGGAGTACTCCGAGGAGGCGCTGCGCGAGGCGGCCACCGCCTGGCAGCGGGTCGAGGGCTTCCTGCGCCGGGCCGGCGAGGCGCTGCGCGAGGCCCCGCCGGAGACGACCGGGGACTGGCTGCCGGACGCCTTCACGGCGGCGATGGACGACGACCTCGCGGTGCCGCAGGCGCTCGCCGTGCTGCACGACAGCGTCCGCACGGGCAACAAGCTGCTCGCCGAGGGCGGCGAGCGCGACGAGCTCGCGACGCTGCGCGGCGCGGTGCACGCCATGGTGTCGGTGCTGGGCCTGGACCTGCCCGACGCGGGCAGCGGCCAGGACGAGCGGCTGCGCCGCGCGGTGGACGCCCTCGTGGCGGTGGCGGTGGAGCAGCGGGCGCAGGCGCGCGCCCGCAAGGACTACGCGACGGCCGACGCCATCCGGGCGCGGCTCGGCGAGGCCGGCGTCGTGCTGGAGGACGTGGCCGGCGGGGGTACCCGCTGGTCCCTGGAGGGGGACGCCTGATGGCGGGCAACAGCCAGCGCCGGGGCGCGAAGCGCAACCCGGGCTCGAAGAAGGGCGCGGTCGTCGGTTCCGGCGGCCAGCGCCGCCGCGCGCTCAAGGGCCGCGGGCCGACGCCGAAGGCGGAGGAGCGCACCGGCCACCCGGCCGCGCGCAAGGCGGCCGCGGTCGCGCGCCGGGCGGCCAGCGGCCAGGGCGGCCAGGGGGGCCAGGGCGGCGGGCAGCGCCCGAGCGGCCCGCGGCGCACCGGCGGCCCGCGGGGCAAGGAGTCCTCCGAGGTCGTGGCGGGGCGCAACAGCGTCGTCGAGGCGCTGCGCGCGGGGGTCCCGGCGAGCACGCTCTTCGTCGCGACCGGCCTGGACTCCGACGACCGCGTGCGCGAGGCGCTCAAGCGGGCGAACCAGGCGGGCGTCGCGATCCTCGAGGGCACGCGCACCGACCTCGACCGCATCACCGACGGCGCGGTGCACCAGGGCGTGGCCCTGCAGGTGCCGCCGTACGACTACGCCGAGCCGCAGGACCTCCTGCGCGACGACACCGCGGGCGCGCCGCTCGTCGTGGCGCTCGACGGCGTCACCGACCCGCGCAACCTCGGGGCCGTCGTCCGCTCGACGAGCGCCTTCGGCGGCGCCGGCGTCGTGGTGCCCGAGCGGCGCGCCGCCGGGATGACCGCGGCGGCCTGGAAGACCTCGGCGGGCACGGCCGCGCGCACCCCCGTCGCCCGCGCCACCAACCTCACCCGCGCGCTGCAGGACTACAAGGAGCGCGGGCTCTTCGTCGTCGGCCTCGACGCCGACGGCGAGGTGGAGCTGGACGAGCTCGAGATCGCCACCGAGCCGCTGGTGCTCGTGGTCGGGGGCGAGGGCGCGGGCCTGTCCCGGCTGGTCAAGGAGACGTGCGACCTCGTCGCGCGCATCCCCATGGACCGCGGCACCGAGTCGCTCAACGCGGGCGTGGCCGCCGGCGTCGCGCTCTACGAGGTGTCGCGCCGCCGCCGCGCCGCCCGGGGCTGAGGCCCGGGCGGCACCGGCCGCTCAGTCCTCCCAGGTGATGCGCATCTCGGCGGTGTCCTCCATCGCCGTGCCGACCCGGGCGCCGAGCACCGCGCGCTCGTCGGGCTTGGTGCGCAGCACCTCGTCGAGGTACGACCGCCGGGCCGCGGCGAGCCCGATGTCGCGCCCGGCGCGCTCGGACAGGAACCAGCGGTGCTCGAGGATCTCGTGGAAGATCTCGGCGGGCTCGAGCTTGGCGGACAGCTCGCGCGGCACCGCCCGCACCGTCGGCTCGAAGACGTTGCTCAGCCACTCGTGGGCGACGATCTCCTCGTCTTCGCGCTGCTGGTTGGTCGCCGCGCGGTAGGCGTCGAGGTCGTTGAGCAGGCGCCGCGCCTGGTTCTCCTCGACGTCGAGGCCGGTGAGCCGCAGCAGCCGCCGGGTGTGGTGGCCCGCGTCGACGACCTTGGGCTGGATCTGCACGGACTGGCCGTCGAAGTCGGTGGCGATGTCGAGCTCGGCGACGTCGAAGCCGAGGTCGTTGAGCCGGCGGATCCGCGCCTCGATGCGGTAGCGCTCGCCGGTCTCGAAGACCTCGGGCTCGGTGAGCTCGGACCACAGCTGGCCGTACCGGGTCTCCAGCGACGCGCCCAGCTCGAACGCGTCGACCGACTCGTGGAGCAGCTCGCCGGCCTCGAGGTCGAAGAGCTCGCCGATGATGTTCGTGCGCGCGGTGTCGAGGTCGTACGCCCGCTGCCCGTCCGAGAGCCGCTCGTGCAGCTCGCCGGTCTCGGCGTCGACGAGGTACGCCGCGAAGGCGCCCGCGTCGCGGCGGAACAGCACGTTGGACAGCGAGCAGTCGCCCCAGTAGAAGCCCGCCAGGTGCAGGCGCACCAGCAGCGCGGTGAGCGCGTCGACGAGGCGCACGGCGGTGTCGGGGCGCAGGGTGCGCGAGAAGAGCGCGCGGTAGGGCAGCGAGAACTGCAGGTGCCGCGTCATGAGGATGACGTCGAGCGGCTCCCCCGTGCGGGTCACCCGCCCGCCGACGATCCCGAGCCCCTTGACGGCGGGCACGGCGAGCCGGTCGAGCTGGCGCAGCAGCCGGTACTCGTTCTCCGCGGGGCGGGCGGCGATCTCCTTGAGCGCGAGCACCTCGCCGTCGACCCGGATGAAGCGCACGGTGTGCCGGCTGATGCCGCGCGGCAGGGCGACGAGGTGCTCGTCCGGCCACTCCTCGAGCGGCAGCGTCCAGGGCAGGTCGAGCAGCGCCGGGGAGATCCGGCCGGACGTCGAGAACTGCAGGGCCACGGGGCCATCCCATCGTGCGCGGCGGCGGGCACGTGCGGCGGGGGCGTACGCGCGAGGCGCCCGGGCCGGTCTCGTCGACCGGCGCGGGCGCCCCGTGCGTGCGGCGGGGGAGCGTCCCCCGCCCTCGGCGCCGGCCGGGCCGGCGCGGGAGGGTCAGGCCGGCAGGCGCTGGCCGGTCTTGGTGGAGAAGGCGTGCTCCTCGCCCTGGCGGATGCGCAGGTAGACCTTCTCGCCCTTCATCGGGGGGCGGCGCGGGTCGACGCGCGCGGCGATGTCGCTCGAGGCGAGCGCCGAGGCGGCGGCCGGGTTCTCGATGCTGCCGTAGAGGATCGCGTCGGAGCCGAGCTCCTCGACGAGGTTGACGAGCACCGGGAAGCCCTGGCCCTCGCCCACCAGCTCGACCGACTCCGGGCGGAAGCCCAGGGTGACGTGACCGGTGCCGTCGGCCTGCGCCGCCTCGTACGTCGACCGCTGCAGCGGGACGGTCACGTTGCCGACCGTGGCGCCGCCGTCGCGCAGCTCGAAGTCCGCGATGTTCATCGCCGGGGAGCCGATGAAGCCGGCGACGAAGACGTTGTTCGGGCGGTCGTACATGGCGCGGGGGGTGTCGACCTGCTGCAGGACGCCGTCCTTGAGCACGGCCACCCGGTCGCCCATGGTCATGGCCTCGACCTGGTCGTGGGTGACGTAGACCGTCGTGACGCCGAGGCGGCGCTGCAGCGAGGCGATCTGGGTGCGGGTCTGCACGCGCAGCTTCGCGTCGAGGTTGGACAGCGGCTCGTCCATGAGGAAGACCTGCGGCTCGCGGACGATGGCGCGGCCCATGGCCACGCGCTGGCGCTGGCCGCCGGAGAGGGCCTTGGGCTTGCGCTCGAGGTACTGCTCGAGGTCGAGCAGCTTGGCCGCCTCGCGGACGCGGCGCTCGCGCTCCTCCTTGCCCACGCCGGCGATCTTCAGGGCGAAGCCCATGTTCTCGGCGACGCTCATGTGCGGGTAGAGCGCGTAGTTCTGGAACACCATGGCGATGTCCCGCTCCTTGGGCGGGAGGTCGGTGACGTCGCGCTCGCCGATGCGGATGGCGCCGGCGTTGACGTCCTCGAGGCCCGCGAGCATGCGCAGGGAGGTCGACTTGCCGCAGCCGGAGGGGCCGACGAGGACGAGGAACTCGCCGTCGGCGATCTGGAGGTCGAGCGCGTCCACCGCGGGGCGCTCCGCGCCGGGGTAGATGCGGGTGGCCTTGTCGAAGGTCACGGGTGCCATGGGGTGTGTCCTCTCACCGGCAGGAACGTGCCGGACGATCCGAGTGAGGGTGGTCACGCGCACCCTAGGGCTTCCAGGGGGTCGCGGCACATCCGCGGTCACCTGCATGTCACCCGATCGTGACCTGGGCGGGCCCCGGGCGGGCGTCGGCTAGCATGGATGCATCATGGGTACAGCACAGGCACCGGCAGCCGACCGGGTGTACGAGCACGTGCGCCGCGCCATCCTCGACCGCGACTACGCCGGGGGGCACCTGCTCACCGAGGGCGAGGTCGCCGAGGCGGTCGGCGTCTCCCGCACCCCCGTGCGCGAGGCGCTGCTGCGGCTCGAGGCGCAGGGGATGCTGCGGCTCTACCCCAAGCGCGGCGCCCTGGTCCTCGCGGTGAGCGCCGAGGAGGCCGACGACCTGTTCGAGGCCCGCGAGGTCGTCGAGGGCTTCTGCGCGCGCCGCGCCTGGGAGCGCCGCGGCGCGCTGCTGCCGCGCCTGGAGGAGCTGCTGGAGCGGATGCGCGCCCACCGGGCGGCCGGCGACGCCCGCGCGCTGTCCGAGCAGGACCGCGCCTTCCACGCCGCGGTCGTCGAGGCGGCCGGCAACGCGGTCTTCACCCGGCTCTACGACTCCCTGCGCGACCGGCAGACGGTGCTCGGCGAGGCCGCGGTGCACGCCTCGCCCGAGCGCATGGACCGGGTGGTGGAGGAGCACGACGCCCTGCTGGCGGCGCTGCGCGGCGACGACCCGCACGTGTTCGAGGAGCTCGTGCGGCACCACGTCGAGTCCGCGGCGGACAACCTGCGGCGCAGCCGGTGAGCGCCCGCGACGAGCGCGCCCCCCGCGGCGCGCTGCTCGTCTGGGGGACGGGCCTGCTCGCGTACCTCGTCGCGGTCCTGCACCGCAGCTCCCTCGGCGTCGCCGGGCTCGAGGCCTCGGAGCGGTTCGGGATCAGCGCCGCCACCCTGTCGCTGCTGACCGTGCTGCAGCTGGCCGTGTACGCCTCGATGCAGGTCCCGGCCGGCGTGCTGCTCGACCGCTTCGGCTCCCGGCGCCTGCTCGTCACGGGCGCGGCGCTCATGGCCGGCGGCCAGGTCGCGATGGCCCTCGCGGACGGCTTCGCGCAGGCCGTCGCGGCGCGCGTCCTCGTCGGGCTCGGCGACGCCCTGACCTTCATCAGCGTCCTGCGGCTCGTCGTCGCCTGGTTCCCGCCCCGGCGCACGCCCCTGTTCACCCAGCTCACCGGCGCGCTCGGCCAGCTCGGCCAGGTGCTCTCCGCCGTGCCGCTCGTCGCCGTGCTGCACGGCGCGGGCTGGCGCTCGGCGTTCCTCTGGGTCGCGGGCATCGGCGCGGTGGTGCTCGTGCTCGTGGCCGTCGTGCTGCGCGACGTCCCGCCGGGGCGGGTGCGGGTGGTGCCCGCCGTCGGGGTGCGCGACGTCGTCGACCTGCTGCGGCACGCCTGGCAGGAGCCGGGCACCCGGCTCGGGCTGTGGACGCACTTCGTCACGCAGTTCTCCAGCACCGTCTTCGTGCTGCTCTGGGGCTACCCGTTCCTCGTGTCGGGCCAGGGCCTCTCGGCCGGCGCCGCGGGTGCCCTGCTCACCGTGCTGACCCTGGTCAGCGTCGCTTCCGGCCCGGTGCTCGGCCACCTCGTCGGCGCGCACCCGTTCCACCGCTCGACCCTGGCGCTGGGCACCGTGGCGGCGAGCGCCACCGCCTGGGCCGCCGTGCTCGCCCTGCCCGGCCCGGCGCCGGTCTGGCTGCTCGTCGTCCTCGTGGTGACCATGGCCGTCGGCGGCCCCGCGTCGATGATCGGCTTCGACTTCGCCCGCACGGCGAACCCGGCGGCCCGCCTCGGCAGCGCCACCGGCATCGTCAACGTCGGGGGGTTCGTCGCCAGCCTCTGCACGGTGCTCGCCGTCGGGCTCGTCCTCGACGCCGTCGACGCGGGCGCGACCGGCACCGGCTACTCCCTCGAGGCGTTCCGCTGGGCGTTCCTCGTCCAGTACGCCGTCTGGGCCCTCGGCGCCGCCCAGGTCCTGCGCTACCGCCGCCAGGTCCGCCGCCGCCTCGCCGCCGCCGACCCCGACCGGTACGCCGCCCTGCGCCGCGGCGAGCCCGTCCCCATCACGTCCGCCCTGCCCTGAGCCCTCCGGCGGCGACCCCGCACCCCCCGCCGTGATCATGCAGCCCCTCGGCCGTGATCATGCAGCTCCCCGGCCGTGGTCATGCAGCTGCTCGGCCGTGATCGTGCAGCCCCTCGGCCGTGATCATGCAGCCGCCCGGCGGTGATCGCCCGCCCGGCGGCGGTGGTGCAGCGCGCCGGGCTCACGCCGCCGCGGGCCCTCAGCGCGCGGGCCGCACGCCCGGGGCGGGCCCGGTCGAGCCGCGGACGACCAGCTCGGGGCGGAACATGAACTCCGCCCGCGGCGCCGGGGTGCCGCCGATCTCGTCGATGAGGGCGCGGACCGCCGCGGTGCCCATGGCGGCGACGGCCTGGCGCACGGTCGTCAGCGGCGGGTCGGTGAAGGCGATGAGCATGCTGTCGTCGTAGCCGACGACCGACACGTGGACCGGCACCTCGAGGCCGCGCCCGCGCACCGCCCGTACCGCGCCGAGCGCCATGAGGTCCGAGCCGCAGGCGACGGCGGTGCAGCCGAGGTCGAGCAGGCGCTCGGCGGCGGCCTGCCCGCCCTCGACGGAGAAGAGGCTGTACTCCACGTGGGCCTGCGCGCCCGGCACCTGCGCGACCGCCGCGCGGAACCCGCGCACCTTGCGCACCACCGGCACGAAGCGCTCCGGGCCCACGGCCAGCCCGATCCGCCGGTGCCCCAGCGACGCGAGGTGCGACACGGCGAGGTCCATCGACACCACGTCGTCGTTGGAGACGAACGGCGCGTCGATGCCCTCGGCGTAGCCGTTGACGAGCACGACGGGCAGCCCGCGCTCGCGGAGCCGGTGGTAGCGCTCGTGGCTGGCGAGGGTGTCCGCGTGCCAGCCGCTGACGAAGATGATCCCGGCGACGCCGCGCTCGAGGAGCATGTCGACGTACTCGTCCTCGGTGACCCCGCCGGGCATGTGCGTGCACAGGACCGGCGTGTAGCCGCGCTGGGCCAGCCCGTTCTCGATGACCTGGGCGAACGCCGGGAAGATCGGGTTCTCCAGCTCCGGGACGACGAGCCCGACGAGGCCCGCGCTGCGCTCGCGCAGCTTGCTGGGGCGCTCGTACCCGAGGACGTCGAGGGCGGTGAGCACGGCCTTGCGGGTGTGCGCGGCGACCCCGGGCTTGCCGTTGAGGACGCGGCTGACCGTGGCCTCGGAGACCCCCGCCTGGACGGCGATGTCGTAGAGCCGGGCTGCCATGGGCGGGACTGTAACGTCTTGCAGCGGCTTGTGGTGGTGCTTGCAAGCGCCTCAGGCGGGGGCCGGCCGCGGCGCCGGGGCGCTGAGCCGGTAGCCCATGCCGCGCACCGTCGCGATGCGCTCGGCCCCCAGCTTGCGGCGCAGGTAGCGCACGTAGACGTCCACGACGTTGGAGCCGGGGTCGAAGTCGTAGCCCCAGACGTGCGAGAGGAGCTGCTCGCGGCTCAGGACCTGGTCGGGGTTGCGCAGGAAGGTCTCCAGCAGGAGGAACTCGCGCGCCGTCAGGTCGACCGTACGGCCCCCCACCGCCGCCCGGCGGGTGCGCAGGTCCAGCGTGATGCCGCCGTGCGCGAGGACCGTCGTCTCCGACGTGCCCCCGGTGGCGCGCAGCCGCAGCCGGATGCGCGCGAGCAGCTCCTCGAAGCGGAAGGGCTTGGGCACGTAGTCGTCCGCCCCGCCCTCGAGCCCCGCGACGGTGTCGGTGACCGAGTCGCGCGCGGTGAGGATGACGACGGGGATCCGGCTGCCGGACCCGCGGACGCGCGACAGGACCTCGAAGCCGTCGCACCCGGGCAGGCCCACGTCGAGCACGAGCAGGTCGAACTCGCCGGTGAGCGCGTGGTCGACCGCGGAGGGGCCGTCGCCGACCACGCTGACCGTGAACCCGTTCGCCCGCAGCCCCTTGGCCACGAACATCGCGATGCGCTCCTCGTCCTCGGCGATGAGGATGCGGTTCACGGACGCCCTCCCTGGTCGTCGAGGTGCACCGGCACGCGCCGGTCCACCGGGATCTCGAGCTCGACGACGGCCCCGAGGCCGACGCCGCTGCGCATGCTCGCGCGGCCGCCGTGCGCGGCGGCGATGGCGGAGACGATGGCCAGGCCGAGGCCCGAGCCCTCCGTACGGGTCGAGCTGCCGCCGCGGACGAAGCGCTCGAAGACCCGGTCGGCCTCGGCCTGGTCGAGCCCCCGGCCGGTGTCGCGGACCCACAGCCGCGCCACGGGCCCGTCGACGGCGGCGCCGACCGCCACCGTGGCGCCCTCCTCCGAGTACTTCACCGCGTTCTGCGCGAGCTGCACGAGCGCCTGGGTGAGCCGCTGGCGGTCGGCGAGGACGACGGCCTCGGGCCGCGCGTCCACGAGCCAGGTGCGCGGGCCCAGGGCGCGCGCCTTGTCCACGACGTCCTCGACGAGCTCGCCGAGGTCGACGCGCTCGGGGCGCAGGAAGTCCGGGCGCTCGGCCTTGGCGAGCAGCAGCAGCTCCTCGACGAGCCGGCTCATCCGGTCGACCTCGTCGACGAGCAGGTCGCGCGTCTCCGCGACGTCGCGCGGGTCGTCCGGGTCCAGGAGCTCGAGCTGGCCCCGCAGGATGGTCAGGGGGGTGCGCAGCTCGTGGCCCGCGTCGTCGATGAACTCGCGCTGCGTGGTGAAGGCGCTCTCCAGCCGGTCGAGCATCGCGTTGAACGTGCGCGCGAGCTCGGACACGTCGTCGGCGCCGCGCACGGCGATGCGCTGCGACAGGTCGTCGTCGCTGATGCGCTGCGCGGTGCGCCGCAGCGCGCGCAGCGGTGACAGCAGCCGCCCGGCCACGAGCCAGCCGGCGGCGGCGACCAGGGCCAGGGCGACCACGGCGGTGACCGCGTACGCCCGCACGGCCGGGATGAACTCCGCGTGCTCGCGGTCGATGAAGCTCGCGACCACGTAGTGCCCCGCCTCGGCGCCGCGGCGCACCTCGAGGGCGGCGAAGCGGATCTCCTCGCCCTGCACCTCGACGGTGCGGAAGGCGGCGCCGTCCACCCCGTTCACCGCCGCGATGAACGCCGGCTCGGTCTCCAGCGGCAGCTCGTCCCGCCCCGGGGTGAACACCACGGGGGCGCCGCCGACGAAGCCGACGATGCGCTCGTGCTGGTCCGGGACGTTGCGCTGCAGCGCCACGGTCAGCAGGCGGGTCAGCGAGGTGAAGGCCTCGCCGGTCTGCGGGTCCACCCCGGTCTCCTGCAGGCCGCGGAACTCCTCGACCTCCTGGCTGATCGCCTCGTCGGTGCCGCGGTCGATGCGGGCGGTCTCGACGAGGTACGCCGTCGCGCCGGCCCCGCCGAGCCCGAGCGCGCTGAGGACCACGACCCAGGTCAGGATCCGGGTGCGGACGGTGAAGGTGCCGCGCAGCCGCCGCAGGCCCCCCGGGGCGGGCTCCGCCGCCGGGGTGCGGCGGGTACGGCCGGTGGGGGTGCCGGCCGGCGGGGCGGCCGGCCGCGGGGGCAGGGAGGGCTGCTCGCGCGTCGGCGCCCCCGGGTCCGCGGGGCGTCCGCCCGTGCCGCTCACCGCCACGCGCCCATCCTCGCCCCGGTCGACGGTGCCGGTGCTCACCGGTCGTCGCCGTCGCCGTCGTCGTCCCCGCCGTCGTCGTCCCCGCCGGCCCCGCTGTCGTCGTCCCGGCTGTCGTCCCGGCTGTCGTCGCGGTCGTCGTCGCGGTCGTCGCGGTCGTCGCTGCGGTCGTCGCTGCGGTCGTCGCTGCGGTCGTCGCCGCGCCGCTCCGCCCGGTCGTCGTCGTCCCCGCCCGAGGAGCCGGCGCCCCCGGACGCGCCGGACCCGCCGGACCCGCCCCGGGCCGGCGCCGCGCCGCCGTCGTCGTCCCGGTCGTCCCGCTCGTCCCGCTCGTCGCGGTCGTCGCCCGGCTCGACGCGGTCGTCCCGGTCGCGCTCGCCGCCGTCGTCGTCCACGGTGCGGGGCGCGGGCACGACGGGCGTCGGCCGCGGCGGCGGGCCCGCCGGGCGCCCGGCGGGGGTCGTCCCCGGGGTGGCCCCGGGGGTGGCGGGCGCGGTGGCCGTCGGGACGTCGAGGACGAGCGGCCCCCCGAGCTCCGGCGGCGGGGTGCTGCCCGTCGTCGCCGCGGCGACGGCGAGGCCGGCGACGGCCGAGGCGCCGAGGGCGGCGACTGCCTTGAGGACTGGACGCATGCCCCCAGGGTGCGGGAGGCGGAGGAGGCGCGCGTGAGACTCCTGTGAGAGGACTCTCATCCGCGGTGGACCGTCCCGGTGCGGCTAGCCTGGGCGCCCGCCCGCGAGGGCCCGCCGGCGTGGCGCAACTGGCAGCGCACCCGACTTGTAATCGGGCGGTTGGGGGTTCGAGTCCCCCCGCCGGCTCTCGCGCCGCCGCGGCCCGCGCGCCGCGGCGGCCCGTGCCCCACCGGAGGAGCGGCGGGCGCCGCGCTTGACGGCGCACGACCGCCCGCCGCAGAGTCGGGCGGGTGCCCACCGACCCCCCGGACGCGCCCCAGCCGGACCAGCCGGACCAGCCGGACGTACCGCTGCGGGCCGCGCTCTTCCTGCGCGGCGACGCGGAGCGGCACCTGGCCCGGCTCGACGCGGTCGACGCCGACGCGGTGGTCGTGGACCTGGAGGACGCCGTCGACCCCGCCGGGAAGGACGCGGCGCGGGCCCTGGTGGCCGAGCACCTGCGCCCCCGGCCGCGGGGCCGGGCGCTGTGGGTGCGGGTGAACGCGGCGACCGGCCCGGTCGTCGACCTCGACCTCGACGCCGGGCTGTGGCCCTGCACCAGCGGTGTCGCCCTGCCCAAGCTGCAGGACCCGGCGGAGCTGGTCCTGCTCGACGCGGCGCTGGCGCGATGGGAGGCGGCCCGCGGCGTGCCGGTCGGCACCACGGGCGTGCTCGGGATGGTGGAGACGGCCGCCGGCGTCCTGGCCCTGCCCGCGGTCCTCGCGGCGCGGCCGGCCCGCCCGCTGCGGCTGGCCTTCGGCCCGGCGGACTACGCGGCGGAGCGCGGCCTCGCGGTGGAGGCGGCGCTGCCGGCGCTGGAGCACGCCCGCGCCGCGCTCGTCCTGCACTCGGTGGCCGCGGGCCTGCCCGCGCCGCTCGACGGCCCGTGGATGCGCGTCGGCGACGACGCCGGCCTCGCCGCGGACTCCCGGCGCTCCGCTGGGCACGGCTTCGGCGGGCGCCTGGCCATCCACCCCGGTCAGGTCCCGGTGGTCCGGGCCGCGTACGGCGGCGGCGAGGACCTGGAGCGGGCCCGCGCGGTCGTGGCGGCGTGGGCGGCGCGCCCGGCCGGCACCGGGTCGGTGCGCGTCGGCGACGAGTTCGTCGACGCCCCCGTGCACGCCGCGGCGGCGGCGCTGCTCGCCGCGACGGGCGAGGCCGACCGGACGGGGGAGCGGCCGTGAGCGAGCGCCGGCGCCTGCCGCTGGAGGGCCTCACCGTCGTCGCCGTGGAGCAGGCCGTCGCGGCGCCCCTCGCCACCCGGCACCTCGCGGACCTCGGCGCGCGGGTCATCAAGGTCGAGCGCCCCGGCCGCGGCGACTTCGCCCGCGACTACGACACCACGGTGCTCGGCCAGTCCAGCCACTTCGTGTGGCTCAACCGCAGCAAGGAGAGCATCGCCCTCGACCTCAAGAGCGAGGACGGCCTGCGCACCTTCGAGCGCCTCCTCGCCCGGGCCGACGTGCTCGTGCAGAACCTCGCGCCCGGCGCCCTCGACCGCATGGGCCTGACCGCCGCCGCCCTGCGCGAGCGGTTCCCGCGGCTCGTCGCGGTCGGCATCTCGGGCTACGGCACCAGCGGCCCCTACCGCGACAAGAAGGCGTACGACCTCCTGGTCCAGTGCGAGGCCGGGGTCGTCGCGCTGACCGGCACCCCGGACGCGCCGAGCAAGACCGGCATCCCGGTCGCCGACATCGCCGCGGGCATGTACGCGTACGCCGGCGTCCTCGCCGCCCTCGTCGAGCGCTCGACGACGGGGGAGGGGCAGGTCGTCGAGGTGTCGATGCTCGACGCCCTCGTCGAGTGGGCGGGCTACGCGCTCTACTTCACCGGCTACGGCGGGGCGCAGCCGCCGCGCTCGGGCGCCCACCACGCGGCGATCGCGCCGTACGGGCCCCACCGCGCCGGCGACGGGCACCAGGTGTTCCTCGGGGTGCAGAACGACCGGGAGTGGCGCGCCTTCTGCGCGCTGGTGCTGGAGGAGCCCGACCTCGCCGACGACCCCCGCTTCGCGACGAACAGCGACCGGGTGGCGCACCGCGACGAGCTCACGGCGGCCACCGAGCGGGCGTTCGCCGGGCTGACCGCCGACGAGGTCGTCGAGCGGCTCGAGCGGGCGCGGGTGGCCAACGCCCGCCTGCGCGACGTGGCCGAGGTGCTGGGCCACCCGCAGCTGGCCGCCCGCGACCGGTGGCGCGAGGTCGCCACCCCGGCGGGCCCGGTCCGGGCGCTGCGCCCGCCGACGGTGTCCGACCGCGAGGCGCGCATGGACCCGGTCCCGGCGGTCGGCGAGCACACCGCGCAGGTCCTGGCCTGGCTCGACGCGCAGGACGGGGCCGGCTAGCCGTGCCCGACCTTTGACGGTACGTCCCGACCCGCACTAGCGTCCGCGGGTCCGGGCAGCGCAGCAGCGACAGGACGGGACGGGTGTCGACGTGGAGGCCCTGCACACGGCGGTCGCGATCCTCGGGGTCGTCCTGCTCATCATCGTGGTCCGCGTCGACCCGGTCATCGCGCTGGTGCTCGGCTCGCTCTACCTCGGACTGGCCGCCGGCCTCGGCTTCGAGGAGACGCTCGCCCAGCTCGTCGGCGGGTTCGGCGAGATCATGGCCGAGGTCGGCCTGCTCATCGGCTTCGGCGTGCTGCTGGGGTCGTTGCTCTTCGCCATGGGCGCGCTGCAACGCCTGGTCGAGCTCATGCTGCGCGTCCTCGGCCCGCGCCGCCTGCCGTACGCGCTGAGCGTCGTGCTCACGACGGTCTTCCCGTCGATCTACGTCGACGTGCAGCTCGTCCTCGCCGCGCCGCTGGCCCGCGGGGCCGCCCGCCAGCTCGGGCGCGACGGCCTCGGCCTCATGGGCGGCGCGCTGACCGCGGGCATCCTCGTCGGGTACGTCTTCGTCGTCCCCGGCCTCGGCACGGTGGCGATCGCCGGGCTGCTCGGGGTGCCGCTCGGCACGATGCTCGTGTACGGCCTGCTCGTCGGCCCCCTGACGGCGCTGCTCACGACGCTGGTCTACGCCCTCGTGCTGCGCCGCGGCTTCTGGACGCCGGAGAAGGACGAGCACGAGAGCAAGGCCCTGCTCGAGGCGGAGGCCCAGGCGCGCGCCGAGGGCACGGCGGCCGTCGGTGCGTCGGGGGCGTCGACGTCCGCGGGGCCGTCCACGTCGGCCTCCGCCGGCCCCGCCGTGGTCGGGGCGGGACCGGGCCGGGGCCGCGAGCGGCGGGTCCCGCCGCTGGCGGTCTCGCTGCTGCCGATCCTGCTGCCCCTCGTGCTCATCGCGACCGGCGCGATCGCCGCGGCCGCCGGCGTCGAGTCCTCCGCGCTGGCCTTCTTCGGCGACCCCGCCCTCGCGCTCTTCCTCGGCCTCCTCGGGGCGTACGTCCTCGCCCGCCGCTCGCTCGGCGGCGAGGCGACGGAGGAGGCCCTGACCAAGGGCTTCGGCACGACCGGGCAGATCCTGCTCATCACCGGCGTCGGCGGCTCGCTGGGCGCCGTCATCGCCGCGACCGGCCTGGACCAGGTGCTCGGCGACCTGTTCTCCGCCGAGTCCGGCCTGCCCGTCGCGCTCGTGCTCCTGCTCGCCTGGTTCGTCGCGGCCGTGCTGCACCTGGCCATCGGCTCGATCTCCGTCGCCGCGATCACCGCCGCGGGGATCATCGGCCCGGTCCTCGGCGACCTCGACGTCGAGCCGGCGATCGTCGGCCTCGCCATCGGCGCCGGCGCGCTCTTCGCGCTGCAGGTGAACAGCAACTTCTTCTGGATGTTCCAGACCCTGCTCGGGGTGTCGACCCGCGGCGCGCTCAAGGCGCTCACCTTCGTGACGTCCCTGGCCTCGGTGGTCTCGCTGCCGCTGATCTTCCTGCTCAGCCTCGTCGTCTGACGGACGCCCCCGCACTGCGGGGAGTGCCGTTCGCCCCCGCGGGCAGCGCCGGCCCGGCTACCGTCGGGGGCGCACGGTACGAGCACGAGGAGCGTCATGCGGGGACGAGGTGGGCTGCGCCGCGCGTTGGCCGAGCGGCGGCTGCGGCGCCGGGGCTTCGTCCCGCACCCCGTGACCTGCCGCTACTGCGCCGACCAGCCGGTCGTCGCCGTCGCGTGGATGCCCTCGGCCTGCTGCGGGCAGGGCGTCGTCGCGGCCTGCGGGGAGCGGCTGCGCGACCACTTCCAGCAGGCGCACCCCGAGCTGCGCCTGGGGCCGCGACCGGGGCCCGCCGGCGCCTGCGAGCTGCGGTGCGCCGCAGGCGACCCCGCGCCGCGCTCCGCTTGAACGTCCGCGGCCGTCAGGCCGAGGCGCGCAGCGCCGGAGCGGCGGGCTCGGCCGGTCCGTCCGCCCCCGCCGCGGGCAGGCGGACGACGAAGCGGGCGCCGGGGGCGGCGTCCTCGTACCGGACCTCGCCGCCCGCGGCCGCGACGAGCCGCCGGACGATGTGCAGGCCGAGCCCGGTGCCCTCGGCGGCCGTGCCGGGCGCGCGGCTGCCCCGCTCGAAGAGGTGCGGGACGAAGGCGGCCGGGACGCCGGGACCGTGGTCGCGCACCCGCAGCTCCACGCCGCCCGGGACGGCGCGGGCGCCCAGCTCGACCGGGCCGCCGCCGTGCTTGGCGGCGTTGGCGACGAGGTTGCCCAGCACCTGCTGGAGCTGGCTCGGGTCGGCCAGGAGGGTGCCCGCGGCCTCGGCGCCCGGCAGCACCTCGACGCGGACCCCGACCGCCCCGGCGGCGGCGCGCTCGAGGGCCGCCGCCGCGCGCACCGGCTCCACGTCGGCGGTCAGCGCTCCCGCGCGCGCCATGGCCAGCACCTCGTCGACGAGCTCGCGGACGCGGTCGGCGGCCAGGCGGGTCCGGGCCAGCATCGCGGTGCGCAGCTGCTCCGGCATCGCGTCGCCGTCGTCCTCGAGCAGCTCGAGGTAGCCGCGCAGCGCGCTGAGCGGCTGGCCGAGGTCGTGGGAGAGCATCGCGACGAGGTCGCGGCTGAGCTGGTCGGCCTCGCGGAGCTCGTCGTTCGCCGCGCGCAGGCGCCGCGCGCCGTCCTCGAGCGCCGCGTCGGCCCGGGCGCGGGCGGTGATGTCGAGCAGCTGCGTGACGAAGTGCAGGGGCGCTCCGGACGGGTCGCGCACGAGCACCGTGGACTGGCTGACGTGGACGACCTGCCCGTCGGGGCGCAGGAAGCGCTTCTCCAGGTCGTAGCCGTCGCGCTCCCCGCGCAGGACGGCCTCGATGGCGGCTGAGGTGCGGGCGACGTCGTCGGGGTGGGTGACCTGCGACCAGTGCTCGGGGTCGGGGCCCTCGTCGAGCGCGAGGAGGCGCCGGGCCGCCGCGTTGGCCTCGCGCAGCCGCCCCTCGGGGGAGCTGATGACCATGCCGAGCTGCGAGCTCTCGAAGACGCTGCGGAACTTCGCCTCCGACGCGTCGACCGCCGCGCGGGCCGCCGCCTGCTCGGTGAGGTCGACGACGTGGCAGACGAGGTGGTCGCCGGCCGGCCCGTCGCCGCGCACGAGCGAGGTGCTCACGTGCACGGGGACCTCGCTGCCGTCCGCGCGCCGCCACCGCTGCTCGCGGTGCCCGGGCTCGAGCGACGCCCCCCTCTCGGCGGGGCGGGTGCCGACGAGACCGCCGTCCACCACCCCCAGCAGGTCGTGCGCGGCCCGGTTCGCGCGCAGGACGCGCCCGTCGGTGCCCACGAGCAGGGTGCCGTTGGGGGCGTGGTCGAACACCGCGCGGTACTCGCGGTCCGCGGCCCGCTGCTGCTCGGCGAGCGCCCGGACCCGCTCCTCCTCGAGGTCCGCGAACAGCTGGGCGCCGCGCATGAGCTCGGCGTACGAGCGGCGCAGCGACAGGTAGAACAGCGCGACGCACGCCGTGAGGGCGTCCCAGACGGCCATCGGCCAGCCCGGCGCCGTCGGGTGGCCCGCCGCGGCGTGGACGGCGTGCAGGGCGTGCAGGCCGTGCCCCACGGCGCAGGACAGGAAGATCGTCCCGGTGGCGAGGCCCAGCGGGTTGGTCCGGAGCTGCCCGCTGGCGACGAGGGGGCGCAGGATCGCGACGGCGATGGCGAGGTAGGCCGTCGTCACGACGGCGTTCGCGCCGAGGAGGGCCCACTGCTGCACGACGGGGACCTCGGCACGGCCGACCGGGGCCTTGAGCCCCCGCGCGTACGGCCGGAGGGGTGGCGCGCCGCGCGGCTCCTTCAGCGGGCGGGGACCGGGGTCGATGGGACGGGCGTGGAAGGACCTCGTACGCCCCGCTCCCGGCGCGGCGCCCGCTGGGCGCTCGCCGGGTGCGTCGCGCTGGTCCTGGCCGCCCTGTCGGCGTTCGCCGGCGTGGCCGTCGGCGCCTCGCAGGACGACGCGCGCGAGCAGCGCTCCCGCGCGGCCGCCCAGGCGTCGGCCGGCGCGCTGGAGCGGCGGGTCGCCGCGCACGAGGAGGTGCTGCACGGGCTCGCGGCCTGGGTCGGGACCACCGGCTGGCCCCGGCGCGCCGACTGGCACGCCTCCCTGGTGCGCCAGGACGTCCTCGCCCGCGACCCCGGGATCAAGGTGCTCGGGGCGGCGCCGTACGTCCCCGCCGGCGCCGGCCCCGCCTGGGCGGGCGGGGTGCGGGCGGACGCGGCCGCGTCGGGGCTGGGCTACCCCGCCCTGCCCGCGCCGGCCGCGGGCCGGGCCGGCGCCCCCATCGCGTACCTCGAGCCGCTGGCCGGGAACGCTGCGGCGTACGGGTTCGACCTGCTGTCCGAGCCCACCCGCCGGGCCGCCGTCCTCGGCGCCCGCGACAGCGGTGCCCCGCGGGCGACCGCCCCGCTGCGCCTCGTGCAGGAGCGCGGCGAGCAGCGCGGGCTGCTCGTCGTCGTGCCCGTGTACGCGCCGGGGGCCCCGACCGGCACGGTCGGCGAGCGCCGGGCCGCCTTCCGCGGCGTCGTGTTCGCCGCGTTCCGCGCCGGCGACCTGCTCCGCGCGGCCCTGCCCGAGCACGCCGGCGGCAGCGCCGTGCTCGACCTCGGCCCGTCGTCGGCCCCCGTGGCCCTGCGCGACGCCGATCCGCTCGTGCTCGGGGGCACCCCGCCGCGCGACGCCCGGCGCGTCGACCTCGACCTGGCCGGGCGGCGGTACGCGCTGCTCGTGCCCGGGCTGCCGCCGGCCACCGCGGTCGAGCGGTGGGCGCCGGTCGTGCTCGTCGTCGGGGGCGCGCTGCTGGCGCTGCTCTCGGGGGCGCTCGTGCTCACCTCCGCCGCGGCCCGCGAGCGCGCCGAGCGCCGGGAGGCGGCCAGGACGCGGGAGCTGGAGAGCGTGGTGGCGTCCTCGCTGGACGCGGTCGTCACGGTGGACGCGCAGGACCGGGTGGTCTCCTGGAACCCCGCCGCGGTCGCGCTGCTGGGCCGCAGCGGCCCGGAGGTGCTGGGCCGCCCGGCCGCGGAGGTGTTCCCCGGCGGGCTGCGGAGCGCCCTCGGCGAGGACGGCGCCGGCGCGACCGGGGTCGAGCTGACCGCCACGGGCCCGGACGGGCGGCCGCTGCTCGTCGAGGCCACCCTGGCGCCCTGGCACGGCGACGGCGGCGGGTACGTCACCGCCATCGCGCGCGACGTCACCGAGCGGCGGGCCGCCGAGCGGGCCGTACGGCGCGCGCACGCTCTGCTGCGGGCGGTGCTCGACGCGGCCACGGGCACGGCGGTCGTGGCCACCGACCCCGACGGGGTGGTCACCGTCCTCAGCGCGGGCGCGGAGCGCATCCTCGCCCGCAGCGCCGACGAGGTCGTGGGCAGGCTGCGGCTCACCGACGTGCACGACGCCGTGGAGCTGGGCCGGCGCGCCGGCGAGGTCGGCCTGCCCCCGGGGCCTGCGGCGCTCGCCGCCGCTGCGGGCACCGAGGGCCCCGTGGCCCGGGAGTGGACGTGGGTCCGTCCCGACGGCGAGCGGCGCCTCGTGGCGCTCACCGTGACCGCGATGCACGACGCCGAGGGCCGGCCCGCCGGCTGGGTCGCGGTGGCCGACGACGTCACCGAGGCCCGCCGGCTCGAGCGCGAGCGCCTGCACCTCGCCGACCGCCTCGAGACGCTGCTCGCCTCGACGGCCGAGGGCATCTTCACCATCGGCGTCGACGGCCGCACGGCGTCGGCGAACCACGCCTTCGCCGCGCTCGTCGGGCGCCCCGTCGAGGAGCTCGTCGGCGCCGACGCGCACGGCCTGTTCCACCACCGCCGCCCGGACGGCACGCCGTACCCCCGCGAGGAGTGCCACGTGCTCGCCGCCGCCCGCACGGGGGTCGCGCGCCGGGTCGACAGCGAGGTGCTCTGGCGCCCGGACGGCGCGGCGGTCCCGGTGGAGTACCTCGCCGCCCCGCTCGTGCGCGACGGGCGCACCGAGGGGGCCGTGGTCACGGTGCGCGACATCCGGGAGCGCAAGCGGACCGAGCAGGCGCTGCTCGAGGCCGTGGCGCACGAGCGCGAGGTCGCGCTGCGCCTGCGCGAGCTCGACCGGGTGCGCGCGGACTTCGTGGCGACGGTGAGCCACGAGCTGCGCACGCCGCTGACGAACGTCTGCGGCTACCTCGAGGTGCTCCTCGACGGCGAGGCCGGCCCGCTGGCGCAGGAGCCCCTGCGCATGGTGGAGGTGGCGCGGCGCAACGCCCAGCGCCTGCTCGCGCTCGTGGAGGACCTGCTCGTGCTGAGCCGGGTGGAGACCGGCGGCTTCCAGGTGCGCCAGGACGAGGTGGCCCTCGGCGCGGTCGTCGCGGCCGTCGTCGACGACGTCGCCCTGCCCGCGCGCGAGCGCGGCCTCGAGCTCGTCGTCGTCGACGAGGGCGTCGGGACGGTCCTCGGCGACGAGGCCCAGCTCGAGCGGGTCCTCGCGGCCCTGCTGAGCAACGCCCTGAAGTTCACCCCGCCCGGCGGGCGGGTCACGGTGACCGCCGGCACCGAGGGCGGGCGGGCCCGGGTCGCGGTCGCGGACACCGGCGTCGGCATGTCCGAGGAGGAGCGGGCCCAGCTCTTCACGACCTTCTTCCGCGCCGCGGGGGCCAGCGAGCGCGCGGTCCAGGGCGCCGGGGTCGGCCTCAGCGTCGCCAAGACCGTCGTGGACCGGCACGGCGGCGAGATCCGGGTGGCCTCCGCCCCCGGCGCCGGCACGACCATGACCCTGCTCCTGCCGCTGCTCGTCGCGGCGCCGGCCTGACGCGCAGGGGCCCCGTACGCGCGACGGGGCGCCGGCAGCCGTGGCTGCCGACGCCCCGTCGGGGTGCTCCTGAGCGGTCGCTCAGATGGCGCGGACGTTCTCCGCCTGCGGGCCCTTCTGGCCCTGCGTGA